>NZ_KB907784.1:600000-900000 GCF_000382185.1 Bordetella sp. FB-8 | reverse complement strand
CGGTTTTCATGGAGCTGGCCGAAGTAGGTAGCTAGCAGGATCTTGACGCGGCAGGCCTTCAGATGGTGATAGGCCAGATTGAAGGCATGCTGCCATGCCTCGTCGAGTTCAGTCACCAGCAGGGGTTCGTCGATCTGCACCCACTGCGCGCCCTGCGCGGCGAGCGTATCCAGTAGTTCGCCGTAGACGGGCAGCAACTTGGGCAGCAGGGCCAGCCGATCGGAATCGTCCTTGGCCTTGCCCAGGGCCAGATAGGTGACCGGGCCGATCACGACGGGCTTGGCCTGGGTGCCGTTGGCGCGGGCCTCGGCCAGCTGCTCCAGCAGGCGCGAGGCGTCCAGCCGGAACTCGGTGGCGGCGGTGAACTCCGGGACGATGTAGTGGTAGTTGGTGTCGAACCACTTGGTCATTTCGCCGGCGGCGATGCCGCCGCAGCACGCGGCATGTTCTTCGACGCTGACTGGACGGCCTTCCTGTCCCTGCGCGACTGCCTCCCCGAGGGAGGGCGCGCTGCCTTCGGGCGGCCGGGCGGCGGCGCCAGCCGAACGGCCGCGCGCCACGCGGAAATAATTGTCCAGCGCCTCGCCATGGAAATCCTGCGCGCGCGCGGGCAGATTGCCCAGGGTGAAGCTCATGTCGAGCATCTGGTCGTAGAAGGCGAAGTCGCCTACTGGCACCAGGTCCAGGCCGGCCTGGTCGTTCCAGTGGCGCTTGCGCAACTGCGCGCCCAACTGCTTGAGGTCGTCGCGCGAGGATTCGCCCCTCCAGTAGGACTCCAGCGCGAACTTCAGTTCGCGCCTGGCGCCGATGCGGGGAAAGCCGAGATTGTGAATGGTGGTCATGGAAATACCTTTGCCTGCTTGCGGAAATGAAGTGCAGACAGGCATCTTAGGTATCGAAAATCATGAAGTAAAATGGTAAAAATTCAATATTCAATGAAAATTATTCATATATCATGCTGGAACGCATTCACCTGGCCATCGTCCAGGAAGTCGAAAAACAGGGTTCGCTGACCGCCGCCGCGGGGGCGCTGTTCCTGACGCAATCGGCGCTGAGCCACAGCATGAAAAAGCTCGAACAGCATCTGGGTACCGATGTCTGGCTGCGCGAAGGGCGCAGCCTTCGGCTGACGCAGGCCGGGCAATACCTGCTCGCCGTCGCCAACTGCGTGCTGCCGCAGCTGGCCCTGGCCGAGGACCGCCTGCGCCAGTTCGCGCAAGGCGAGCGCGGCGCTCTGCGCATTGGCATGGAGTGCCATCCCTGCTATCAATGGCTGCTGAAAATCGTCTCGCCGTATCTGCGGGCCTGGCCGGACGTGGATGTGGATGTGAAGCAGAAGTTCCAGTTCGGCGGCATCGGTGCGCTGTTCGGCTACGAAATCGACCTGCTTGTCACGCCGGATCCGCTCTTCAAGCCTGGCCTGGTGTTCGAGCCGGTGTTCGATTACGAACAGGTGCTTGTCGTCGCGGCCGACCACAAGCTGGCCAAGGCCAGGCACGTCGAACCCAGGCAGCTTGATCGCGAAGTGCTCATCACCTATCCGGTGCCGATCGACCGGCTCGATATCTACACCCTGTTCCTGTCGCCGGCGGGCGTGACGCCCAGGCGCCAGAAGCCCATCGAAGACACCGACATCATGATGCAGATGGTCGCCAGCGGCCGGGGCGTGGCGGCTTTGCCGCGCTGGCTGGTTCAGGAATATGCGAGCCGGATGCCGGTCGTGCCGGTCAAACTGGGTCCCAAGGGCATCGCCAAGCAGATATTCCTGGGTGCGCGCGAGGCCGAGGTGGGCGTGGACTATCTGCGCGCCTTCATCGACCTGGCCCGAGGCTAGGGCGGGTCCGGGTTCGGGTCCGCACCCGGTCAGGTTGCGAAAGCTTGTAAGCGCCGCGTTCGTCCTTTAAATTCATGCGCATGCGTCTGGGGTGTCGCGCAAACGCATGCGGAGCTGGTCCTGGAGGTCAATCATCTTTTGGAGCGGATCATGTGTGAGTGCGAAATGCATTGCCAATGCGAAACGCCTGATTTGGGAGCCGGGGCATCGCGCCGCGGCTTTCTGGGCACGGCCCTGGGCGCCGCCCTCTTCACGGCCCTGGGCGCGGCAGCCCCCATGGCCTATGCCGCCGAAACGGCGCTGCCGGACAATCGCATCGGCGGCAAGGCCGCTCTGGCGCGACTTATGCACGGCAACGCGCGTTATGCGGCCGGGCACAGCCGCAAGCGCGATTACGCGATCGGCCGCGCGGCCCGCGTGCGCGGGCAAAAGCCTTACGCCGCCATCCTGGGCTGCGCCGACTCCCGCGTCGCGCCAGAGCTTGTATTCGACCAGGGGCTGGGCGACCTGTTCGTGGTGCGCGTGGCAGGCAATGTCGCGGACGACGATGCCATCGCCAGCATGGAATATGCCGTGAAGTTTCTCGACGTGCCGCTGGTCATGGTGCTGGGGCATAGCAACTGCGGAGCCGTGGCCTCCACGCTCAAGGTGCTGCAGGACAAGGCCGTGCTGCCGGGTCACCTGCCGGGACTGGTCGATGCGATCATCCCGGCGGCGCAGGCCGCGATGCGCAGGGGGGGGCCCAACCTGCTGGAAGAGGCCATCGAGCAGAACGTGATCGAGACCACGGCGCGGTTGGCGACGGCCGCGCCCATCCTCGCGCCAATGCACGCCAGCGGCGCCGTGACGATGGTAGGCGGCCTCTACGATCTGGCCAGCGGCAAGGTCGCGCTGGTTTGAGTCAGGCCTGATCGCGGCTGACCCGCTCCGATGGGAAATCCAGCGAGAACGTGCTGCCCTTGCCCGGTTCGCTCTCGATGCCCAGTGTGGCGTCGTGGCGCATGGCCACGTGCTTGGTAATGGCCAGGCCCAGGCCCGTGCCGCCCACGGCGCGCGAGCGGCCGCGATCGACGCGATAGAAGCGTTCGGTCAGTCGCGGGATATGGCGCGCCGCGATGCCGATGCCGGTGTCCTGCACGCGGTAATGGGCCATGCCTTGCGCGTCGGTCTCCCAGTACACCCTGATCTGCCCGCCGTCCGGTGTATAGCGCACGGCGTTGGTCAGCAGATTGGAAACAGCCGAGGTCAGCTCGCTGGCGTTGCCCAGCAGGTCCAGGTCTTCGTCGATATGCCATTCGAAAACATGCCGGCCGTTGGACAGGGCTTCGGCCTGTTGCCGCGCGCGCTGCAATAGCTCGCTCATATTGACGACGGCCGGTCCCGCGCCGGGCGAGGATTCGAGCGTGGACAGCGTCAGCAGGTCCTCGACGATGGCCTGCATGCGCTGGGCCTGCTCGTACATCATGCCGATGTATTGCTCGCGCTGCTCGGCCGGCACGGCGTCCTGCGGCATGTCGCGCAAGGTTTCCAGAAAGCCCGTCAGCACCGTGAGTGGCGTGCGCAGCTCGTGCGAGACGTTGGCGACGAAATCGCGCCGGGTGGTTTCCAGTTTTTCGATCTGCGTGACGTCGCGCGAGATCAGCAGGTGCTGGTTTTGTCCGTAGCGGGCCATCTGCATCATCATCACGCGCTCCTGCCCGCTGTTGGACAGGCGCACCAGTATGGGCTCGGGCCAATCCGCGCTTTGCGCGTATGCCACGAAATCCGGCGAGCGCACCAGGTTCAGCAGCTTGCTGCCGCGATCGTAGGGCAAGCGCAGGCCCAGATGCCGCATGGCCATGCGGTTGCACCAGTCGATCTGGAATTCATTGTTGAGCGTGACCACGCCGTCGGGCAGGGCCTGGGCGCCCGCCACCATGTTCTGCAGTGCATCGTGGCTTTCCTGCAGCACGCGCGACTGCATGCGCAGGTAGCGGTAAAGCGGAGCCACCACGTCGTCCCAGGCGCCCACGTCGGCGGGCGGGGCGGTAGTGGGATCCTGCGCCCAGCGCGTCACGCGCGACAGGCTATGGTTGCGCCATACCAGCATGGCGAAGAATGCCAGGCATGGCACCGCCCAGCCGATCGCGGGCGTGAACAGGTCGCCCGCGAGCAGGCCCACGGCTGCCCAGAGGGCGCACCAGAGCAGGGTACGCAGCCAGACCATCGCGCAAGCCTAGCGCGCTGCGACCTGGGCCGTGAAGCGGTAACCGCTGCCACGCACAGTTTCCACGTGATTGTCGTGGCCGCTGGGTTCGAGCGCTTTGCGCAGGCGACGGATATGCACGTCCACCGTGCGTTCTTCGACGAAGACATGGTCGCCCCAGACCTGATCCAGCAACTGGGCGCGCGAGAACACGCGTTCGGGGTGGGTCATGAAGAAATGCAGCAGGCGAAACTCGGTCGGCCCGATGGCCAGCGACTGCGTGCCGCCGGACAGGCGGTGTGTGGCCGGATCGAGCTTCAGGCCGGCCACGTCGATGATGTCGTCGGTGAGCTGGGGCGCGCGCCGGCGCAGCACGGCCTTGATGCGCGCCACCAGTTCCTTGGGCGAGAACGGCTTGGTGATGTAGTCGTCGGCGCCGGCTTCCAGACCTTCCACCTTGTCCTGCTCGGAACCTTTGGCGGTAAGCATGATGACGGGCACCGTGCGGGTGCGCTCGTCGTCGCGCAGCGCGCGCGCCAGGGACAGGCCCGAGGCGCCGGGCAACATCCAGTCGAGCAGGATCAGGTCGGGCAGTTCGGCGCGGATCAGCGTCTGCGCCTGTTCGGCATCGAAGGCCCGCAGCACTTTGTGCCCGGCAAACGACAGGTTGACGGCGATCAGTTCCTGGATGGCGGGTTCGTCTTCGACGACGAGAATGGTGCTGGACATGGATTGAGTGCAGACAGAAGCGCCGGCCGGCGCGAGCGTTGCCATAGTATGGCTGTAATATTTCAGGTATGTGACGAATTTCACGATCTCGCGCAGCACCCGGGCCGCTGCGCGGCTTCGGCGAACGGGCCGGGGTGTGCTAAATTTAATTGCATGGAGATGGCATTCCTCCAATAAACGCCACGTCTCGTGGCTGATGATGCCTACGTATTGGCCGGACGGGCCCGCGTAGGCATGCCTGTCCGAATAGCAACAAAAATATCCCTGGACAGTGCAATGTGGAAACCCATACTCGCCATCTCGATCGGATCGGCTGCCGGCGGACTTTCCCGCTGGTGGCTCGGCATCAAGCTCAACGCCCTGTTTCCCACGCTTCCGCCGGGTACGCTCGCGGCGAACTTGATCGCCGGCTACATCATCGGCGCCGCGGTAGGCGTATTTACGCAGCTTCCGGGCCTGGCCCCCGAGTGGCGGCTGCTGATCATCACGGGCTTTTGCGGCGGTTTGTCCACGTTTTCCACCTTCTCGTCGGAAGTGGTGGCCCTGATGCAGCGCGGACAACTGGGCTGGGCCGCCGGGGAAATCGCCATTCACGTGGCCGGCTCGCTGGCCGCGACGCTGGTGGGCATCGCTTCGGTGCAGTGGCTTAAATCGTAAATAAAGGAGCGGGAAATGACCGGATACATGCTTACTTTTTTCACCCAGCAGGACCGGCTTCATCACGGCACCCCGCTGGCCGACTGGCTCGTCAAACTGGCCGCGGAGCTGGACCTGGGCGGCGCGACGCTGGTGCCCGCCGGCGAGGGGATGGGGCACGACCATCATCTGCACTCCACCCGTTTCTTCGAGCTGACCGACCAGCCGGTGTCGGTGGTCATGGTGGTCACGGCCCCGGAATGCGACCGGCTGTTCGAGCGGCTCCAGGCCGAGGGCGTGCAGGTCTTCTACGTCAAGAGCACGGTCGAGTTCGGCAAGCTGGGCGGCGCATAGCCTGGGCAGAGCCAGATCGGGCCTATCTAGGCCGGCCTAGATAGGCCGGGCCGCGATCGGCCGGGCCGCGATCGGCTACCATGACATCTTGCCAGGAAAAGTCATGCAAAATTCCACATCGTCGTCCGATATCTCCGGGGCGCAAAGCACCCATTTCGGCTTCCAGACTGTCGCCGAAAACGAGAAGGCCCGCAAAGTCGCCGAAGTATTCCATTCTGTGGCCGCCAGCTACGACATCATGAACGACCTGATGTCGGGCGGGCTGCACCGCATCTGGAAGGCCTTCACCATCAGCCGCGCGGCCATCCGGCCGGGCATGCGGGTGCTGGACATCGCCAGCGGCACGGGCGACCTGGCCAAGGCTTTCGCCAAGCGCGCTGGCGCCACGGGCGAAGTCTGGATGACCGACATCAACGATTCCATGCTGCGCGTGGGCCGCGACCGCATCATGGACGCTGGCATGGTGCTGCCCACCGCGGTGTGTGATGCCGAGCGCCTGCCGTTTCCCGATGGATATTTCGACCGCGTCAGCGTGGCCTTCGGCCTGCGCAATATGACGCACAAGGACCGGGCGCTGGCCGAGATGGCGCGCGTGCTCAAGCCCGGCGGCAAGCTCCTGGTGCTGGAGTTTTCCCGCGTGGCCAAGCCGCTCGCGCCGGTCTACGACTGGTACTCCTTCAACATGCTGCCGCTGATGGGCAAGCTGGTGGCCAAGGACGAGGCCAGCTACCGCTACCTGGCCGAGTCGATCCGTATGCACCCCGACCAGGAAACCCTGGCCGGCATGATGCGCGAGGCTGGCCTGGAGCGCGTGCAGTTCTTCAACCTGACTGCCGGCGTGGCTGCGCTACACGAAGGCGTGAAGCTGGGCTGACGCCGAGATCTGCAGCACGCGGGCGTCCTGGTCGCGCAGGCCGCAGACGGATACGCCGATGCCCGGCTCGCCCGTGGGCAGCGACACCGCGCAGCCGTCCAGGAAATTGACGACGCTGGGGTTGCGCAGGACCAGGCTGTTGGTTTCGAAGAAGGCCTCGTCGTCCCTTTCCACGAAAGCGACCAAAGGCGGCTTGATGGCGACGGTCGGCATCAGCCATGCGTCGGCGTCGCGCAAGCGCTCGGCCGCGACGGCCTGCAGGCGACGTCGCGCCGCAAGAACTTCGATATAGTCCGTCGCGCTCTGCTCGGCGCCGCGGCGGATGCGCTGCGCGACGCGGTGGTCGTAGCAGGTGCCCTGGGCCTGCAGCAGCTTGCGGTGCCAGGTCCAGGCTTCGGCTGCCGTCAGGCCGCCGCTGGCATTGATCCTGGGTAGCTCGCGCAGTTCGCGCAAGCTGAACGGCACGATGGTCGCGCCCGCCTTGGACAACTTCTGCAGCGAGGCCTCGAAAGCCTGCGCGACTTCCTCGTCCATGCCATCGCAGACGAGGTCGCGGGTGACGTACAAGCGCAGGCCGCGGATGTCGGCGGGCCGCGCGTCCAGGGTCTGGCCGCTGATCGCGGCATCGAAAGCCGCGCAGCAGGCCACTGAGACGGCTAGAGGGCCGATGGAATCGAGCGAGCTGGACAGCGGCAGGGCGCCGGCCAGCGGCACGCGATGCGCGGTGGGTTTGAAGCCGGTCAGGCCGCAGAAGGCCGAGGGAATGCGGATCGACCCCCCGGTGTCGGTGCCGAGCGCGGCGGCGGCCATGCCCAGGGCCACGCTGACCGCGGCGCCCGAACTCGACCCGCCCGCCACGCGCGCCTCGTCGTGCGGGGCGCGCGGCGTGCCGTAGTGCGGATTCAGGCCCAGACCCGAGAACGCGAATTCGCTCATATTGGTGCGGCCCAGCAGGATGGCGCCTGCCTGGCGTAGCCGGGCTACCGCCACGGCGTCCTGGGATGCGGGTGCGGCATTGTTC
Source organism: Bordetella sp. FB-8 (assembly GCF_000382185.1). NCBI lineage: Bacteria > Pseudomonadati > Pseudomonadota > Betaproteobacteria > Burkholderiales > Alcaligenaceae > Bordetella > Bordetella sp. FB-8. Next base: position 892,367 of record NZ_KB907784.1, on the reverse strand, counting down.
AGCGCGATCGAGCCGGCCTTGCTGACCTGGCCCTGGACGTCGAACAGGTCCTTGACGGAGACAGGCAAGCCAGCCAGCGCGCCGGGCACATAGCCGGCCTTGCGGGCCTGGTCGCTGGCATGCGCGGCCAGCAGGGCCGACTCGGCATCTATTTCCCTGTAGGCCACACCGCCGCCGGCCCGGTGTTGCTCGATGCGGGCCAGGGCGTCTTCGACCAGCCTGACGCTGGTGGTCGTGCCCGCTGCCAGGGCCGCGGCGAGTTCGTGCAGGGTCTTCAAGGACGCGCTCATGGGGGATCACTCTCTGAGGACGGGAGGCTTCAGTATAGGCGCGGCGCGGGCAATAGGCATGGCATGGATTGCCCATGACGGCGCTCCCGTGAACCCGGTAGATGAACCCGGTAAACTCTGCCCTGGGTTCGCCCTGCGCTGCGCTGCGTGCCGCGATCGTCATCCCTGGATTCCATGCTGCCTCTGCCCTCGCTTCCGTCTTTCCTGCCACCTGTGTCTCGGCTTGCCGCCGGCGCGCTCAATGCGCTGCTGGGCCGCGAGCCCTGGGCCGGCGAGCGTCTGGCCCGCCACGCGGGCAAGACGGTGCGCTTTGCCTGGGGGCGGCAGCGCCTGTCCCTGACGCTGAGCAGCGACGGCAGGGTGTCCCCGGCCGACGAGGCCATCGTGCCCGACGTGGTCCTGACCCTGAGGTCCGAGAAAATCCGCCTGGCGGGTTTGCCCGCCGCCGGCCTGCCCGATTTCGCCGAGGTGACGCACATCTCGGGCGATGCCGGCCTGGCCCAGGTGGTGGGCGACCTGGCACGCGATCTGCGCTGGGATCCGGAAGACGATCTGGCCCGCGTGATGGGCGACATTCCGGCATCGCGTCTGGTGTCTGGCGCGCGCGCGGCCGCGTCGGGCGTGCGCGATGTGGGCAGCCGCCTTGCGGCCAACCTGGCCGAATATCTGTCCGAGGAAACCGCCACCCTGACGGGCAGGCCGGCCCTGGCGCAACATGTCCTGGACGTGGCGCAATTGCAGGCCGACGCCGACGCGCTGGAGCGGCGCATCGGCGCCCTGGGCGCCCGCCTGGCGCGCCTGGACGGGAGCGCCCGATGCTGATCTTGCCGCGGCTGCTGCGCATCATTTTCGTCGTGCTGCGCTTCGGCCTGGACGACCTGGTCCTGTCCAGCATCGATCACCCGCTGGCGCGCCGTATGCTGCGTGTGCTGCGCCTGGGCCGCATGCCGCGCGGCCCGCGCGGCATGCGGCTGCGCCAGGCGCTCGAATCGCTGGGTCCCATTTTCGTCAAGTTCGGCCAGGTGCTGTCCACCCGCCGAGATCTGATCCCGACCGACATCGCCGACGAACTTTCGCTGTTGCAGGACCGCGTGCCGCCTTTTCCCTCGGCGCAGGCGGCTGCCCTGATCGAAGCGGCGCTGGGCAAGCCGCCGCGGGAGCTGTTCGCGCAATTCGAGACCGACCCCATTGCCTCGGCCTCGATTGCCCAGGTGCATTTCGCGGTGATGCACGACGGGCGCGAAGTGGCCGTGAAGGTGCTGCGCCCCGGCATGCTGGATGTCATCGAGAAAGACCTGGCCCTGCTGCGCATCGCGGCGCGCGTGCTCGAGCGCCTGGGTCCGGACGGGCGCCGGCTCAAGCCGCGCGAGGTCGTCGCCGAATTCGACAAGTACCTGCACGATGAGCTCGACCTGGTGCGCGAAGCGTCCAATTGCAGCCAGCTGCGCCGCAACTTCGGCCCCGAGTCCGGGCGCGACGGCATGCTCATCGTGCCCGAGGTGATCTGGGAATTCACCACCAGCACCGTGTTCACCATGCAGCGCATGTACGGCATTCCAGTAAGCCGCATCGACCGGCTGCGCCAGGCCGGTGTCGACATTCCCGCGCTGGCTAGGAGCGGTGTCGAGATCTTCTTCACGCAGGTGTTCACCGACGGTTTCTTCCACGCCGACATGCACCCGGGAAATATCTATGTGTCGGACAACCCGTCCACGCTGGGCCGGTACATTGCACTGGATTTCGGCATCGTGGGTTCGCTGTCCGAGTTCGACAAGAACTACCTGGCGCAGAATTTCCTGGCCTTTTTCCGCCGCGACTATCGCCGTGTGGCGCAACTGCACATCGAATCGGGCTGGGTGCCGCGCGACACGCGCGAGGAAGAACTCGAAGGCGCGGTGCGCGCGGTGTGCGAGCCTTATTTCGACCGGCCGCTGGCCGAAATTTCGCTGGGGCAGGTGCTGCTGCGCCTGTTCCAGACCTCGCGCCGCTTCAATGTCGAGATCCAGCCGCAGTTGGTGCTGCTGCAGAAGACGCTGCTCAACGTCGAAGGCATGGGCCGCCAGCTCGATCCCGAGCTGGATTTGTGGAAGACCGCCAAGCCTCACCTGGAAAGCTGGATGAGAAAGCGCATGGGGCTGCACGGTCTGCGTGAAAGCCTGGTCCGGGAGTCGGCCAGGTGGTCGCAGCTGCTGCCGGCCGTGCCGCGGCTGCTGCACGATCGTCTCGCCCGTCCCGACCTGAGCGCCGAGATGTTGCAAGAGACGCGCCGCCTGCGCCTGGCGCGCGAGCAGGGCAACCGGCTGCTGGCGGCATTGACGGCTGTGCTGGCCGTGTCGCTGGCGGTAATTTTGTGGGCTTTGGACAAACATTGATCCAGCCATGGCGGATCGCCGCCGCGCCTGTTAGCATGTCAGATTCGCGCGTAGTCATATTTCTGATATGAAACTGTCATCACGGTTTCTTCTTGGGCGGCGATAAAAGCGGTCATAAGAAAGCGGCTCGGGGCCGCGGAGAGAACCCCCATGCTATACCCTGAACTTTTCAAGACTATGGAAGCTGTGCGCTGGAATATGGCGACCAGTATTCCGTGGAGCGAGTTCGACGGCACTAAGCTGTCCGACGAACAGGCGCACACAATCAAGATGAACGCCATCACGGAATGGGCGGCCCTGCCGGCCACCGAGATGTTTCTGCGCGACAATCGCGGCGACAGCGATTTCTGTGCCTTCATGTCGATCTGGTTCTTCGAGGAGCAGAAGCACTCCTTGGTGCTGATCGAGTACCTGCGGCGCTTTCGCCCCGACCTGGTACCCACCGAGGAAGAGCTGCACAAGGTGCGTTTCGAGTTCGACCCCGCGGCCGAGCTCGAAACGCTGATGCTGCATTTCTGCGGCGAGATCCGACTGAACCATTGGTACCGCTGTGCGGCGAACTGGCATACCGAACCCGTCATTCGCGCCATTTACCGGACTATCGCCCAGGACGAGGCCCGCCATGCGGGAGCCTACCTGCAGTACATGCGGCGTGCCCTGAAAGACCGGGGCGAGGAAACCAGTCTGGCCGCGCGCCATGCCTTTGCCAAGATCGGCGTGCTCATGGCCTCGGCCAGCCGCTCGTCGCAGGCCATGCACCCGACCAATCTGCACGTGAACAAGGCCATGTTTCCCAACGATACGGTGCAGTCCAAGATGCCCGAACCGGGTTGGCTGGAACGCTGGCTCGATACGCAGATCCGCTTCGACAGCGGCTGGGAAGGCCGGGTCGCCGGGCGCATCCTGCATATTCTTTCGGGGCTGCTCGATACCGATTTCACCTCGGTCAAGGACCTCAATCGGTATCGCAAGGAGGCGATGGCCAAGATGTTCGGCACGGGCGTGCTCGCCGCGACCTGATGCGGGCGACCGGCGGCGGGCGACCGGCTACAATTTGCGTATGACTGCCGCCCGATTCGAATCCAAGATCCTTGCGCGCGCGGCCGCCGCCGAGGCGGTCAAGCAATTGCCGCGCCCGCTGGTGTTCACCAATGGCGTGTTCGACATTCTGCATCGCGGCCATGCCACCTACCTTGACCAGGCAGCCTGCCTGGGTGCCACGCTGATCGTGGCGGTCAATACGGACGAATCGGCGCGCCGTCTGGGCAAGGGGCCGGACCGACCCCTCAATGTCGTACAGGACCGGGCTGCGCTGCTGGCGGCGCTCGGCTGCGTGAGCCTGGTCACGTCCTTTCACGAAGACACGCCCGAGGCGCTCATCGCCGAGCTGCGCCCCGACATCATCGTCAAGGGCGGCGACTACGACATGCAGACTTTGCCCGAGACCAGGCTGGTGCGCAGCTGGGGCGGGACGGCCGTGGCCATTCCCTTCGAATTCCAGCGATCGACCACGTCGCTGGTCAATCGCATACGCCAGGGCTGACGCGCCCGCCGCGGACTTCAAGCAAAACGGCCATTCGATACGAATGGCCGTTTTGCTTGAAGGGCAGGTACTGCCCGTGCGCGTCCGCTCAGAACTTGAAGTGCGACACCGATGGGCCGCGCAGGGGCTTGATGACGGTTTCGAACAGACCTTCGGTCTCGAAGCTGGCGGCGGTGGTGCGGGTGATGCGCCAGGCCGTCATGATGGGGGGCTGGCCGGTGACGACGATCATGCGTCCGCCCACGCGCAGCTGATATTTGAGCGCGTCGGGCACGGTGGGTACGGAGCCGGTGACGAGGATGGCGTCGTATTCGGTGCTGCCCCAGCTCCTGCTGGCGTCGCCGGTCTCCACTTTGGCGTTGTTCACGCCATTGCGCTGCAGGTTCTGCTGTGCGTAGGCGGCAAGCCGGCCGTCGATCTCGACGGTGGTGACCTGGCGGGCCAGGTGCGCCAGCAGCGCAGCCTGGTAGCCCGAGCCGGTACCGATTTCGAGCACGCAATCGGTGGGCTGCAGCTGTAGGTCCTGCGCGAAACGGGCCTCCATCTTGGGGGCCAGCATGGTTTCGCAGGTGTCGATCCCGTTGATCTGCAGGGGGATTTCCAGGTCGGAGAAGGCCAGGGCGCGCAGCGCGACCGGCACGTACTGTTCGCGGCGCACCGCGAACAGCGCGTCGAGAACCTTGGGGTCGAGCACATTCCAGGGGCGGATCTGCTGCTCCACCATGTTGAAGCGGGCTTGTTCGACGTCGGGCAGGGTAGTGGCGTTCATGGACGACTCTTGGCGCTCGTGGCGGTCTGGTCTAAGGATAATGATCAATTTTAACGCTTTGTAGCTTATTGAGTTCTTAAGCCGCCAGGGCCGTGGTCGTGCTGGGCATCCGGATCGGCCTGGTCGGTTTGAGCCGAGAGCGCCTGCCGGCTTGATGCGGCGGCGGTGTAGGCGCCCCGGGCCTCACCACCAGGCGTGAAAGTGGTGCACCGGCCCGTGGCCTTTGCCGATGTCCAGCCGGCCGGCTTGTCGCAGGGCCTCGGTCAGATAGGCCTTGGCGCGCCTGGCTGCCTCGGGCACGTCGTCGATCTGCGGCAGCAGCGCGGCCAGCGCGGCCGAAAGGGTGCAGCCGGTGCCGTGGGTGTTGCGGGTGTCGATGCGAGGTGCGGCCAGTTCGATCATGCGGTCGCCGTCGTGCAGCAGGTCCAGCGCCGCCTCGCTGCCGGGCAGGTGGCCGCCCTTGAGCAGGACCCAGCGGCGGCCGCTGTAGGCCATCTTGTCGCGCAGGCGCTCGGCCGCGCGGCGCATTTCGCGGACGGTTTCCACGGGACGCTCGTCCAGCAGCACGCCGGCTTCAGGCAGGTTGGGCGTGATGACCGTCGCCAGGGGCAGCAGGGCATCGCGCAGCGTGCCGATGGCGTTGCGCTCGAGCAACAGGGCGCCGCTGGTCGAAACCATGACGGGATCGAGGACGAAGTGGACCGGCTGCCAGTGGTCCAGCCGCTCGGCCACCGCGGCGATGACGGGCTGCTGGCCCAGCATGCCGGTCTTGACGGCGTCGATGCGCACGTCGGCGAACAGTGTGTCGATCTGCCGGGCCACGAAAGCGGGCGGTACGGGGGCGACGTCGGCGACGCCTTGCGTGTTCTGCGCGGTCATGGCGGCCACGACCGCGCAGCCGTAGGCGCCCAGCGCACTCATGGCCTTGATGTCGGCCAGGATGCCGGCGCCGCCGGAGGGGTCCACGCCGGCGATGCTCAGGACGTGGGGGATGGGTCGGTCTGCGGGCACGCTTATTTTTTCGCTGTGATCAGCCCTTCGGTGGGCGAGCTGGGGATCGCGCTGTAGAGCTTCTTGGGCATGCGGCCGGCCAGGAATGCCTCGCGGCCGGCTTCGATGGCGAGCTTCATGGCGCGGCCCATGCGCACCGGATCGCGCGCGTGGGCGATGGCGCTGTTCATGAGCACGCCGTCGCAGCCCAGTTCCATGGCGATGGCGGCGTCCGATGCCGTGCCCACGCCGGCGTCGACCAGCACGGGCACGCGCGCCTGGTCGATGATCAGGCGCAGGTTCCAGGGGTTGAGGATGCCCATGCCCGAGCCGATCAGCGAGGCCAGCGGCATGATCGCGCAGGCGCCCAGGTCTTCCAGCATGCGGGCCTGGATGGGGTCGTCGGCGCAATACACCATGACCTTGAATCCCTCGTCCACCAGCGTCTTGGTGGCCTTGAGCGTCTCGGGCATGTTGGGAAAGAGGGTTTGCGGATCGCCCAGCACCTCGAGCTTGACCAGGTCGTGCCCGTCCAGCAGTTCGCGCGCCAGGCGCAGCGTGCGCACCGCGTCTTCGGCGGTATAGCAGCCGGCCGTGTTGGGCAGCAGGGTGAACCTGGACATCGGCACGTGGTCGAGCAGATTGGGCTCGCCCGGGTTCTGGCCCAGATTGGTGCGGCGTATGGCCACGGTGACGATCTGGGCGCCGCTGGCCTCCAGCGCGGCGCGGGTCTGCTCGAAATCCTGGTACTTGCCGGTGCCGACGATCAGGCGCGAGGTGTATTGGCGGCCAGCAATGGTGAGGGTGTCTTGGGTGCTCATGGGCGATGCGGGTAGGCAGCGCGGATGCGCTCGATTGCGAAAAGTATAATCCTGCTCTTGCAGAGCGCTTTGGCGGGCTTTCCCCGCATCACATCCATGTCCACCTTTATGCGCAAGATTCCGGTCACCGTCATCACGGGTTTTCTCGGCAGCGGCAAAACCACGTTGCTGCGTCACATTCTGTCCAATGCGAACGGCCTGCGCGTTGCCGTGATCGTCAACGAATTCGGCGAACTCGGCATCGACGGGGAAATTCTCAAAGGCTGCGGCATCGGTTGCGATGAAAGCGGCAAGCAAACCGAAGGGCAACTGTACGAGCTATCGAACGGCTGCCTGTGCTGCACCGTGCAGGAAGAATTCTTCCCCGTCATGGAGGCTCTGGTCGAGCGCCGCGGCCAGATCGATCACGTGCTGATCGAAACCTCCGGACTCGCGCTGCCCAAGCCGCTGGTGAAGGCGTTCAACTGGCCGTCCATACGCAGCAGCTTCACGGTCGATGCGGTGGTCACGATGGTCGACGGCCCGGCGGCGGCCAGCGGCCAGTTCGCGCAAGATCCGGCCGCGGTGGACGCGCAGCGAAAGGCCGATCCGAACCTCGATCATGAATCGCCGTTGCATGAATTGTTCGAAGATCAGCTGAGCGCGGCGGATCTGGTCATACTCAACAAAGTCGATCTGCTCGACGCAACCGGCCAAGCCTGCGTGTCGGCGTTAATACGCGAGGAAATCCCCGCCCACGTGAAGATCGTCCCAGCCAGCAACGGACGCCTCGACCTGAGCGTGCTCCTGGGCCTGAACTCGGCATCCGAAGAAACCATCGACCAACGTCCTGATCATCACGGTTCGGCGGACGAACCCGGTCATGGACACCGCCACGACGAGTTCGATTCCGTGGTCGTGTCTGGCGCAGCGGCCCCGCGCGACACGGTCATCGCCGCGTTGCAGACGCTGGTCGAGAACCACACGATCTATCGCGCCAAGGGTTTTGCCGCGTTGCCGGGGGCTGCCATGCGCTTGGTGATCCAGGGCGTGGGCCAGCGCTTTGACAGCTATTTCGATCGCCATTGGCGCGAAGGCGAAGCGCACGCCAGCCGCTTCGTGCTGATCGGCGAAGATCTCGACGCAGCCGTGCTGCAGCGCGCGTTCGACGCCGCGCTGGCGGCTGCGTAAGCGGCGACGGACGCCGTCGGCCGGGCTTACGCATGCATCTGTTGCGCACCGTTCCCGGGGGCTTCGTCGACGATACGGCCGGTGTCGTTCGCATCGACCAGCGCCCGGCCGATATCGTCGTCCTCAGTTCCGCCGACACCACGCTCTCCCTGCTTGCGAGTGTGGTGGACAGACTGGGGGACGATTTTCCAAGTTTGCGTTTGGCGAACGTCACGTATTTACGGCAGCCTGCGTCGGTCGACTTCTATGTGGAGGACGTACTCCGGCATGCGCGCGTCGTGGTGGTCGATCACCTCGGGGGCGAGGCCTATTGGCCTTACGGGATCGAGCAATTGGTCGATCTGGCCCAGCGCGAGGGGCAGATGCTGGCGATGTTTTCGGGCGATCTGCAAGAAGATCCCCATTTGATCGCGCGCAGCACGGCCAGTCCGGCGTTCTGCGCGCGGCTATGGCGTTATTTGCGCGAGGGCGGTCCAGCGAACGCCGAGGCCTTTCTACGCGCCATCGCCTGGCATGCGCTGGAGTGGGGCGATGAACCCGCATTGCCGGTCGCCGTGCCTAACGCGGCGGTCTATCACCCGCTAAGCAACACGGCGGTCGCCGCCGATTGGCAGGCACGCTGGAAGCCCGGTGCGCCGGTTGTCGCGATCCTGTTCTACCGCGCGCATCTGCAGTCGGCCAACACGGCCGTCTTTGACGCCTTGATCGACGCCCTGGAGCGGCGCGGCCTCAATCCGCTGCCGATCGCGATCACCTCTCTCAAAGACGTGACCAGCCGGGACTTCGTGGCGCGGCTATGCGATGCGCATGAGGTCACCCTGGTGCTCAACACCACGTCCTTCGCGGCCTCGACGCCCGAGGATCCGGGGCGCTCGCCCGCCTTCGGTCTGGACGCGCCGGTTTTCCAGGTGATTCTCAGCGGGGGCAACCGGGAAGACTGGGTCAAGGACAGCCAGGGCCTAAATTCGCGGGATATTGCGATGCACGTCGCCTTGCCCGAAGTGGACGGCCGCATCATTACGCGCGCGATCAGCTTCAAGGGGCTGGCCTATCGTTGCGAGAAAACCGAAGTGGACGTGGTCCGCTACCAGCCGGATATCGAGCGCACGGCGTTCGTGGCCGAACTGAGCCGGCGGTGGTGCCGGCTGCGCAGCCGGCGCAATGATGAAAAGCGTCTGGCGCTGGTGCTGGCCAACTATCCGGCCAACGACGGGCGCATAGGCAATGGCGTGGGACTGGATACGCCCGCTTCTGTCATCGAGATTTTGAAGCGGCTGCGCGCCGAGGGCTATCGGGTCGACGAAATTCCCTCCGACGGCCAGGCGTTGATGTCGCGCCTGACCGCAGGCGTGACCAACGATGCCGAGTCGCGAGCGCTGCGCCCTGCGCTGCAAAGCTATGCGCTGGACGACTATCTGGCCGAATTCGCCGGACTGCCGGCCGAGCTGCGCGATGCCCTGAACGAGCGCTGGGGGCTGCCTCACGAAGATCCGACCGTGCGCAACGGGCGCTTCATGATCGCCGGCTGGCGCTGCGCAGGCGTGTTCGTCGGCATTCAGCCTTCGCGGTCCCGCGAGGACGGCGACTACGCGAGCTATCACGATGCCGATCTCGTACCGCCGCACGCTTATCTGGCGTTTTATTTCTGGCTTCGCCAGGTATTTCTGGTCGACGCCGTCGTGCACGTGGGCAAGCACGGCAGCCTCGAATGGCTGCCAGGCAAGAGTATCGCGCTGAGCGGCAGTTGCTGGCCCGACCTGACCCTCGGGCCGGTGCCGCATCTGTATCCGTTCATTGTCAACGACCCAGGAGAGGGCAGTCAGGCCAAACGCCGCGCGCAGGCAGTCATCATCGATCATCTGATGCCGCCGCTGACACGGGCGGAATCCTACGGGCCGCTGCAGGACCTGGAGCGCCAGGTCGACGAATACTACGAGGCGCTGATGGTCGATGCGCGCCGTGCGAAACTGCTGCGCGCAATGATCCTCGATGCCATCATCGAGCACCGGTTGCACGACGAATTGAGTCTGGTCAAGCCAACGGAAAAAGACGAAGAAGACCGGCTCCTGACGCGTGTGGATGCATGGTTGTGCGAACTGAAGGAAGCGCAGATCCGGGATGGCCTGCATATCTTCGGCCGCTCGCCTGTCGGACGCGAACGGCGCGATACCCTGCTGGCGCTGGCCCGTTTTCCCATTGACGACGGCCGGGGCCGCAATGCCGGGCTGATCGATGCCTTGGCTCGGGACTTGCGCCTAGACGACCAGTTCGATCCGCTGGCGGCGCAATGGTCGACGCCGTGGACCGGCGCGCGTCCCGCTTTGCTTGCGCAGGTCAGCGACGCGCCCTGGCGCCATTGCGGTGACACGCGCGAGCGGCTGGAACTGCTGGCGACCCGCTTTCTGGAACAGATCGGCGTGTCCGACGGCGCCGATCTCGTCCGCGACATGCCGGCCACTCGGGAGGTGCTGGCCCGCGTCCGCGAGGACCTCCAGCCCCGGCTTGATGCCTGCGGCAGCCAGGAGCTGCGTCACCTGATGCGCGGGCTGGAAGGCCGCTTCGTGCCCCCCGGACCCAGCGGCTCGCCTTCGCGCGGCCGTCCCGACGTGCTGCCGACAGGGCGCAATTTCTATTCGGTGGACACCCGGGCGATTCCGACTCAGACCGCCTGGTCGCTCGGCGTCAAATCCGCACGCCAGCTGATTGAGCGCCACGTGCAGGAACACGGCGATTATCCGCGTGGGATCGGCCTGTCGATCTGGGGTACCGCCACGATGCGCACGGGCGGAGACGATATCGCCCAGGCCTTCGCCTTGCTGGGCGTGCGGCCAAAGTGGGCGCCGGGCAGCCATCGCGTGACCGACTTCGAGATATTGCCTGCCGGCGTTCTCGATCGTCCCCGCATCGATGTGACATTGCGGGTGTCCGGTTTTTTTCGCGACGCATTTCCCAATGTGATGCATTTGTTCGATGCCGCGGTGCAGGCTGTAGCCGGTCTTGACGACGAACCGCAAGACATCAATCCGATCCGGGCGCGCGTGCTGCGCGAATGCGATGCCTGGATGGCGCGCGGTGTCCAGGAGGCAGAGGCGCGCAAGCGGGCGGGCTGGCGGGTATTCAGTTCCAGGCCGGGCAGCTACGGTGCCGGTCTGCAGCAGATGATCGATTCCGGCGCCTGGCAGACCGACGAAGATCTGGCGCAGGCCTATCGTGCTTTTGGCGGTTATGCCTATACGCAGGCCGGCTCCGGCGAACAGGCGCACGCCGTCTTCGCGACGCGCCTGGCCAGCATCGATGTCGTGCTGCAGAACCAGGACAACCGGGAACACGATCTGCTCGACTCGAACGACTATTACCAGTTCCAGGGAGGCATGACCGCCGCTGTGCGTCACTTTTCCGGTACGCAGCCCCAGGTCTATCACGCCGATCACAGCAATCCCGACGCACCGCACATCCGGCCTTTGAGCGAGGAGATCGCGCGGGTGATCCGCTCGCGCGTCGTCAATCCGAAATGGCTCGATGGCGTCAAGCGGCATGGCTACAAGGGCGCGGCCGAGATCGCCGCGACGATCGATTATCTGTTCGGATACGATGCGACCGCGCGGGTGGTTTCCGATCATCAATACGCGCTCGTGACGGATGCCTGTCTGAACGACGCGGATACGCGCGAATTTATGCGGCGGCATAATCCGGATGCGTTGCGCTCCGTCTGCGAACGCCTGCTGCAAGCCATGGACCGCAAGCTGTGGCAAGAGCCCGGCACCTATCGAGATCAGGTCCAAGCGCATCTGCTCGATGCCGAACAGGAACTGGAAGGGAGATTGGCTTGACCCGTGTTTCAGCAGAAAAAACCACCCCATTGCCCTTGCCGTTCCCGCTGTCCGCGCTGATAGGCCAGCAAGCGCTGCGCCTTGCGTTGCTGCTGGTGGCGGTCGACCCTTCGATCGGCGGACTGCTGGTCAGCGGGCCTCGGGGAACGGCGAAGTCGACCGCGGCTCGCTCCCTGGCCGAGCTGCTGCCCAGCGGCAGTTTCGTCACGCTGCCGCTGGGCGCCAGCGAAGAGCGGCTGATAGGCACGCTGGATATCGACGAGGCGCTGCGCGGCGGCGGCGTCAAGTTCTCGCCGGGGCTGCTGGCCCGTGCGCACGAAGGCGTGCTTTATGTGGACGAAGTGAACCTGCTTGCGGATGCCCTGGTCGATGTCGTACTCGATGTGGCGGCAAGCGGGGTCAACGTCGTGGAGCGGGACGGGGTTTCCCACCACCATGCCGCGCGCTTCGTGCTGATCGGGACGATGAACCCCGAAGAGGGCGAGCTGCGGCCCCAGCTGCTCGATCGGTTCGGGCTGATGGTCGAGATCGAGAACTGCTTTGACCCGCGGGTACGCGAGCAAATCGTCAAGGCGCGACTTGATTTCGATCGCGATCCGGTGGTGTTCCGCGAGCGGCATGCGCATGCGCAACAGGCGCTGAGGCAGCGTATTCTCGCTGCGCGGTCGGCCATGGCAGGCCTTGCGTTCGAGGATGATGTGCACGCAACGGTAAGCCGGCTTTGCATTGCCGCGGCGGTCGACGGAATGCGTGCCGATCTGGTGATGCTGCGCGCGGCGCGCGCGCTGGCCGCGCTGGAGTCGGCGCACCGCATCACGCGGGTTCATGTCGAGAGTGTGGCCGAGGCAGTGCTCAAACATCGCCGGCACGCGTCTTCCGACGAGCGGTCCGACGGCGTCCAGGACAACCCGGTTCAGCAACAGAACAAGCGCGATAAACAGAGCGGGGCGCCAGGCAGCGAGTCAGGCGCCCCGCAATCGGCGCCGCGCGATGACGACGGCTGGGGTTATCTGCCTCCCGAACGCACAGGCACCGCCCGCGTCAAGGGTGTCGTTGCGCTACCGGCAAAAAAACCCTGAGCCATCGGGAAAGCGCCGCCGCTGATCTGGACAGCGGCTCCCGGTGGTCCGGCGGCGCAGGCCGTCAGCGCAAGCGGGGATCCCTGGCCGCCGCGGGGCGTCGCATCGCGTGGGTTTCCACGCTGGCGAGCAAGGGAAATCGGCCGTTGCATAGAACCCATCTGCGATTCGTCCGCGACGGTCTCAAGCCTGGCGTTCTTCATTGCTTTCTGCTGGACTGCTCGGCCTCGATGCTTCGAGGCAACGGCTTGGCGCTGGCAAAGGGCGTGCTCCTCGGATATTTCGAGCGGCTGGCCCGAGAGCGGGCCGAAGTGGCATTGGTCCGGTTCGGCGGCGGGCATGCCAATGTCTTGTTCGGTCCCGCCGTACCCAGGTGGTGGAGCGAACGCTGGATACACCCCATCTGCGGCGGGGGCGGCACCCCGCTGGCATTGGGCATGACGGCCGCCGCGCGGCTACTGGCGCTCGCCCGACGGCGACGCGTCTCCCAGGAGCGGGTCCTGTGGGTATTGACCGACGGCCATACGCGCGAGCGGGTAGCGATGCCATCCGCGGCGGACCGGATCGTCGTGGTCGACTGCGGGCAGGGCCGCCCCGCCAGTCAGGGTTGCCGGCGACTGGCCCACGAATGGTCTGCGGTATATCTTCGGTTGGACGAGTTCGTCATTGAGTAGAGGCCCTGGAAATTGACGCTCGCCAATTCAGGCTTGTACGATTGTTCGCCGGCCGGCCTGCCGTTGATCGGTACCCAGGCAGCCATGGCACCGCCGCATCTGGTAGGTGCGGCACCGGCCTGAGGAATCTTCCATGTCCGTAATTCTGACTCTCGGGCCCTCACCGGGCGTGTTGCGCCGCCGGGTCGGTGGCATGTACGCGGTGCTGGCCGCGTTCAATATCGGCGCCTGGATATGGGCATTCATGGCCTTTCACGGGCAGCCGCTGCTCTTGAGTGCCGGCCTGCTGGCGTGGGGCTTTGGCTTGCGGCACGCGGTCGACGCGGATCATATCGCCGCGATCGACAACGTTACCCGCAAGCTCATGCAGGAGGGCCAGCGTCCCGTGACGGTGGGATTTTTCTTCGCGCTCGGCCATTCGCTCGTGGTGCTGATCGTGTCCGCGATGGTCGCGGTCACGGCCATCGCGCTCGAGAGCAGGCTTGCGGCCTGGCGCGGGATCGGCGGCCTTATCTCCATGAGCGTCTCGGCGCTCTTCCTGTTCCTGGTCGCAGGCATGAACATCGTCATCCTGCGCGGGGTATGGCGCGCGTTCGGCAAGGTACGCCGAGGCGAATCCTACAGCGACGACGACCTCGATATCCTGCTCAACGATCGTGGGGTGCTGGCGCGCATCTTCCGTCCGCTGTTGCGCCTTGTTTCGGCGCCGGCCTGGATGCTTCCGGTGGGCTTTTTGTTCGGCCTGGGTTTCGATACCGCGACTGAGGTCAGCCTGCTCGGCATGTCCGCCACGCAGGCGGCGCACGGCCTGTCGATGAGCGCGATATTGGTGTTCCCGGCCTTGTTCGCGGCCGGCATGGCATTGATCGACACCACCGACGGCATCCTCATGCTCGGCGCCTACGACTGGGCGTTCGTTCATCCCGTGCGCAAGCTCTACTACAACCTCACCATTACGCTGGTGTCCGTCCTGGTCGCCGTGCTCATTGGCGGCATCGAGATCCTGGGCATCGTGCACGACAAGTACCCGTTCACGGGCCTGTTTTGGGATGCGATCGGATCGCTCAACGACAATTTCAACAACCTTGGATTCGTCATCATCGGGGTGTTTGCCGCGTCCTGGATCGCCTCGTGGGCGATCTACCGCGCCAAGGGCTACGACAAGCTCGGTGCAGCCGGCGCGGGCGGTTAGGGCCTAGCCGTGCGTGCGAATCCATCAATTTGATTTTGGCCGTGAGCTTATAGGACAGGACACTAGCCGGGGTCCGGCGCCGCGTACCAGCGCGGGGTGTAGATCCATTCGCCCTGCGGGCCGCCCTGCACGCCGCGCGTGGTGGATGAGCCGACGATCACCACGGTGCGCATGTCCACCTGGTCCGAACGCAGCTCGCCCAGCGTCGTCGTCGTGAGTTTGGCGCCCGGGCGGCCGATATCCCGGCCCAGCACCACGGGGGTGGCCGGTGTCCGCCAGTTGCGCACGATGTCCAGCGCATGGTCGAGCTGCCACGGCCGCGCGCGCGATATCGGGTTGTAGAAGGCCATCACCAGATCAGCCTGCGCGGCGTGCTGCAAGCGCTCGCGGATGATGTGCCACGGCTTGAGGTTGTCCGACAGCGACAGCATGCAGAAATCGTGGCCGAGCGGCGCGCCCGCCTGCGCGGCGGTGGCCATGGCCGCCGATACTCCCGGCACGATGCGCAGGTCGACCTGCCTCCACCGCGCGTGGCCGTCTGTATCGAGCGCCTCAAGTACCGCCGCAGCCATGGCGAAGATGCCCGGGTCGCCGGAAGAGACGACGACGACGCGCCGGCCCTCGCTGGCCAGTTCGAAGGCATGGCGGGCGCGCTGAAGTTCCTCGCGGTTGTCGCTGGCATGCTGCCGCTGGTCGGCGCGCAAAGGCCCGGCCATGCGGATATAGGTTTCGTAGCCGAGGATGTCGCTGGCCTCGTCCAGCGCCTTTCGGGCGTCGGGCACCATCAGCCCCGCGCTGCCCGGCCCCAAGCCGACGACGGTCAGGCGACCGCGGGCGCGGCCGATGCGCTCTGGGATGACGGGATGCGGTGCCAGCGCGAGCGCGACGCCATTTTCATGTACGCGGACATCGTGAGCCAGGTCTGGTGCGGCAAGCAGCCATTGCGCCGGTTCTTGCGCCTCATGGTCGGCAAAGCGCAGCGGCACCCCCAGCGTGTCGGCGACCCGTGCGATCCGCGGATCGCCCATGTTCGCGGCAGGGGCCAGAAGAAGCGCAAGCGACAGCGGGGAAAGCTCGTGGTCGGCGAGCGCTTCCAGCACGTGCTCGGCGCCGGCGGCGCCGCCAAGCCCGGCGACGACGCTGCGCGGATGGATGAGCAATTCGTCGCGATGCCTATCCGATGCGAACGGCGTGACGCGGATCGCGAGTCTGGCCGATGCGGCTTGCGGGATATCGGCATCGTCCAGCCAAGGCGCGTGGCCTTCTAGGCGGACGCGCTGGCCCGCCAGTAGATCGGACACGAAATGCTTGCCCTGCTCGATGTCCGCGAGCACATAGCCTTCGGGCGGGTCCAGCAGACAGGTGCCAAAGCGCAGTTCGCCGCTGGTCGTGATGGCCGGCGCGACACCCAGTGCCTGCGCGATTTGCCGGGCCAGCGCGTTGACGCCCGCCGTGCCTCCAAGCAAGGGCACGACGGCGCTTGCGTCTTGCGCAACCGCCACGATGGGAGGCTCCAGGCCCTTGTCGGCCAGCATGGGCGCCACGCAGCGGATCACGATGCCCGCCGCGCACAGGGCCACGATAGGCGTGCCGCACTTGTACAGTTCCTGCAGGTGTTGGCCGGTCCGTTCGAAGGCGACGTCCGCCTGGCCTTCGGTGCGCGCCCTCAATCCGTGCACCCGCGATGCCGGGAGCGCGGCCTGAATCCGGCGCGCGGTCGCAAGCGCGCCGGATCCCAGGATGATTATCGCGGGGGCCGGCGAGGTTAGCCCTGCCATTTTTTCCCCGGCACCACGAGCAGTGAAAAATAGGGCGAAGCCATGGGGTCGACCTCGGCAAGCGGGACGATGCGCTGATTCGGCATGGTGGCCCGCTCGACGTACAGCGCACGTTCGGCCAGGCCCAGTTCATCCAGCACGCGGCGCACTTTTTCGAAATGCCGCCCCAGCTTCATGACCACCGCGGCGTCGGTGTCGGCCAGCTTGCGCTTGAGTTCGTCGGCAGGCATGACGCCTGAAAGGACGGTCAGGCTCTGGTTGCGGTAGACCAGCGGCGTGCCCAGCACTGCCGTGCCGCCCAGCATCGAACACACGCCCGGAATGACTTCCACCGCAAATGTGCCGGCCAGCCGGTCGTGAAGATACATGTACGAGCCGTAGAAGAAGGGATCGCCCTCGCAGACAACCGCAACGTCCTTGCCGGCCTTCAGGTGTTCGCCGATCAGGGCCGATACGCTGTCGTAAAAGTCGGCGATGACGGCTTCGTAGGAAAGAGGCGGCTCCAGCGCCTCGGTGGTCACCGGGTAGACCAGAGCAAGCCTGGTCTGCGCGTCGGACAGATGCGGTTCGATGATGCTGAACGCGTTGCCTTTCTTGCCCTTGGCGACAAAGTAGGCCACCACGGGCGAGGCCTTGAGCAGCCGCAGCGCTTTGAGGGTGAGCAGCTCCGGGTCGCCGGGGCCCACGCCGATGCCGTAGAGGCGTCCGGTGTTTTTTGTCATTCCGCATCCGATGCCAGCGCGTTGACGGCCGCGGCCACCATTGCGCTGCCACCCCTTCGGCCTTCTATGGTCACAAAAGGTACGCCATGGCTGGTTTCGACCAACATGGCTTTCGATTCGGCCGCGCCGACGAAGCCAACGGGAAAGCCGAGTATCAGCGCGGGGCGCGGCGCGCCTTGAGCGATCATGTCCAGCAGGTAAAAGAGCGCGGTCGGCGCATTGCCTATTGCCACGACGCTGCCTTCCAGCCAGGGGCGCCAGAGTTCCAGGGCGGCCGCCGAACGCGTGTTGCCGAGCGTGCGTGCCAGATCCGGCACGCACGGATCGGAGAGCGTGCAGATCACTTCGTTCGATGCCGGCAGCCGGGCGCGCGTGATGCCTTCAGCCACCATCCGCGCATCGCAAAGAATGGGCGAACCGCGCAGCAGGGCCGCTCGGCCGGCCGCGCCGGCGCCTGGGGAAAACCGCAGCGCTTGCGCGATATCGGTCATGCCGCAGGCATGGATGACGCGCACTGCGAGTTTTTCCAGGTCCGCGGGGATTTGGGACAGATCCGCTTCGGCGCGGATTGTTTCGAACGACTGGCGATAGATGGCCTGTCCGTCGCGGACGTAGTCGATCATGTGGTGGGCAGCCTCTTCAATAGTCAGGTGTTTCCCGATGCACGAACCGAAGCGGGATGTCCCGCCGTGCATGCGCCGGTACAGATCGTAGCGCCCTGGCGCCGTCGCGAGCAGCGTATGGGGGGCGCAGCTCGCCATGGCGCACGATCGCTCGCATCCGCTCAGATGCGTCGGGGGCATGGCTTCGGGCAGGCATTGCGCCAGCTTGAGCGCATCGGCTTTCGTGTCGGCCCGGCCCTTTGCGCATCCGGCCGAGCCGGCGCAGGCGACCAATCTGCCTAGCGGCGCGCGCGCATCCAGTATGAAGCCCAGGCGGCGCAATCCGCTCTCGACATGCGCCAGGCAGTCCTCGGGAACATCGGTAATAAGTAGGCCTTGCCATGGCGTGGCGCGCAATGCGCCTTGCGCGTGCTCATGAGCCAGCCCCGCCAGATCGCGCAGCGTCGCCGTGTCGAGGCGGCCCAGCGGCGGTTGCCCGCCGACATGCCACAGCCCGGGCTGGCGCTGCGCATGCGCGCCGAAGCGGCGGTCGGGCTCGGCCGCCGGACGGCGCCATGACAGGACCCGGGCGTCCTGGCGCAGCGCCAGGCCGGATTTCGCGGCGGCATGCCCGATGACGGTCTGTGCATCCCGTGTGGCGAGCAGGTCGCGCATGCGTTTCTGGTCCGTGCCAGCCAGTGCGATGAACGTCAGCAGCAGGGCATGTGCCAGGGCGGGAACATCGCGCGCGCGCACCGCGGCCAGGGCGCTGCCGGGCATGCGCGCGGGTTGGCCGGCCAGTCCGAGCGCAAACCAGGCCTCGTCGCTGTCTTGCGGCCCCATCGCCGCAAACCAGAGATCGTGCGGGTGCTCGAGTTCCGCCAGGCGTTCGCCGCCATCGAGCAAAATGGAGAACTTGGGTGAAAGGGCCGCGAATTCGGGTTCGTTCTGCAGCAGCGCGAGCATCGCCAGTGCAAGCGGTTCCGTATCGTGCAGCGCGTAGGCATCCCGGCCGGCGCTGGGGCTGAGCATCAGGTTGCGCACGTCATCGGCCACCAGGGCCTGCTGCGCGCAAGGCTGCTGCCCCCGCGGCCCCAGACCGGCGGCCAGCAATTGCGCGGTGATCGCCGTTTCGTGTCCCGGCTTGATGCCGCGTATCTGAAAGTTGGCCCGGTTGGTCAGTTCGAGGCCGGCTGCATGGGCCTTGACCGCCTCGGCGATGGCCAGGGCCTGGCTCGCCTGCAGAACGCCGCCCGGCAATTTGACGCGGCACAGCCCGCCATCGTGCGCGGCAACGATGCGCGACAGGGCGGGGCAGGCGGATGGCCGAGGGAAGGCAAGCAAGGGTCTGATACGAACGGTATCGGCAAGGCGGTATTATGCCTTTTTTCTTATCGCAAAAAGCCGTAAAAAGGCTTTAAAAAGCGGGTAAAAGATGACGATCCAGGATGCGATCCTGCCTTGGCTGACCGTGGTGGGGATAGGCGAAGACGGTTTTGCCGGATTGGGTCGTGGCGCGCGGCGAGCCCTCTTTGACGCCGAAGTCGTGGTCGGCGGCGCGCGGCATCTGGCGATGTTGCCGGCCAGGCTGCGCGCCAGGCGCGTAGCCTGGCCCAAACCCTTCGACATCGCGCCCATCCATGCCTGGCGCGGTACGCCGGTGTGCGTTCTTGCCAGCGGCGATCCCATGCTGTTCGGCGTGGGCTCGACGCTGGCGCGCGCGTTTTCCGCCGCGGAACTGCGCGTGATTTCCGGGCCGTCGTCGCTATCGCTGGCCGCCGCGAGGATGGGTTGGTCCCTGCAGGACGTCCAAAGCCTGTCCTTGGTCGGACGCCCGCTTGCCGCCTTAAATGCCTATCTGCGCGACGGTGCCAGGCTGCTTGTGCTCAGCCGCGACGGCGCCACGCCGCGCGAGATCGCAAGCCTGTTGAATGCGGTCGGGTTCGGCGCATCGCGTATGAGTGTTTTCGAGAATCTGGGCGGTGCGCGCGAAAGCCGGATCGACGCGTCGGCGCAGACGTGGCGCCAGGATGGCGTCGCCGCGCTCAATCTCGTGGCGTTGACGTGCCGCGCTCCTCGGGAACTGTCCCAGCCCTTGACCGTGGGTTTGCCCGACGAGGCATTCCGGAACGACGGCCAACTGACCAAGCGTGACGTGCGCGCGATGACGCTGGCGCGGCTGGCGCCCATTCCCGGCGAACTGCTCTGGGATGTCGGTGCGGGATGCGGCTCCATCGGCATCGAATGGATGCGCGCGCATCCGGCCTGCCGCGCCATTGCAATCGAGCCGGAACCGGCCCGCCAGGCCTTCATCATCCACAATCGCGATGCCCTGGGGGTGCCGGACCTGCAATTGGTGCCGGGGCGCGCGCCCGATGCGCTGGCCTGCCTGCCGGCTCCCGACGCGGTTTTCGTCGGCGGCGGCGTAACCACGCCCGGGTTGCTGGAGGCGTGCTGGTCCCGCCTGCGCGCAGGCGGCCGGCTGGTCGCCAATGCCGTGACCTTGCAGGGCGAGGCGGTATTGGCTCAGTGGCGCGACCGGCACGGAGGCAGGCTCACACGCGTCGTGCTCAGCGAAGCCCAGGCGCTGGGCGGATTCGATACGTGGCGGCCGGCCCTCCCGATCACTTTGCTCGACGTCACCAAATCCGCATGATGCGCATCTTGCTCCTGGGAGGCACGGGCGACGCCCTGAAGATCGCTCGCCGCCTCGGGCCGCGTGACGTCTACAGCCTTGCCGGGTTGGGCAAGGTGCCGGGCGATCTCGCTTGCCAGGTCCGCGTGGGCGGTTTTGGCGGCGCGAAGGGCTTGGCGGCGTATGTTCAGGCACAAGGCATTGCGCTGGTCTTCGACGCGACGCACCCGTATGCCGCGCAGATCAGCGCGAATGCGGCAACTGCCGGTGCGAGTGCCGGCGTGCCGCTGTGGGCGCTGCGACGTCAGCCGTGGAGTCCGCAACCGGGCGACGATTGGCGCATTGTCGACGATTGGGCCGCAATCCGCGCCGCGCTGTCGGCTTTCGCGCGGCCGCTGTTTACCCTGGGGCGCGAGCCTCTGGCCCATCTGGACGAGATTGCCGCGCACCAATTCTGGACGGTGCGTTGCCTGGACGATCATCCCGGCCATAGGCGGGCCCGCGTGGTCGGCGCGCGCGGGCCGTTCACGTATGAAGCCGAGCAGGTTTTTTTCGAAGAAGGACGGTTCGACGTGCTGGTCAGCAAAAACAGCGGCGGCCAGGCGACCGAGGCGAAGCTGGATGTCGCCCGTGCACGCGGCCTGCCCGTCATCATGACGCGGCGCCCGGCTTTGCCGGTTGCGGACAGAACGTTCGAGGCCGTCTGCGCCGTGCTCGATGCGATCGATGCGCTGCGTGCCGCGGCTGATGCGCCGCGATGGGGCCGGACATGACGGTTTTCTTCATCGGTGCGGGACCTGGCGATCCGGAGCTGATCACCGTGAAAGGGCAGCGCCTCATTCGCCGTTGTCCAGTGATCCTCTATGCCGGGTCGCTGGTCCCCATCGCCGTGCTGGCAGGCAACCAGGCCGAGCGCATCGTCAATACCGCCGACCTCGACCTCGACACCATCGTCCGGTTGCTGGCCGACGCCCATGCCCAAGGACAGGATGTCGCCCGCGTGCATTCGGGCGATCCCTCATTGTTCGGGGCGATCGGCGAGCAGATACGCCGCCTGCGTGCGCGGGGCATTCCCTACGAGATCGTACCCGGCGTTACCGCCGCGTCGGCTTGCGCCGCGGCGCTCGGTTGCGAACTGACGCTGCCCGGCGTCTCGCAGACGCTGATTCTGACCCGCTACGCCACGAGGACGGTCATGCCGCAAGGCGAGGCGCTGGCCGAATTGGCCAGCCATCGCGCGACGATGGCGATTCACCTGGGGGTCAGGCACCTGGCGCGCATTGTGGAGGAACTGCGCCCGCACTATGGCGACGACTGCCCGGTGGCCGTCGTGTATCGCGCAAGCTGGCCCGATCAAGAACGGATCACGGGTACGCTGGCCGACATCGCGGTCAAGATCGCCCGGACCGACATCGAGCGCACCGCCTTGGTCATTGTGGGCCGCGTGCTGGCGGCCGAGGGCTTTGCCGATTCGTTCCTGTACGCGCCGGCGCCTTAGGCGGGTATTCCGACGCTATGGCTTCAGCTGCAGCGGCAGCCCGGCGGCCATGAGCGTGGCTACGCCAGCCTGAGCGGCCACGCGCTGGTTCAACCTGCCGAGCTCGTCGACATAGCGTCGCGTCTGGGCGCCCAGCGGCACGATGCCCATCCCGATTTCGTTGCTCACGACGATGATCTTGCCCGCCGCTTTTTCACAGGCAGACAGGAACGCCTCGATCCGGGCGGACGCGTCGGGCGACCCGACTTCCTCCCCGACCGGAAACAGCAGATTGGCCAGCCACAGCGTCAGGCAATCGATCAGCACGCAGCGCTGCGGCGCGGCCGTGCGTCGCAGCGCTGTGGCCAGGTCGACGGACTCCTCCACCAGGTCCCACTGACTGGGCCGCCTGGCGCGATGCAAGGCGATGCGCGCGGAAAATTCGACATCATCATGCTGCCGTGCCGTCGCGATATAGGTGACGGCCATTCCGCTCGCGGCCGCCAGTCTTTCCGCATAGGCGCTTTTGCCGGAACGGGCGCCACCCGTGACAAAGGTCAGGTTCGTATTGCCCATGCATGGATTGTAGCGGCCGAGGGTAGACTGCCGGCATATCTCCAATGCATCGGGAGCACGCAGATGAAAAAGCTATTGATCGTTGGTATTGGCGCCGGCGATCCGGAATATCTGACCGTCCAGGCCATCAATGCGCTCAATCGAGCGGATGTGTTCTTCGTGATGGACAAGGGGGCCGCCAAGGCTCAGCTCGTCGCCTTGCGCAAGGACATCATCGAGCGGTACGTCAAGGACAGGCACTACCGTATCGTCGAGAGCGCGAGCCCGGAGCGCCGCCGCGATACGGATGATTACACGGGCGCCGTCGAGGCGTTGAACCGCGAGAAACAGAGGATCTTCGAACGCCTGATCGAAGAGGAACTGTCCGATGGGCAGTGCGGTGCCTTCCTCGTCTGGGGCGACCCGGCGCTCTATGACAGCACGATGCGGATCGTCGGCGCCATTTCCCAGGCCGGCCGCCATGCCTTCGAATACGAGGTCGTGCCAGGCATCAGCAGCGTGCAGGCGCTCGCGGCCAAGCACCGGATCGCGCTCAATTCGATAGGCCGGTCCGTTCAGATCACCAATGGCCGGGGAATCGCCGATGGTTTTCCGGAAAAGGTCGACAGCGTTGTCGTGATGCTCGATGCGCAGAATGCCTTTCGCAAGGTGCAGGGCGATGTCGATATCTACTGGGGCGCCTACGTCGGCACGCCGGACGAGATCCTCGTGGCGGGCAGGCTGAGCGAGGTGCAAGACGATATCGAGCGCCTGCGCGCCCAGGCCCGCGAGCGCCACGGCTGGATCATGGACACCTATCTGCTCAAGCGCGGCGGCAGAACCGCAGAGTGATCGTTGAGCGCCCCTCCCGGCGCCGGGGCATGCGCGATGTCCGTCCGTCTTTGCGGCGCGCCAGACTGCCGCACCCCCGCATTCGTCAAAAGGCTGTGCCGTGAAATAGCGCCGCCGTCAGGGTGGGGTTCGATGGCCAGTAGCCATGCATATAGGTGGCCACGACAGAGCCCGAGCGATAGATCGGCTCACCCAGCGCGCCATCCCTGGCACGCAAGGCATGCGCGGCCGGCGTCAGCGGCGTGGTCATGCTCGAGTAATGGAATGCGTGCCCGGCCAGACGGCCCTGTTTCGTCTCCAGGGCCTGCATGCCGAGCGAGGCGAGCCGCCCGCGCATCGTTGCATGGCCGGTCAGTAGGCCGAGCATGGGTGTCGTCGTTCCTTGCGTGTCGGTCAAGCTATCGAGCAAATAGAGCATGCCGCCGCATTCGGCCAGGATGGGCCTGCCCGCTCCGGCATGGCTGCGTATGCTGCGCGCACTGGTCGAATTGCCGGCGAGGGCGGCCGCGTGCAGCTCGGGGTAGCCGCCCGGCAGATACAGCGCATCGGTGCCAACGGGCAGGGGTTCGTCCGCCAGCGGCGAGAAAAATTCGACTTGGGCGCCGAGCGATTCCAGCAGGCGGACATTGGCCGGATAGATGAAAGAAAAGGCATCGTCGCGCGCGATGGCGATGCGCATGTCCTCGAGCAATCTGGGTAGCGCACGCGCGGGCGCAGGCTCGAAGACGACCGGCGCCGGCAGTTCGGCCAGCAAGGTATCGGCCAGTGCCTGCGCGGTGAAGGCGATGCGCATATCCAGTTGGTCTATTTCTCCTGGTTGATGCAGGCCCAGATGCCGCGTGGGCAGGGCTATGCGGTCCGATGGAGGCAGTCCGCCCAGCCAGCGGATATCGCCGGGCATGCCCTCTTGCAGCATTTGCGCGTGACGCGCCGAGCCGACGTGGTTGGCCAGCACGCCGTGCATGCGGATGTCGGCGCGATGGCGCGCGAGGCCCGAGGCAATCGCGCCGAAAGTTTGCGCCATTGATTTGGCGGAAATTACCGCTGCGACGGGAACGCCGAAGGCGGCGGCAAGGTCCGCGCTGTTGGGTGTGCCGTCGAAAAGACCCATCACGCCTTCTATCAGGATCAGGTCGGCCTCTGCCGCCGCTTCCGCCAGCAGCCGGCGGCATTCCTGCTCGCCCACCATCCACAGGTCCAGGGATTGGACCGGCGCTGCGCTTGCGCGCGCCAGGATCATGGGGTCGAGAAAATCGGGTCCGGTCTTGAAGACGCGCACTTGGCGTCCGCGCTGGCGGTGCAGCAGCGCCAGGCCCGCGGTGACCGTGGTCTTGCCCTGGCCGGATGCCGAGGCGCCGATGAAAAGAGCGGGGCAGGCAGGCATGCTCAGGGTCTGGTGGCGGCGACGGCGACCGTCACGCCGCCGTGTGCCTGGCCGGCGACGAGCAGCGTGCCATCCTGTGCCGCAAGCAGGGCGCAGGGCTCGCAAACGCCAGCCACGCCCACGTGCGCCAGCGCGGCGGCCGAGCGTCGCAAGGTCGGATGTCTGTCGAAACAGGCATTAATGTCGGCCGCGCAGAAGGCGCGCAGCGCAATCCCGTGGCGCGAGCAGAACTGCGCCAGGGCTGGATGGTCGGCCTTCGTGTCGAGCGTGGCGAGCGTGGCGATTTCCTCCAGCCTTCTCGGACCCAGCGCCGCGCGTACGGCCGATTCGACATGCGAGCTCGTGGCGCCTTGCCGCAAGCCGATGCCGACGGCCAAGGTTGGCCGATGCGGGAAGTGTTCGCTGTTATGCATGATTTGCGCGATTTTTTCGCCATAGACTAACATGCAGGGTTGTGTCAGGCCGGTGAAAACCATGCAAATCGAAAGTCCTCCGACCGAAAAACCCTACGAAAAACCCGACGGCGAGCGCCGCGGCCTGGTGCTCGTCAATACCGGCGACGGCAAAGGCAAGAGCACGGCCGCTTTCGGCCTGGCCATCCGGGCCCACGGCCGGGGCAAACCCGTCAAGGTTTTCCAGTTCATGAAAGTGCCGACGGCGCGTTTCGGCGAGCACCGCACTTTCGAGAAGCTGGGCCTGCCTATCCAAGGGCTGGGTGACGGCTTTAGCTGGAAGAGCAAGGACCTGGAGCAGTCCGCGCAGATCGCCCGCGAAGGCTGGGAGAAAGCGCGCGTGGCGATAATGAGCGGCGACTATTTTCTGGTGGTGCTGGACGAGGTCACCTATCCGCTGGTCTATGGCTGGATTGCGCTCGAGCAAGTGCAGCAGGTCTTGCGCGAACGGCCGGTCCATGTGCATGTGGTGCTGACCGGCCGCCGCTGCCCGCAGGAGATCATCGACTTGGCCGATACCGTGACCGAGATGAAGATGATCAAGCATGCTTTTGACCAGGGCATCCCCGCCCAGCGCGGCATCGAGGATTGATGGACGGGGCATGGGCCGCGCCGTGGTTGGGTCGCAACGCGGACGTCTTCATGCCGGCCTTGGTTCTGGCCTTTGTGGTGGATCGCGTGCTCGGCGAACCTGCCGGCGCATGGCATCCGGTGGTCTGGATGGGGCGCTTTCTGGCGGCGGCCGGCAGGCGTTTCGCGCCGCACGGCGATGGCCGCGGCAAGATCGACTTGGGGGCCTTTTCCTGGGGTTTAGTCTTCTGGTGCGTCGGCGCGCTTGCGGTCGTGGTCTGCGCGGCGGCATTGCAGCAGCTCTTGCTGGCCGGGCCTAGTTGGCTTGCCGCCGCGGGGCTGGCGCTATTGTTCAAGCCCATGTTCGCCTGGGCCATGCTGCGCCGTGAGGTGCGGGCCGTGGAAGACGCCCTGGCCGAGTCCGTGCCGGCAGGCCGTGAGCGCCTGTCGTACCTGTGCAGCCGCGACGTGGGCGGGTTCGACGCGGGGCAGGTGCGCGAGACCGCCATCGAGAGCCTGGCGGAAAATCTCAACGACTCCGTAGTGGCTCCTGTGTTCTGGTTCGTTCTTTTCGGTCTGCCGGGAGCGGCCCTGTACCGCTATGCCAACACCGCCGACGCGATGTGGGGTTATGTCGGCCTGCGCGGCGGACGCGATTGGACCTGGGCCGGCAAATGGGCCGCGCGCGCGGACGATGTACTGTCGTGGCTGCCTGCCCGCCTGACCGCCGTCCTGTTGCTGGCAATGGCCGCGCGGCGCTTGTCCTGGCCTGCCTTGCGCCGCGAAGCCGGCCGCACGCCATCACCCAACGGCGGTTGGCCGATGGCGGCGATGGCCCTGATCCTGGGCGTGCGCCTGGGCAAGCCGGGCGTCTATGCCCTGAATGCGCAAGGCGCCAGCCCTCGATCCGAGGATACGGCGCGCGCGATCCGACTGGCGCAGCGTGCCGTGCTGGGCTTGTTGGCGCTGGCCGTGCTCGGGCTTGGGTGCGCCAAGGGGGCGGCATGACCCGCGAGCATGGCGGCGCCGACGCGCAGGGCGTGCCGCGCTGGGATTTCTCGACCAATGCCAATGCCTGCGGACCTTGCCCGAGGGTCGCGGCAGCGCTGAGAGACGTCGACATCCGGCACTATCCCGACCCTGGCTATCGCGCTTTGCGCGGCGCCTTGGCCGCTTTTCACGGCGTGGCGCCGTGGCGCGTGGTCGTGGCCGCCAGCGCCAGCGAATTCATCATGCGCATCACGGCCTGCCTGGCTCGCGCGGGCGCGCGGCGCGCATGGATACCCGCGTCGGCCTACGGCGAATATGCCCACGCGGCGCGCATCTGGGGCTTAGCGCGCGTGGACGATCCGGTCCAGGCGGACCTGTGCTGGCTGTGCGAGCCCAGCAGCCCCCTGGGCACAGCCGAACCGCAATGGGACGCCGTGGTGCGGCACGACGCGGTCGTGGTCCTGGACCGGGCCTACGAACCCTTGCGGCTTTCGGGGGCGAGCGCGCTGCGCGGCGAGGATGCCGACCGCGTATGGCAGCTGTGGTCGCCCAACAAGGCGCTGGGCATGACCGGCGTGCGCGGCGCCTATGCGATCGCGCCGGCCGATGCCGCGGCATTGGCCGATAGTCTTGAGCAACAGGCGCCTTCTTGGTCCCTGGGCGCGCACGCGGTCGCGATGCTGCAGGCCTGGACCCAGGCCCGGACGCAGCAATGGCTTGCGCAAAGCCGCGACACCTTGCGTCAGTGGAAGGCGCTGCAGCAGAACCTGCTCAATGTATGGCCCTGCTTGCCCAGCGATGCGAATTTCTTTTGCATGCAGGCCGAACTGGACGCTGACTTCCTACGTTTGCGCGGCATCAAGCTGCGCGAGGCGACATCCTTCGGCCTGCCGGGCATGTGGCGCCTGAGCGTGCAGCCGCCGGCGGCGCAGGCTGCCTTGCGCGATGCGCTCGAGGCGGGAGGCGTCTCGCGAGAGCCGGGCCGCCCCAAGCGAGCGATCCCCCTCGGGGGGACGGCGCGCAGCGCCAAGGGGGCATCATGACGGCCCGCTGCGTCATGGTGCTGGGCACGACCAGCGGCGCCGGCAAGAGCTGGCTGGCCACCGCGCTGTGCCGCTGGTATGCGCGCCAGGGGCTCAGGGTCGCGCCGTTCAAGGCGCAGAACATGAGCAACAATGCCCGGGTTGCCGCTGCGGACGACGGGCTGGGCGAGATCGGCTCGGCCCAGTATTTTCAGGCGCTGGCTGCGCGCGTGCAGCCGCACGTGCGCATGAACCCGCTACTGCTCAAGCCCGAGGCCGACACGCACAGCCAGGTCGTGCTGCTGGGCAAGGTGGATCCGGCCCTGACGGGCATGCCCTGGCGCGCGCGCAGCGCGCATGTGTGGCCGCATATCGCGGCTGCGCTGGATGCGCTGCGCGCGCAGAACGAGGTGGTCGTCATCGAAGGCGCGGGCTCGCCCGCCGAGATCAATCTCATGGACAGCGACATCGTCAATATGCGGGTGGCGCGTCACGCGCAGGCGCGCTGCCTGCTTGTGACGGACATAGACCGCGGCGGCGCGTTCGCGCACCTGTATGGCACCTGGGCCTTGCTGCAGCCCGAAGACCGGGAACGGATACGGGGCTTCGTGCTCAATAAATTCCGCGGCGATGCGGCGCTGCTGGCGCCGGCGCCGCGCCAGCTCGAGGACATGACCGGCATACCCACGGTGGCGGTGCTGCCCATGTGGCGCGATCACGGCCTGCCCGAAGAGGATGGCGTCTTCGACGACCGCGCCACGC
Organism: Bordetella sp. FB-8; assembly: GCF_000382185.1. Lineage (NCBI taxonomy): Bacteria > Pseudomonadati > Pseudomonadota > Betaproteobacteria > Burkholderiales > Alcaligenaceae > Bordetella > Bordetella sp. FB-8. Next base: position 863,836 of record NZ_KB907784.1, on the reverse strand, counting down.
TCGCCGGCCGCGCGGACAGGACGGTCGCCATCGTGACCTATCCCCGCATCAGCAACCTGGACGAATTCCAGGCACTCAAAAGCGTGCCCGGTCTGCGCCTGGTCTGGGCGCGCGATGCGGCCGCATTGGCCGATCTGGGCGCGCAGGACTGGATCATCCTGCCCGGGTCCAAACATACCAGCGGCGACCTCGCCTGGTTGCGCGCGCAAGGCCTGGACCGTGCCGTGCTGCGGCATGCGGCGCGCGGCGCGGCTGTGCTGGGCATCTGCGGCGGCTTGCAGATGCTGGGAGACGAGATGACCGACCCGCAGGGCATCGACGGCGCTGCGCGCGGCCTGGGGCTGCTTGCCCTGTCGACGGCTTTCGCTGCCGACAAGACCGTGCGGCGGCGCCAGGCGCGGTTCGGCGAGCTTGCGGGTTGCTGGGCCGCGCTGTCCGGCCTGCCGCTGCGCGGCTACGAGATCCACCACGGCCGCACCCGCGCTGGCGCCGATGCCGCGCAATCCGGCGCGCGCGAAGTGATTCCCGCTCTGGCCTGGCAGAACGCCGCCGGCAATGTGCTGGGCCTCTACGTGCACGGCATGTTCGAGGAACCCGCCGTGCTGCAGGCCTTGCTGGGCGGCCAGACGCTCGCCGCCGACGCCGTCTTCGACGGCATGGCGCAATTTCTCGAACGGCATGTCGATCCCGGCGTGCTGCACGGCCTGATCTCCTGAAGGAACCGACGACCCATGGCTTTCTCCATTCCCCCCGTTGCCGATCTGGGCAATCCCGAACTGGCCCGGCGCTTGCAGCAAGTGCTAGATAACAAGACCAAGCCGGTCGGATCGCTGGGCCGTCTGGAGGCCCTGGCTGTGCGCCTGGGGCGGATCCTGGGCAGCGTCGCTCCCGCATTGCGCGCGCCGCAGATGGTGGTGTTCGCGGGCGACCACGGCCTGGCCGCGCAGGGCGTGTCGGCCTACCCCAGCGATGTGACCTGGCAGATGGTGGAGAACTTCCTGGCGGGCGGCGCGGCGGTCAGCGTGCTGGCCCGCCAGCACGGCATCGCGCTGACGGTGGTCGACTGCGGCGTGAGGCACGATTTCGCGCCGCGCCCCGGCCTGCTGATACGCAAGATCGCGGCGGGCACGGCCGACGCGTCTCTTGGCCCGGCCATGACGCCGGCGCAGTGCGACGCGGCGCTGGAAAACGGCAAGGCCCTGTCGGCCGATCTGCCGGGCAACGTCCTGCTGCTGGGCGAGATGGGCATAGGCAACACCTCGTCGGCCTCGCTGTTGCTGTCGCGTCTGGCGCAGCTCGACATCGTCCAGTGCACCGGCGCCGGCACCGGTCTGGACGATGCGGGCATCGCCAGGAAAACCGAGATCTTGCGCAAGGTGCTCGTCAAGCACCAGGCCGTGCGCCAGCCGCTGGACGTGCTCGCGGCATTCGGTGGTTTCGAGATCGCCACGATGGTCGGCGCCATCCTGCAGGCCGCCGCGCAGAACCGCGTGATCGTGGTCGACGGCTTCATCGTCAGCGCGGCTGTGCTGGTCGCCAGCCGCCTGGCTCCCCAGGTCTTGCAGCGTTGCGTGTTCGCCCACCGATCGGGCGAGCGCGGCCATGCCCTGATGCTGGACGCGCTGCAGGCCGAGCCGTTGCTGGATCTGCAGCTGCGCCTGGGCGAGGGGTCCGGCGCGGCGCTGGCCTGGCCTCTGATGCAGTCTGCCTGTGCGATCCTGCGGGACATGGCGAGCTTCGAGTCCGCGGGCGTTTCGCGCGAAGAAGGCCAGCACTGAGCTTGGATCGGCCATGAAAGCCTTGCGCCATTTCCTGCTCGCGCTGCAGTTCTTCACGCGCGTGCCCTTGCCCGGGCGGCTGGCCGCCTGGGTGGGCTACAGCCCGCCCAGGCAGCAGGCCTGCCTGGCGTACTTTCCCCTGGTCGGCGCGCTGGTCGGCGCGGCGGGCGCGATCTGCCTGCGCGCTGCGCTGCTCGCGCTGCCCGGCGTGGGTGCATCGCCCTGGATTGCCGCCGTCCTGGCCGTGATCGTCACCACGATGCTGACCGGCGCATTTCATGAAGACGGACTGGCCGATCTGGCGGACGGCCTGGGCGGCCACGTCAGCCGCGAACGCGCCCTGGAGATCATGAAGGATTCGCGCATAGGCAGCTATGGCGCGATTGCGCTGGTGCTGTCCTTGCTGCTCAGGATCGGCCTTATCGCCGCGCTGGTCCAGATCGATCCGGGCATGGCCGCATGGGCCTGGTTCGCAGGCCATGCCTTGTCGCGGCTGATGCCGGTCGGCATCGTGGCCTTGCTGCCCTATATCCGCGAGAACGATTCCAAATCGGCGCTCACGGCATCGCGCGCCGGCGGGCGCGTCGTGGCGGGCGCGCTCTTCTGGGCCTTGCTGGCTTTGGCCGCTGCAGGCTGGCGCCATCCCGCCCTGTTCTGGATAGCCGGCGCGGCGGCCTGCATGCTGGCCTGGGCGACCATGTACCGCCTGCTGCGCCGGCGCCTGCAGGGCTATACCGGCGACGCGCTGGGCGCCGTGCAGCAGGTGTGCGAGCTGGCTTTCTACCTGGGCCTGCTGCTGGGCCTGGCCGCGGCGGGGACGGCGTGAAGCTGTGGCTGGCGCGCCATGCCGCGCCCTTGATCGATGCGGGCATCTGCTACGGCAGCCTGGACGTGCAGGCCGACGAGGCCGCCACGCAGTGTGCTGCGCGCGCGCTCGCGGCGGCCTTGCCGCCGGGCCTGCCGGTGCGGGTCTCGGGCCTGCGGCGCGCCGACCAGCTCGCGCAGGCGCTGGCGCAACTGCGCACGGACCTGCGGCCGATACGCGACGAGCGCCTGAACGAAATGGACTTCGGCGCCTGGGAGGGCGTGCCCTGGCAGGCCATCCCCAAGGCCGACATCGACGCCTGGACGCGCGAGTTTTCCCGCTACCGCGCCGGCGGCGGGGAAAGCGTGTCCGGCGTGCTGCAGCGCGTAGCCCAGGCCCTGGAGGATGCCGCGGCGGACGGCGAAGCAGTGTGGATCACCCACGCCGGCGTGATACGCGCCGCGCATTACCTGGCGCGGCACGGTATGAACAGCGTCCCGTCGGCCGCATCGTGGCCGGCGCAGGCGCCCGCCTGGGGCGCATGGACGCAGTTGTGCCTCGGTCCTGGCCGTCCGCTGGATCGGGACTCGGATTCGAGCCGATCATTTTCCTGAGCAGGGGGAGCAGGGCCACGCGCTCGGTCCTGTTCGGTGTCCCGAGGGTCTCTTCGGTGATCAGCCGCGCGAACGGCTCCATTTCCTCGACCATGCGCTTGCCGGCGGGCAGGCGCTGTCGCTGGTCGGCTCGTCACTGACGCAGTTCGTGCTGCTGTGGTGTATCTCCGATGCCACGGGCAGCACCAAGCCTGCTGGGCCGTGAGGGTTTGTGAAGGGATGCGGCTGGGAACGCGGCTCAAGCCTGGTTTGAAATGGGTCGGCTGTCGGCCAGGATCGGCCGTTCGATTTCGCGGCCGTGATCGTTAACAATCGCTCATCCTGAAGCCGCAATCGCGGCCGACTGCGATACTCTGTGCGGATGCTGGCCTACGCCAGCAAGGCGCTACGGGCCGGGGAAAAGCCCGCCTCGCCCACGCTGGCCCGCAAGGCTGTAAAGCTCTTCGCGCAGTCGATGGACGAGGCCGGTTTCGGTGAAGGCAAGGCCGGGCCGGGCCGTCCTCGCAAGGATGCGGAAATGGACGCCGACTATCTGCTGCTGCGCACGCCGGAAGAGTTCGAGCAATGGGAGCGCCTGAAAGATCAGGGCGAAATTGGCGAGCTGCCGGACTTCATCCCGCCCGAAGCCCAGAAGCCCGAGGCTACGAAGAAAAAGGGCTTCCCCGACTATCCCGAGGGCGACTTGATCGCCCGCGCCCTTCGCCTCGCCTTTGTCGGCGGGGAAGAGGGGAGCGATGATAGTTAGTCCAGGTGTCGCCAGAGATACCACGACGCCACGGAGCAGAAGGGCCGCCACGACTGGCCCATATGCTCTAGCTTGGCGTCATCCCCAAACAGCAGTCGCACTGCCCGCTGCAAACCAGCATCGCCCAAGGACAACACATCCGGCCTACTCAGGCCGAAGATCAGGAACATTTCCGCCGTCCATTGGCCGATGCCGGGAAGCTCAACCAGCGCGGCAATAACGTCAGCGTCTGGCGCTTCCTGCATAGCCTCTAGATTCAGCCGCCCATCGCTGACACGCTGGGCCAGTTCGAGGATGTAGCGGGCCTTTGCCGATGACAGCCCGGCTGCGCGTAGCGCCTCGGTAGGGACGGCCAGAAACCCGGCAGGTGTGAAGCCGGGCACTATGGCCTGCACCCGGCGCTCTATCGTGTCGGCGGCTTTGGCTGATAGCTGCTGACTGATGATCGAATTGGCCAACGTCTGGAAAGGCCGAAACTCACGATCAGCAAGAGGGCAGGGGCCATGTGTGCGTATCAAACCAGCCATGACTCTGCATGACTGGCTTAGATACGCTTCCGCTTCTATCACCACGGTCGGGGTAATTTGGCCCGCTCTACTCATCGAGCTGCGAGAGCCTCTGTAACTTCCGACGACTTAGCAACGCGCCGAGTCTTTTTAACCGGCTTGTCACTATCCACGACAAGCACCGCCTCACTCTCTGGCTCATACAGAACAAAGTCGGTTATTGGTTCATGCAACGACAGCGCACCTTGCTTTTTCGCATTCACAAAGTCGCCCATGCGCTCAGTGCCAAGCTCGAACCGATGTAGGGTAGTTCTGATTGCTTCATCACTACGGTCTACACCGATCCAACGGCGGCCAAGACTGGCGGCAACGGCAATCGTCGTTCCTGAACCCGAGTAACAATCCATAACCAGATCGCCGGGATTAGATGATGCCTCAACTATTCTCGCCAACAATGCGGGATTCTTCTCGGTTGGATAGCCAGTGATATGGATGTTCTGATTGTGAGCATCCCTCATATCCATCCAAATATCCTGCACTGGAATTCCCGCGCTATTCTCCAAATAAATTTTTCGCCTTGGGTTTCCAGTGCCCGACCAATAAATTTCACCTCTGGCGTCCATTTCATCCAAGGTTGACGGCGGGTACTGCCAGTGCTTACCGGGAGGTGGAGGCTTACCCCTCCAATCCTTTCCTGTCTCGCCATTGCGAACACCTGGAGCATGGACAGGTACTTTCTTGTAGCGACGGCCATCAGGATCAACGTACTGATATTCCTTCAAAGCCTTGGCATCGTCCCATTGCTCAACAGGCCGATTCCAAACATAACTATCACTCTTCGTATAAAAGAGAATGTAGTCAGCCACATTTCCGTACGTCTTACGGGTGTAATTCTTTGGATTACATTTTTTCCGGGTAATGCAGTTCCTAAAGTTCTTTTCCCCGAAAATCTCGTCGAGAACAACCCGGAAGTGAAAAATCATCCTCTCATCAAGGTGTAGGTATAGAGAACCATCATCCGCAAGCAAGCGATGAATTAAAACCAGTCGCTCGCGCAGAGACTCCACGAAAGCAGGCCCGACCAAATGGTCATCGTAGGCGTGCTTTTGCTTGCGTGACTCAAAGGCAGAAGCAGTTGCAAACGGGGGGTCAATGTAGACTAGCTTAACCTTCCCGACGACTGACTCATCCTGCGCAAGCGCAGACAACACGGCAAGGTTATCCGCGTGGTAAAGCCTGTTATCACCACCAACGTATGCCGGATTTGGTACATACCGACCCGCTGGGGTTTCCAAAATTTCTTCTACCGACTTCTTGCCGGGGTACTCTAGGCGGAAGCAACCAGTGTCAGCCGGGTGACCCTGTGCACCGTTGTTGCGCCTCCCCTTACCGGGAATAGGAACTGCCATATCAAGACCCCAACCATTCGGCAGTAATTCGGTCAGGCACCATTCGCAAGGTCACAACCTTAACTCGACCCGGCCATTGATCTTCGATGTAGGAATAGTCATTCCACATCGAGCCAAGCAACAAGCCCGGCCCATCGTTCACATAGATTACCTTGATATGCTGCATCTCGTGGCTGTCAGCGTACCTAATAATCTCTTGCGCTACTTCTCGATACTGACCTGTGCGATCATCTTCTTGCGCACCGCCACGATCCGAGTCATAACGCGCCAAGCCGATTGCAAGCACCTTTTTACCGTCATAGATTACAAAATCTACAGGACGATCAGGCTTCGGATAATCTTTGAAGACATTTCCCAACAACACGTCTTTACCAGCACGCTCCGGCCCAGTAACAACAAGCCCAACGTGCTGGCTACGCAGCACGTCAAACAGCCGCTCCGTCAGGTCATAGCCCTTCTTGCCGCGATCTTTGTATTCCCATAAGACAGCACAAAGAGCTTCATCTGGCATGGGGCGATTATCAAACTTCTGCTGTACCTCCACGATGCTTCGGAACGCATCGCCAAATTGAGCGCAAATTTTGGCGGCATCACTCCTGCGCTTGAGCATTTCAACAGGGGTTTGCGGGCTGACGTATTTCTTGAAAACCCGGCAAAGCTGCGTGCGCATCCACTGGTTTCTTGTTTCCATGATGGTACTAAAGAAATTTGTAGATGAATGGGACGCTTTCAACAACAAGCCAAACTCAACCAGCACAGGCTCATATAATCGGCAGGCATCAGGCAGAATGTCCGGGTAATACTCACCAGTGGCAAGAGTAATCCATGCCTCGGCTTCGTCTTTGTAATCTCTAAATTTCTTTTCTGAAGTCACATCACTCTCCAATTCTTCATCTTCATATTCGCTTTCATATTCATCCTCAAAACCAAGGCAATCGGGGCAAACATCCGCAACAATCGTCCCATCGCCATAGCACTCATGACATTGCGCGAATGGCTTCTCATCCGTTGGGTCATAGCCTGTTCCGCCGCAATTCGGACAATCAATTTCCACGTTATTTCGGCGACCTTGGCACGTTGAACAATGCTCACCAGTCACAGGCCACCTCTACTTGGTGAACTTCTTTCATTCCTCGGATGCACCACGCCACAATGCTTGTAAATGGTTGTTCGAGAAACACCATAATCTCTCGCAATCTCTGCCACACACGCATTTGGATCGCTCAATAGCAGCCTGATTTGATTTATCTGCTTTGCATCCAACTTCGGCTTGCGGCCACCAGCCCGGCCACGGGCACGGGCGGCAGCTAGACCGGCCTGTGTGCGCTCGCGGATCAAGCTCCGCTCAAACTCCGACAGCGCCCCGAACAAATGGAAAGCCATCTTGCCCGCTGCGGTGTCCGTCTCGATCCTCTCCGTCAGGCTCACAAAGCTGATGCCGCGCTCTTTGAGGTCGTCAACGATCCGCAGTAGGTCTTTCAGGCTGCGCCCGAGTCGATCCAGCCGCCACACCACGAGGGTGTCACTGGCTCGCAGCGCCTTGAGGCACTGGTCAAGCTCCGGGCGGTCAGCCGTCTTGCCGCTTGCCTTCTCTTCGTAGGTGACGCTGCACCCGGCTTTCGTCAGCGCGTCACGCTGCAAATCAAGGTGCTGATCGTCCGTCGAAACGCGGGCATAGCCGATGGTTTGATTCATGGACAGTACCTAAACATTGAAAAATTGACGGCTATTTTAACAGGTCAAGGTATTCAAAGACAGGCAAAAGCGGCTTGATTCGCAGTGTCCAGAAACATACCGTTTTCTGAACACTCTGAAACGCTCACAAAACCGCGTCAGAAGTCAGGGAGGGTGGCGAGCTGCTGCTGCGCGTAGTCGCGCACGTCCGGGGGCAGGGTCGCGTCCTCGGCCCAGCGGCCAAGGATGGCCCGCTGTTCGGTGGCCTTGGAAAGTCCGTCTGCGCCGATGGCCTGAAAGAAGGCCGCCAGCTCGGGCACGGCTGGGGATGGCTGCGCGAGGTCATGCCGGATGCCGCGCACAAGCCCAACAGCCAAAAAATCCAGCTATTGGACGTTATAGATTCGGCCAATAAATATCGGAACTATTGATGGTTATTCTGGTCAGATTTCGATGGAAAAAATAGATACCCGCCGACTCAAGCCCGAGGCTCTGGAAGAACGACGCCGGCACGTTGTTCGGTTGCACAGGCAGGGGCTCAATCGAAACCAAATCGCCAAGCTGACGGAGCTGGGCCATAGCACGGTCACTAAGGTTATCAGCCTGCATGAGCAAGGCGGCATGCCAGCTCTGAAGTTGGCCAAGCGCGGCCGGAGTATCGGCCAGCAGCGCCGGCTCACCGAAGCACAGGAGGCGTACATTCAGAAGCGCATCTGTGAGTATCGCCCTGAACAATTGAAGCTGACGTTTGCCTTGTGGAATCGAATGGCTGTGAGTCAACTGATCGAGCAGCAGGAGTTTGGCATCAAGCTGCCGATCCGCACCATGGGGTATTATTTGAAGCGCTGGGGTTTCACGCCCCAAAAGCCGATCAAAAAGGCCTATGAGCAGCGCCTTGAAGCGGTTAAGCAATGGCTGGATGAACAGTATCCGAAGATTGCACAGCAAGCCCGCACCGAGGGAGGCGAGATTTATTGGGGTGATGAAACGGCGCTGGTCAACACGGATGTCCGTGGACGGAGTTTTGCGCCGAAGGGCATGACACCGGTTACCTATGCGCCTGGCACACGGCAGCGTTTGTCGATGATCGCCGCAGTGACCAACAAGGGCGCCACCCGCTGGCAAATCATCGACGGCAATTTTGATTCCGACAGACTGATTGGGTTTCTTGAAGGACTGATCAAAGATGCCGGGAAAAAGGTCTTTCTGATTCTGGACAATCTGAGGGTTCACCACAGCAAGCCCGTCAAGGCTTGGCTGGAGGCGAACAAGGCCAAGATCGAATGCTTTTACTTGCCCAGCTACTGTCCTGAGCTGAATCCGGAAGAGCGGCTCAATGCCGATTTGAAGCAGGCGATTGGATCAAAGGTGCCGGTCCGCACCAAAGAGAAATTGCGAAATGCCGCCAACGATCATATGGCCATGCTCGAAGTTAATCCGCAGCGGGTCGTGGCCTATTTCGGTGACCCTCACGTCAAGTATGCCGCGTGAAATATTTAATGGCCGGATCAATAGTCTAGTCATCGGAAACGTTGGCATGTACTACAGTTCAATTAATCGTACTTCTCCTCGTCCGCTCCGTCCCCGGTATTATCATCAAGGACATAATCAATTGTCTCTCGAATATCTTTCGACGCATTAATGACTCGTATGCGCTTGTAGGCGCGCAGACCCATGCGCCGGATTGGAGATGCAAACAGGGCGTTTAAGAAGCTGTGTGTCGAGGTTTCTACGTCGTTAAAATCCACAAGAATGGTTTTTCCTTCGGCTACAGCTGAAAGCAAATGTTTATCCCGATAAGATATAGCCGCCTGTTTGTCGTCAGCATAGCGCCCGAAATAATTATATATGCTGAGATAATGCCGATTTTCTTCGTTCGCATCGCTCCGAGCCTTCACTTCCGCCCGGGCTTGTGCACGGAAGTCACTCATCATTGCGTCTAGCGCAAATTCCGTCCCTCTATCAAGCCGCACGGTGACCAACGCAAACGTCCCGGGCCAGCTAGTGTCCAACGTTCTCCCTGTGGTGTCGACCGGAGAAATATGCAGGACGCCATTTCCCGAGATTAGATGCATGTCGGCCCGAAGCCTGCGAATGATGTTTGACGACAAGAACAATCCCATGCCGGCATTGTTTCTGTTCGAGTAGGGGTCCTGTTTGCCGAACGTGCCGGATATTTCTGGCTGGACAGCTAGGCGCAGCGCCTCTTCATCCGTCGCCAATCCCGGGTAACCCTGAGATAGGTGAGCTTTAACGCCGACACCAATATCTGCCACGATAAAATGCAGCTCATTTACTTTCTCATACCACGTAAACTGAAGAACGCCGGGAGTAGGATACCGATGCCCCTTCCAAGAAAAATCTGACTTACCGTGCTCCAGGAGGTTATACAGTAGTTCAGATAAGACGTATCGCAACGTCTTTTGATATTCAACCCCAAAACCTGCCGTGAATTCGTCGGCAGTTGCAAGGCCCAATTTAAAATCGTCAGAATTTCGAATTGAAAATAAAGGCTTGTGCTCATTGCTCTTGAAGTTGGTCTTTGGGTCGGTCGTTACGGCAAACAAACCGTGAGCACCCATCATGCTCCACACGCGACTTCCATTCTGCTCGCCATCGTTTTCAAAATTAAATGATATTGTGCAGCCCTGTTGTTTGAGTTTCCAGCAATACGGAATCAACAAGGCGACCGCTTGATAATTGGCGCTTCTACATTCCGTAAAGTCGATTTCGACGGGAACATTTTTTATCGTCCAATCGAGTATTTTGAGCACTTGATCAAAATACTTAACCCCACCGCGGTTGAACGTAAATTCCGAAGGGATTTTGATTTGGCGTTTCGCCGTTTGTTTAATTTTCCGGCGCACCCCGTACAACTGGTCTTTTAGTGTCGATGCCATTTCGTTGATCGATGAACAGTAATTGTTCCTAGTATTGCAGATTCCGAGGCGGCGAAGATACTTTTGCGACAGTCCACATCGCAGTTGGAAGCTGACTGTCGTTGGACGATGGTGCAAATGTCGCTTGAGGGTCGACTTCAGCCGCCCACTATTCTTCACCTGCCAGCAATTCAGCGAAGCCTGCTTACCAATTTCGAGTCACACCGAAGCGCGCAAATTCAGTGCGATGAGACATAAGTCGAATCAGCAAACGCCGCCGGAATCGCGAAGCTTTCCCTCATGCGCCTGGCCTCTGCGGCCGGCGTCAAGCCAAACAGGCGCCGGAATTCCCTGCTGAACTGCGATGGGCTTGCGTAACCCACGGCGTGTCCCGCCGCTTCCGCCGTCAGGTCATTGCGCACCATCAAAAGGCGGGCCTGGTGAAGACGCGTCGACTTCAGGTATTGCATCGGCGACGCCTGCGTAATTGCCTTGAAGTGACTGTGGAAACTCGGGACGCTCATCCCCGCTTCGTCGGCCAATTGCTTTACGTCCAGAAGCTGCGCATAGCTTGTGTGAATCAGGCGCAATGCGCGGCCTATCCGGCCGAACTGTCCTCGCATCGCCAAGGCCTCGCGCAAGGAACTGCCCTGGGCGCCCGTGAGCACCCGGAAATACAGTTCGCGCAGCAGCCCGGCGCCCAGCACCGCAGCGTCAAGCGGCCGATTCATCGCTTCGAGAAAGTGCAGCACCGACGCTTGCATCGCGTCATCCATAGGCGTCGACATCATGCTCTGAGGTGCCGGTGTGTGCTGCGATACGCCTTCGCGGTCGATCTGCTCCGCAAGCTCGGCGGCCAATGCAAAATCCAGGTGCAGATACAGCGCAAGCAGCGGCCGCTCCGCCGTTGCATCGGTCTCCATGCTGAACGGCACGGGCACGGATACGGCCAGGTAGTGGCGCTCGTCGTACAGATAGACCTGGCCGCCAAAATAGCCTCTTTTTCGGCCCTGGCAGACGATCACGATACCGGGATCGTATAGAACGGGCGTGCGCGACAGCGCCCGGTTCGAACGCAAGATGCGCACGCTCGGCAGGGCCGTCAAGTTGTAGCCCTCGTCGGGCGCCAGCGCGCGCAGCAGGGCGGCCATGCGCTTCTGGATCCGGGAGGATGATCCGGGGTTTGGAATCGAATTGGGCATCATGCCAATTAATAGTTTTGTGCAAGAAAATGGAAGAGAATCGCCTTAAATTCCCTATTCGCTGATATTAGTATGCACTCTCCGTTCATTCTTCAGGAGAGGCATTCATGGCACGCAGCAAAACTTTGCTCATCACCGGCGTCAGCAGCGGCTTTGGTCGAGCGCTCGCTCAGGAAGCGCTGGCCTTGGGGCATAAGGTCGTCGGCACGGTGAGGAGCGCCCAGGCCAAGACGGAGTTCGAGTCCCTGTCCGAGAACGCCGCGTGGGCGCGTGTGCTCGACGTGACCGACTTCGACGCGATCGACGGCGTCGTGGCGGAAATCGAAGCCAGCGTCGGGCCGATCGATGTGTTGGTCAACAATGCCGGCTACGGCCATGAGGGCATCATGGAAGAGTCGCCGCTTTCGGAGATGCGGCGGCAGTTCGACGTGAATGTGTTCGGCGCGGTCGCCATGATGAAGGCCGTCCTGCCATTCATGCGTGAACGCCGTCGCGGCCACATTCTGAACATCACCTCCATGGGGGGCTACATCACCATGCCGGGAATCGCCTATTACTGCGCAAGCAAGTTTGCGCTGGAGGGCATCTCGGAGGCGCTGGGAAAAGAGGTGGAGCCCTTCGGCATTGCCGTGACGGCGGTGGCGCCGGGCTCGTTTCGCACGGAGTGGGCAGGCCGCTCGATGATTCGGACCCCGCGTTCCATTCCGGATTACGACGCTGTTTTCAACCCCGTTCGGCAAGCCCGCGAGGAGAAAAGCGGCAAGCAGCTGGGAGATCCGGTCAAGGCGGCACGCGCGATGCTGGCCGCCATTGCGGCAGACCATCCACCCAGGCATCTTCTGCTCGGTAGCGACGCGCTCGGCCTGGTTCGGGACAAGTTGTCGGCGCTGGACGCGGAATTCAATGCGTGGGAGGCCACCACCGTTTCGACGGACGGCTGACGACCGCCGAAGCCGAGAATCCGGGGCGTTGCTCAGGCTTTCGGTACCTGTACGTGCCGCGCTATGTCCGAAAGACGCATTTGCGCCAGGCGCCGGAGCAATTCGTCCTCGGCCGAACTCAGTGCGTCGTCGAGGAAACGGTTGACCGCCGATTCCACCGGGCAGGCAGGATTATCGTGCGCCGCACCGATGGCGAATGCGCTCTTGGTCGCAATGGCCGCATAGATGTCGCGTACGGTGAGATCGCCGAGTTCGCGGCAGAGGGTCCAGCCTCCCCCCGGCCCGGCGATCGACTCGACGTAACCGGCCGAGCGCAGCGCGGCCATGGTGCGCCGAACCAGCGACGGCTGCGTGTGCAGCATTTGCGCGATTGTCTCGGACGTGGTTGTGCCGCCGTCGACAGCATTCTTGTTTGGGCAAGTACCCGCCCACGGTCATGATCTAGACAGGTAGTCTCGCGTGCCCGCTCGGGCGATAGACCGGCACTGGCGTTTGCGTTATCATGCTGCGTTGCAGCAAAACCTGCCGTCTTTAGTTCTCATACCGATGTAACTGTCCGCGAACCCCTTGTTTTGTCAAATTGCCTGACCGTCAGGGTTCGTGAGCCATCGGTTCAGCGCGCATTCTTCAATGTGTGCTTTGCCCACCGTATCGAGCAAGCGTATGTGGCTGCCTCTTGAACGAGGCAGGCCAGGCTACGTTTGATCGCGGCACCATTCGCTTCCCCCGGTCGGGCCTGCCCATGATTTTTCCAAGTCCAGGCCCAACCATGAAAAAAACCACGTTCCGCGAAGAGTGGCTCTTCAACGTCCGCGCCGATATTCTCGCAGGCGTCGTCGTCGCGCTGGCGCTGATTCCAGAAGCGCTCGCGTTTTCGATTATTGCCGGCGTCGATCCCAAGGTAGGGCTTTACGCCGCTTTCAGCATCGCCGTCGTTTCGGCCATCGCCGGTGGCCGCCCCGCCATGATTTCAGCAGCGACGGGCGCCGTCGCGCTGGTCATAGTCAGTCTTGTCAAGAATCATGGCGTGGAATATGTGCTCGCCGCGGGAATCTTGGCCGGGTTACTGCAGATTCTCGCCGGCCTGCTCAGGCTGGGCGGCCTCATGCGGTTTGTGTCCCGTTCGGTTATCACCGGCTTCGTGAACGCACTGGCCATTCTCATTTTTCTCGCCCAGCTACCGCAGCTCAGAGGCGTTCCTGCCTACGTATATTTGATGGTCGCCGGCGGGCTCGCCATCATCTACCTGCTGCCGCGTCTGACCAGAGCCGTACCGTCCCCGCTAGTCTGCATCGTCGTGCTCACGGCGATTTCAATTGCGCTGCATCTGAAACTCAGAACGGTGGGCGACATGGGATCATTCCCTGACCAATTGCCGATTCCCGCCATACCCAAAGTCCCCTTGTCATTGGATACGCTGAAAATAATCTTTCCGTATTCGCTCGCAATCGCTGTGGTGGGATTGCTCGAGTCGTTGATGACGGCGGCGATCGTCGATGACTTCACCGACACGCCGAGCGACAAAAATCGCGAATGCCGGGGGCAGGGCTTGTCCAACATCGTGGCTGGCTTTCTCGGCGGCATGCCTGGTTGCGCAATGATCGGCCAGACCGTGATCAACGTTAAGTCCGGCGGGCGCGGGCGGCTGTCCACGTTCATTGCAGGTGCGTTTCTATTGGTGCTGGTCGTTTTTCTCGGCCGGTGGGTCAGGCAGATCCCCATGGCGGCGCTCGTGGCTGTCATGATCATGGTGTCCATCAGCACGTTTAGCTGGCGCTCGATCCGCAACCTTCGCACTCACCCCAAGAGTTCGTCCGTCGTGATGGTCGCCACGGTGATCGTGGTCGTTGCGACAGGCAACTTGGCGATCGGCGTTTTGGTGGGCGTGCTGCTCAGTGCCGTCTTCTTCATGTCGAAGGTTCGACGCGTACTGACGGTTGACTCGGAACTCGACGAAGCGAACAGCCTGCGCGCGTATTTCGTCCGTGGCCAGGTGTTCTTCGCGTCGTCTGAAGCGCTCGTCTCTGAATTTGACTTCAGGGAGCCGATCAAATCGGTACGCCTGGACCTGTCGCACGCGCACTTTTGGGACATCACCGCGATTGATGCACTGGACCGCATCGTCAACAAGTTCCGCCGTAACGGGATTTCCGTCGACCTCCTGGGCGTGACCAGAGCCAGCGCCACGATGATCGAGAAGTATGCAACCCATGACAAAGGGTTCCCAACGCATTTCGAGCCGAGCCACTGACGCGCTGCGCTGCCCGGTAGCGCGTCGCCGTACGCGCTGCCGCCTGGGACTCAGACGGACAGATAGGCCCGCCGTACCGCCTCGTTCGCGGCCAGCTCGTCCATGCTGCCCGCGAATTTGACCTGGCCTTTTTCCAGCACATAGGCGCGATCGGACACCAGTTCGGCCAAGTGCATGTTCTGCTCCGATAGCAGAACGCTTGCGCCCCGGGCCTTGAGCTGCAGGATCATGCCGATTATCTGCTCGACGATGACCGGGGCCATGCCTTCGGAGGGTTCGTCCAGCAGTACCAGAAAGGGATTGCCCATGAGCGTGCGGGCCACCGTCAGCATCTGCTGCTCGCCGCCGCTCATATTGCCGCCCGGCCGGTCCTGCATGGCGCCCAGATTGGGAAAGAGCGCGTACAGCGCGGCTGGCGTCCAGGTGAGCGACTCGCTGCCGTCGGGCCATCGGCGCGCGGGTTGGCGGCCCACGTCCAGGTTCTCGGCCACGGTCAGGTCGGTGAAGATGCGGCGGTCTTCCGGCACGAAGCCCAGGCCCAGGCGTGCGATCTCGTAGGGCTGCAGGCCCATGACGGACTTGCCCATGAAGCTCGCCTTGCCCTGGCGCCGGCCCAGCAGCCCCATGATGGCCTTGAAGGTGGTGGACTTGCCCGCGCCGTTGCGGCCCATCAGCGCGACCACCTCGCCGCGCCGCACCTGGAGCGATACGTCGAACAGGATGTGGGCCGATCCGTACCAGGCGTTCAGGCCGTCGACTTCCAGAAGCGTCTGCCGTTGCGGTGCTGCCGCGCCGGGCATGGGCGTGGCAAGTGCGGCGCTGTTCATATCGCGGCCTCCTGCATGGCCTGGTCCTTTTCGAATGTCTTGCCCGAGCCGAAATACACTTCCTGCACCTTCGGGTGGTTGCGGATCTCCTGCGCGCTGCCTTGGGCGATGAGCCGGCCGCGCGCCAGCACGATCACGCGGTCGGCGTGGGCGAACACCACGTCCATGCTGTGTTCAGTGAACAGCACCGACATGCGCCGCTCGAGCACCAGGCGCTTGGTCAGGGCCATGAGATCGTTGCGCTCCCTGGGCGCCATGCCCGCGGTGGGTTCGTCCATGAGCAGCAGCTTGGGATCGTTGGCCAGCCCCATGGCCAGTTCCACGCGCTTGACGTCGCCGTAGGCCAGTTCGCTGCAGGGTCGGTCGGCCTGATCGTCCATGCCGACCTGGGCCAGCAGTTTCAGCGCCTCGTGGCGGAACTGTGCGGCGGCCGGCTTGCACAGGCCGAAAGTGCGCCCGTGATGCGAAAGCAGCGCCGTCTGCACGTTCTCGGCCACGGTCAGCGAGGCGAAGGTGGCGGCGATCTGGAAAGTGCGGCCCACGCCGCGGCGCCAGATGTCGCGCGGCTTCATGCCCACCAGATCGACGCCCTTGAACAGAACCGAACCGCAGGTGGGCGCCAGCTGGCCGCCCACCATGTTGAACGTCGTGGATTTGCCCGCGCCGTTCGGGCCGATGAGCGCCAGCAATTCACCTTCGGCGATGTCGAAATCGATGCCGTCCACGGCCCTGACGCCGCCGAAGGCTTTGCTCAGATTGCGCACTTGCAGCAGGGCCGTCATGCTTGCTCCTTCTTGGCGGGCGCCGCGCCGCGATGAGCGCGGCGCAGCGTCCATTGTTCGGTGGCGCGGCGGGCAAACCCGACGATGCCCTGCGGGAAAGCCAGCACCAGCAGCAGAATGATGCCGCCGAACACAGCGTGCCAATAATCCGTGGCGTTGATGATGTAGTCCTGCAGCACGTTGAATACGGTCGCGCCCACGACCGGACCGAGCAGGGTCTGGACGCCGCCCAGCAGCACCATCACCAGGCCGTCGACCGATTTGCTCACGCCCAGGACATCGGGCGAGATGGTGCCCTTGGCGAACGCGAAGAGCGATCCGGCCAGGCCGGCGAAGACGCCCGCGATGACGAAGGCCGACCACTGCACGCGCTTGACGTCGATGCCGATGGCATCGGCCCGCAGCGCCGAGTCGCGGCTGGCGCGCAGCGCATAGCCCAAAGGCGCGAACAGGATGCGCCGCATCAGGAAAACCGACAGCACCACCAGCGCCAGCGTCAGGTAGTAATAGGCCGTGCTGCCCAGCCAGCTCGCCGGCCAGACGCCTGTCATGCCGTTCGAGCCGCCCGTGACGCCGTCCCACTGGAACACGATCGACCACACGATCTGCGAGAAAGCCAGCGTGAGCATGGCCAGGTAGACACCCGACAGGCGCACGCAGAACCAGCCAAAGAGCAGCGCGCCCGCCCCGGCCACCAGCGGTGCCGCGGCCAGCGCCAGTGGCATGGGCAGGGTCAGGGACTTGAGCAGGATGCCCGCGCCGTAGGCGCCCAGGCCGAAATAGGCGGCATGGCCGAAGGAGGCCATGCCGCCCGGCCCCATGATCAAGTGCAGGCTGACGGCGAACAGCACGGCGGTGAGCACGTCCTGCACGAGAACCATGGCATAGGGCAGGTGGGCCGACAGCAGCGGCAGCACGGCCAGGGCGAGCACCACGAGGGTGATGCTCGCTTTGAAGGCCGGCGTACCTGGACGTAGCGGCACTTCGATCGGCGCACTATCGCGGCGGGGACCTTGTTGGCGCCCCATCAGGCCCCAGGGCCTGAAGATCAGCACCAGCGCCATCACAATGAACTCCACGACCAGCGTGAGCTTGCTGAAGGAAAACGCAATACCGAAGATATGCACCAGACCGATGCCGATGCACAGGGATTTGACCTCGGCGATGAGCAAGGCCGCCAGATAGGCGCCGGGAATGGAACCCATGCCGCCCACCACCACCACCACGAAGGCATCGGCCACCGTGCTCAGGTCCAGCCCGAGGCTGGCCGGTTCGCGCGGCAGTTGCACCGCGCCGCCCAGCCCCGCCAGCAGGGTGCCCAGGGCGAACACGCCGGTAAAGAGCCAGGCCTGGTTGATGCCCAGCGCGCCGAGCATTTCCCGGTCCTGCGTGGCCGCGCGGATCAGCTTGCCCCAGCGCGTACGCGTGAGCAGCAGCCACAGCAGCGTCAGCACGATGGGGCCGACGGCGATCAAGAACAGGTCATAGCTGGGAAAGTTGCGGCCGAAGAGGGCGACGGCGCCCCTCAGGCCGGGCGCGCGCCGGCCCAGCAGGTCCGCGGGGCCGAATAGCCAGAGCGCCGCGTCGTTGATCACCAGCACCAGCGCGAACGTGGCCAGCAGCTGGAAAAGCTCGGGCGCCTTGTAGATGCGCCGCAGCAGCGCGATCTCGACGGCGGCGCCGAGCAGGCCGGTCATTGCCGCAGCCAGAACCATGCCGCCCCAATAGCCCGCAGCGCCCATGCCGGCGGCGGCGAATTTTTCCGTCAGCATGTAGGCCAGATAGATGCCCACCATGAAAAAGGAGCCGTGCGCGAAATTCAGTACGCGCGTGACCCCGAAGATCACGGAGAGGCCCGCGGCGACCAGAAATAGCGACGAGGCTTCGGCCAGGCCGTTGAGCAGCTGGGCCAGTAAAGCGGAAAGGTCCATTTGGCGTCCAGGCGGATGCGTGGCTTGGAAAGGCCGGGATTCCACCCCTGTGGAAAGGCAGCCCGGCGGCAAAAAAGGGTAGCGCCTGGGTGCCGATTTGAACAGCGCCGGGCCGACTGACGCGGCCCGGCGCCTGCGGGCGGCCGGCGCTCAGTCCGCGTCGGCAGGGCGCAGCTTGCGCACCACGTCATCGGGCGGCAACAGCGTGTCGCCGGGCACATAGTGGTAGTCGACCATCACGCCTTTGCCATCCTGCAGCGCGAGCTTGCCCACATACAGGCCGAAGGTGGCCTGATGGTCGATGGCGCGGTATTGCATCGGGCCATCGGGCGTGTCGAACTTCAGGCCGCTGAACGCCTTGATCAGCGAGTCGGTGTCGGTCTTGCCGCCCGAGGCCTTCAGGCCGGCCCCGATGGACTTGATCGCGTCATAGCCGATGATGGAACCGAAGCGCAGCGGCACCTTGCCGTACTTGTCCTGGTAGGCCTTGAGAAAGGCCAGGTGGGCCGGCGTCTTGATGCTGTACCAGGGATAGCCCGTCACGGTCCAGTTGGGCGGGATCTCGTCGCGCAGGGGTTCGAGGTATTCGGGCTGGCCGGTAATGAGGGAGAACACCGGCATCTTGGCCGTCAGCAGGCCGCGCGTCTGGCCTTCGCGCACGAACTGGGCCAGGTCGGAGCCGAACAGGGCGTTGAAGATGGCGTCCGGCTTGGCATCGATGATGGCCTGCGTGACGCTGCCGGCGTCGATCTTGCCGATCGGCGGCGCCTGCTCGGTCACGAACTGGACATCGGGCTCGCGCGCCTTGAGCTGCTCCTTGAAGGTCTTGGCCGCCGACGTGCCGTATTCATAGTTGGGGTAGACCAGCGCCCAGCGCTTCTTGCCCGATTTGACGGCGGCGTCGATCAGCGAGGACGACAGCATGTAGGTCGAGGCTTCGAGGCGGAAGGTATAGCGGTTGCCGTCCGACCAGACGATGTTGTCCGAAAGCGCTTCGGTGATGAGCATGAACCGCTTTTTCTGCTTGGCGAAATCGGCCAGGGCCGTGCCGATGTTGGAGTAGAAGGAACCCGTCAGAATGTCGACCTTGTCCTTGTCGATCAGCTCCTGGGCTGCACGCACCGCGTCGCCGGGGTTGGCGTTGTCATCGCGCGTGATCAGCTCGAGCTTCTTGCCGTCGATGCCGTCCTTGGCGTTGATCTGGTCGATGGCCAGCATCATGCCCTTCTTGTAGCCATCGGCGAAGACCGGCTGCGCCTTGTAGCTGTTGATGTCGCCGATCTTGATGACGCCGCTGGCGTGAGCCGGCTGTCCCGCCAGGGTCAGGGCCATGAGGCCCGCCGCGGCGGAAAGTCCGAGCCTTGTTACCTGAATCTTCATGAATGCACTCCGGTTGGTTGATACATTGTCATGCCTAAACAACGGTCCGTCATCAGGCCGCTTGCGCGCCGAGCCGCTGGACTGGATGGGGGCGCCTGAGAAAAGTACGGACGAAATATAGTCTTTGCCGGCCCCAGAGCCGGGATGAGCGCTCACGCTCTAATTGGCACGCGCCTCCCGTGCGCGGCGTTCGCGGTCCGGACCCCCAGCATGGACGGGCCGCCGCGAGCCGATAGCGCGGGGGCGCAGCCCGTCGCCGGGTTGATGGGATTTATTACAATCGAGCGTTGATCTGCGGCACGATCTCAGTGCGTGTCGGCAGGCGCCCGGGTCCGATCCGGAACCGGGCTAGAACCAGGATTGCCCGTTGTGACTTATCCCAAGCTGCCTTATCCCCCGTCCACCTATACCCGTGGCGCTGAATTCGTGCGCCGGCTGGGCCAGCGCATTCTGATCCTGGACGGCGCGATGGGCACCATGATCCAGCGCTACAAGCTCTCCGAGGCCGATTTCCGCGGCGAGCGCTTCAAGAATCATCACAAGGATCTCAAGGGCGACAACGAATTGCTGTCGCTAGTGCGCCCCGACGTCATCAGCGAGATTCACGGGCAATATCTGGAGGCGGGTGCCGACGTCATCGAGACCAACACCTTCGGCGCGACGTCGGTGGCCCAGGGCGACTACGATCTGCCCGAGCTGGCTTACGAATTGAACAAGGTCTCGGCGCAGCTGGCCCGCGCCGCCTGCGACGCCTACAGCACGCCCGATCATCCCCGCTTCGTGGCGGGGGCGCTGGGCCCCCAGCCCAAGACCGCTTCCATATCACCCGACGTCAATGATCCGGGCGCGCGCAACATCACCTTCGACGAGCTGCGCGTGGCCTATGTCGAGCAGATGAACGGCCTGCTCGACGGCGGCATCGACATCGTGCTCATCGAGACCATCTTCGACACGCTCAATGCCAAGGCGGCGATCTATGCCGTGGAGGAGGTGTTCGAGGCGCGCGGCGTGCGCCTGCCGGTGATGATCTCGGGCACCGTCACCGACGCGTCGGGCCGCATACTTTCGGGGCAGACGGTCGAGGCCTTCTGGAACTCGGTGCGCCACGCGCGGCCGGTCACGATAGGTCTGAACTGCGCGCTGGGCGCGGCGCTGATGCGGCCCTACGTGGCCGAGCTCTCCAAGCTCTGCGACACCTATGTCTGCGTCTATCCCAACGCCGGCCTGCCCAACCCCATGGCCGAGACGGGTTTTGACGAAGGTCCGGCCGACACGGCGGGCCTGCTGGAAGAGTTCGCCAAATCCGGCCTGGTCAATATGGCCGGCGGCTGCTGCGGCACCACGCCCGACCACATCCGCGCCATTGCCGAGAAGGTCGCGGCGCTGACGCCGCGCGCCGTGCCCGAGGTGCCCGTCAAGACGCGTCTGTCGGGCCTGGAGCCGGTCAGCATCGACGAGCAATCGCTCTTTGTCAACGTAGGCGAGCGCACCAACGTCACGGGCAGCAAGATGTTCGCGCGCCTGATCCGCGAAGAGAAATACGACGAGGCGCTGACGGTCGCGCGCCAGCAGGTCGAGAACGGCGCGCAGATCATCGACATCAATATGGACGAGGCCATGCTCGATTCGGTCGCGTGCATGAAGCGCTTTCTCAATCTGATCGCCTCCGAACCCGACATCGCCCGCGTGCCGGTGATGATCGACAGCTCCAAGTGGGAAGTGATCGAGGCCGGCCTGAAGTGCGTGCAGGGCAAGCCCGTGGTCAACTCGATTTCCATGAAGGAAGGCGAGGAAATCTTCCGCCACCACGCGCGCCTGTGCCGGCGCTACGGCGCGGCCGTGGTGGTGATGGCTTTCGACGAGCAGGGCCAGGCCGACACGCTCGAGCGCCGCAAGCAAATCTGCGGCAAGGCCTACAAGATCCTGGTCGAGCAAGAGGGATTCCCGCCCGAGGACATCATCTTCGACCCGAACGTCTTCGCGGTTGCCACCGGCATCGACGAACACAACCACTACGCAGTCGATTTCATCGAGGGCGCGCGCTGGATACGCCAGAACCTGCCGCATGCCCGCATCTCGGGCGGCATCTCGAATGTGAGTTTCTCGTTCCGCGGCAACGAGCCCATGCGCGAGGCCATCCACACGGTTTTTCTGTACTACGCCATTCAGGCGGGTCTGACCATGGGCATCGTCAATGCCGGCCAGCTCGGCGTGTATGCCGATCTGCAGGCCAGGCTGCGCGACCTGGTCGAGGACGTGATCCTGGACCGCCCCGATCCCGTGGGCAAGGAAGGCGACGCCGACGAACACACGCCCACCGAGCGCCTGGTGCAGTTCGCCGACACCATCAAGGGCGACGGCAAGAAGCGGGAAGAGGACCTGTCCTGGCGCGAGGTGCAGGTCGAAGAGCGCTTGAAGCACGCGCTGGTGCACGGCATCACCGCTTTCATTGTCCAGGACACGGAAGAAGTGCGGCAGAAGATCGCCGCGCGGGGCGGCCGCCCCATCGAGGTCATCGAAGGTCCGCTCATGGACGGCATGAACGTGGTGGGCGACCTGTTCGGCGCGGGCAAGATGTTCCTGCCCCAGGTGGTGAAATCGGCGCGCGTGATGAAGCAGGCCGTCTCCCACCTCATCCCCTTCATCGAGGAAGAAAAGCGCCTGATCGAAGCCGCCGGGGGCGACGTGCGCTCCAAGGGCAAGATGGTCATCGCCACGGTCAAGGGCGACGTGCACGACATCGGCAAGAACATCGTCTCCGTGGTCATGCAGTGCAACAACTTCGAGGTGGTGAACATGGGCGTGATGGTGCCCTGCGCGCAGATCCTCGAGATGGCCAAGACGGAAAAGGCCGACATCGTCGGCCTGTCCGGGCTCATCACGCCCAGCCTGGAGGAGATGGCCTACGTTGCCTCCGAAATGCAGCGCGACGATTACTTCCGTGAGCGCAAGATCCCGCTGATGATAGGCGGTGCCACCACCAGTCGCGTGCATACCGCGGTCAAGATCGCGCCGCACTACGACGGGCCGGTGGTCTATACGCCCGACGCCAGCCGCGCCGTGTCCGTGGCCGCCAGCCTGGTGTCGGAGAACGCCGATGCCTACATCGCCGAGATCGCGCAGGAGTACGAAGAGGTGCGGCGGCGCCACGCCAACCGCAAGGCCGCCCCCATCATTTCCCTGGCCGAGGCGCGCGCCGACCGGCCCGGGATAGATTGGGCCGCCTACGTGCCGCCCAAGCCCAAGTACCTGGGACGCCGCACCTTCAAGAGCTACGACCTGGCCGAAATTGCCAAGTATGTGGACTGGGGGCCGTTCTTCAACACCTGGGGCCTGTTCGGCCACTTCCCGGCGATTCTGCAGGACAAGGTGGTGGGCGAACAGGCGAGCAAGGTCTACGAGGAGGGCCAGGCCATGCTCAAGAAAATCGTCGAAGGGCGCTGGCTCAAGGCCAACGGCGTGGCGAGCTTCTACCCGGCCAACACCGTCAACGATGAGGACATCGAGATCTATCGGGACGAGTCGCGCAGCGAGGTGCTCTTCACCTGGCGCAACCTGCGCCAGCAGGGCGTCAAGCGCGAAGGCGTGTCCAACAAGTGTCTGGCCGACTTCATCGCGCCCAAGGCAAGCGGCGTGGCCGACTACATCGGCCTGTTCGCCGTGACGGCAGGCCTGGGCATCGAGCACAAGGAGGCCCAGTTTCTGGCGGCCCAGGACGATTACTCCTCCATCATGCTCAAGTCGCTGGCCGACCGCCTGGCCGAGGCCTTCGCCGAATGCCTGCACGCACGCGTGCGCCAGGATCTTTGGGGGTATGCGCCCGATGAGGCCCTGAGCGGCGAGGAGATGATCGCCGAGAAATACCGCGGCATCCGCCCGGCCCCGGGCTATCCGGCCTGTCCAGAGCATGTGGTCAAGACCGACATGTTCCGCGTGCTCGATGCCGGCGACATCGGCATGCACATCACCGAGAGCTACGCCATGCTGCCGGCCTCTAGCGTGTCGGGCTTCTACTTCAGCCACCCGCAATCGCAATACTTCAACGTGGGCGTGATCGGCGCCGACCAGCTTGCCGACTACGTCGCGCGCAGCGGCCGCACGGAACAAGACGTGCGGCGTTCGCTGGCGCCGAATTTAGGCTGAGATGACCGAGCCGCACGAAGGTTCCGTCATGCGCCGCCAGGCCTTGGGCGAATTCGTGCGCAGCGCCCGCGCCCGCATCACGCCGCAAAAGGCGGGCCTGCCCGAAGGCCCGCGCCGGCGCACGCCCGGCTTGCGGCGCGAGGAGGTGGCGCAGCTCTGCGGCATCAGCGTCACCTGGTACACCTGGATAGAACAGGGGCGCGACGTATCGGTGTCGCCCGCGGTATGGGCGCGCATCGCCGGTGTGCTGCACCTGGATCGGGCCGAGCGCGCCTACCTTTTCGAACTGGCCGAATGCGCCGACCCGCAACACCCGCGCGAGGCGATCGAGGGTGCGGCGGGGCAGTTGCGCGCTTGCGTGGACGCGATCAGCGCGCCGGCCTATGTACTGGACCACGCCTGGAACGTGCTGGCCTTCAACGACGCCATGTGCGAACTGTTCGACGACTGGCCCGCGCGCGAGGCCAGGCCGAATCTGTTGCACTACATTTTTCTCGACCCGGCGGCGCGGCGGCTGGTGGTCGATTGGGAACAGCGCGCGCGCCGCGTCGTGGCCGAATTTCGCGCCGACGCGGCCGCCAACCTGGACGCGCCCGAGGTGGCGGCCCTGATAAACGCCTTGAACCGCGAGAGCGCCATGTTCGCGCACTGGTGGACGCGCCACGCCGTGATCGAACGCGAAGGCGGCCTGCGCGATTTCGACCACCCGCGCAACGGCCGCCTGGCCTTCCAGCAAGTCACTTTCCGCCTGGCCACGCATCCGGAGCTCAAGCTGGTGATGCTGCTGCGGCCGGATGAGGCAGGGGATGCGGGTCTCGCTCCGTAGGGCTTGTTAACAAGCCCTGGCGCCGCCTCCCGGCTTTACGCCCGGGGTATTGATCAATGCGTTTCCAACCATTCATGCAAAGCATCGTTCATGCGCGTTTGCCATCCGACGCCCTGGGCCTTGAAGGCTTGCACGATATCGGCGTCGAGCCTGAGATTGAGGTGAATCTTGGTCGTGGCCGCCTTGGGACGGCCACGGGGCTTGAGCAATTGCGACGCAGCTTCGGCGCCTAGCAATTCAGGCAGCACTTCAGACGCCGCGCGCGCACGGCGAGAAGTCGCCCGAGTCCACTCCGGGTTTTCGTCATCGATCCGTTCTGAATTGGGCTGCTTTTTGCGCATAACGCTTTATCTCTCGTGAGTTGGCCTTGCGCAGGCTGATGATGCGAAGCATGCCGTCGCGCGGAGTGAACACCAGCATGTGCAGCTTCCCTTCGATGAATCCCAGCGCCTGGAAGCGGCGTTCGCCGTAGTGCCTGCGGTGATCTTCGGCTATCTGCGCACTCGACCAATCGAAGTCATTTGCTGCTTCGAAAGGCAGTCCGCGCAAGGCAACGTTGCGCGCGCTTTTTGCAGGATCGAAGCTGAGGTATGTCAATTATTGTACCCACGATAATTTGCCGAAGCAAAGAGGGATCGAACGGGTACGGGCTTGCCGTTCAGTCAATCGAGACGTGCTTCATGGTGACGTCGAGCTTGCTGAAACGACGGGATAGCCTTGGGACGGCTGCGAGATAAAAACAGCCCCGGCATGAAGCAAGCCGAGGCGGGTATCCAACAGAAATAGGCGAGGGATTTGAGGGTGATCTTTGCGCCTTATTCCTCGCGCAAAAGATCCGATGCAACCCCGGCCAGCAGTTTTTTCACCGGAGCGGGCAGCGCGGTATCGGTCAGTTGTTTCGCTGCAATCCAGCGTTCGGCTTGAACGCTTTCACGCAAGCCCACGTGTTTTTGCACGAAGACCAGCCATGGCCGCACATGCAGCCGGTAGTGCGTGAAAACGTGCGTGAAATCCGCCAGCTTGTAATGTGCGTCCGGCTCCAGCCCCAGCCCTCGCGCCGCGGCCAGCGGATCCGCATCCGCGTCGAATTCCGGCAGGCTCCACAGCCCGCCCCAGATGCCGGGCGAAGGCCGCTGGCGCAGCAGCACCCGGCCTTCGTGCGCCAATACCAGCATGCTCGTCTCGCGTTCGGGCACGGCCTTGCGCGCCTTGGGCGTGGGCAGCTCGGCCTGCCGGCCGTCGCGCCTGGCCACGCAGGTGTCGGCCACGGGGCATTGCCCGCACGCGGGCTTGCCGCGCGTGCAGCGCGTGGCGCCCAGGTCCATCAGGCCTTGCGTGTAGGCAGTCATGTCCAGGTCTGCTGCGGCCGCCACCTGGGCATCGGCTAGTTCCCACAACTGCTGGTCGACCGCGCGTCGGGACGGATCGCCCTCGATGCCGAAGTGCCGCGCGAACACGCGCTTGACGTTGCCGTCAAGAATGGGTGAGCGCTCGCCATAGGCAAAGGCCGCGATGGCCGCGGCCGTGGAGCGGCCTATGCCGGGGAGAGTGGCGATCTCCCGCGCCGTGCGCGGAAAACGCCCGCCCCAATCGGCCACCACGGTTTGCGCGCAACGGTGCAGGTTGCGCGCCCGCGCGTAATAGCCCAGCCCGGCCCAGTAGGGCATGACTTCGTCCTGGCCAGCCGCCGCCAGGGCTGCCACGTCGGGAAAACGTTCCAGAAAGCGCAGATAATAGGGAATCACGGTGCCCACCTGGGTCTGCTGCAGCATGATCTCGGAGAGCCAGATGCGGTAGGGGTCGGTCGTGCCCTGCCAGGGCAGGCCTTGGCGGCCGCCGCGGGCCTGCCATGCGGCGATGCGGGAGGCGAAATTCATGGCCGGATTATGGCATTGCCTTATTGCGGGGACGCATGGCG
The DNA here is from genome assembly GCF_000382185.1 of Bordetella sp. FB-8. Lineage (NCBI taxonomy): Bacteria > Pseudomonadati > Pseudomonadota > Betaproteobacteria > Burkholderiales > Alcaligenaceae > Bordetella > Bordetella sp. FB-8. The sequence continues at coordinate 837,225 of NZ_KB907784.1, read as the reverse complement.
GGAGGTTAAAACAGCAACCGCAGCAAAAAATTGCTCCCATACCGCGCCTTCGGCTTGCTGCCCCCAAAGGGGCCGTCTTTGCCTTGGGGCGGCCCGGCGGCAAAAATCACATGCCAGGGTCGGCCGCTATCCGCTTCACAAGAGCACGATTAGATGCCGGACCGGCAACCCCGACACAATGGAGTAGACATGAATGCCCCCATCACGCCCGAGCTGCGCTCGGCGCTAGAGTCCGTCCAGCTGGACGACCGATACACCCTGGAAAACGGCCGTGCCTGGATGAGCGGCATCCACGCGCTGGTGCGCCTGCCCATCATGCAGCGCTTGCGCGACCAACGCGCCGGCCTGAACACCGCGGGCTTTATCTCCGGTTATCGGGGTTCCCCCCTGGGCGGGGTGGACCAGAACATGTGGAAGGCTGCCAAGTATCTCAAGCAGCATCACATCGAATTCCAGCCGGGCATCAACGAAGATCTGGCCGCCACGGCGGTATGGGGTTCGCAGCAGGTCAACCTGTTCCCGGGCGCCAAGTACGACGGCGTGTTCGGCATGTGGTACGGCAAGGGCCCCGGCGTGGACCGCTCGGGCGACGTGCTCAAGCACGCCAATGCGGCGGGCACCTCGCCCCACGGCGGCGTGCTGCTGGTGGCCGGCGACGACCACCCCGCCAAGTCGTCCACCCTGCCGCATCAGAGCGACCACATCCTCAAGGCCTGCATGGTGCCGCTGCTGTTCCCGTCCAGCGTGCAGGAAGTGCTGGATTTCGGCATGCACGGCTGGGCCATGAGCCGCTATGCCGGGGTGTGGTCGGGCATCAAGTGCATCACCGACATCGTCGAGGTGTCGGCTTCGGTGGAAGTCGATCCGGAGCGCGTCTCCATTGTGCTGCCCGAAGACTTCATCATGCCGCCGGGCGGACTGAACATCCGCATTCCCGATACGCCCCTGGCGCAGGAGGCGAGGCTGCTCGACTACAAGCTCTATGCGGCGATGGCCTATGTGCGCGCCAACAAGCTCAACCGCGAGATGTGGCACGTGCCGACCCCGTCGGCGCGCTTTGGCATCATGACCTCGGGCAAGGCCTATCTGGACACGCGCCAGGCCCTGGCCGACCTGGGTCTGACGGACGACATCTGCCAGCGCATCGGCGTGCGCCTCTTCAAGGTGGGCATGGTGTGGCCGCTGGAAGCGACTGGCATGCAGAAGTTCGCCGAAGGCCTGGACGAAATTCTAGTCGTCGAAGAAAAGCGCCAGATGCTCGAATACCAGCTCAAGGAAGAGCTCTTCGGCTGGATAGGTTCTGATCGCAAGATCCCGAATGTGGTCGGCAAGTTCGACGACAAGAGCGGTGGCGAATGGGGCATCCCGCAAGGCAACTGGCTCTTGCCCGCGCATTACGAGTTCTCCCCGGCCATCGTGGCCCGCGCCATCGGCTCGCGTTTGTTGAAGTTCGAGTTGCCCGAGGACGTTCGCGCCGGCATCCAGGCGCGCCTGGCGTTTCTCGATGCGCGTGAGAAGGTGCTGTCGCGCCCGCGCGTGACGACCGAACGCAAGCCCTGGTTCTGCTCGGGTTGTCCGCACAACACCTCCACCCGCGTGCCCGAAGGCTCGCGCGGCATGGCGGGCATCGGCTGCCACTACATGGTCACCTGGATGGACCGCAACACTCAGGTCTTCACCCAAATGGGCGGCGAGGGCGTGCCCTGGATCGGCCAGGCGCCCTTCACCGAGGAAAAGCACGTCTTCGCCAATCTGGGCGACGGCACCTATTACCATTCGGGCCTTTTGGCCATACGCGCGGCGGTGGCGGCCAAGGCATCCATCACCTACAAGATTCTCTTCAACGACGCGGTGGCCATGACGGGCGGCCAGCCGGTGGACGGGCCCATCACCGTGCCGATGATCTCGCGCCAGATGGCGGCCGAGGGCATCCAGAAAATCGTCATCGTCACGGACGAACCCGAAAAGTACAAGAACGTGACGGATCTGGCGCCGAACGTGCCGGTCAAGCACCGTGACGAGCTCGACGCCGTGATGCGCGAACTGCGCGAATACGGCAATGTGTCCGTGCTCATTTACGACCAGACCTGCGCCACGGAGAAGCGCCGCCGCCGCAAGCGCAACGCCTATCCCGATCCGGCGCGCCGCGTCGTCATCAATGACCGCGTCTGCGAAGGTTGCGGCGACTGCTCCGACCAGTCGCACTGCCTGTCGGTCGAGCCGCTGGAAACGGAGTTGGGCCGCAAGCGCAAGATCAACCAGTCCAGCTGCAACAAGGACTTCTCCTGCCTGAAGGGTTTCTGCCCCAGCCTGGTGACAGTCGAAGGCGGCAAGCTGCGCAAGCCCAAGGCGCTCTCGCAGCAGGGCGACATTGCCGCCGGCTTGCCCGATCCGGTGCTTCCCGACCTGGCCGCGCGCCGCGGCCTGTACGGGGTGTTCCTGGCCGGCGTGGGCGGCACGGGCATCGTCACCATCGGCCAGCTCATCGGCATGGCCGCGCACATCGAGGGCAAGGGCTGTTCGGTGCTCGACATGGCGGGCCTCGCGCAAAAGGGCGGCGCGGTGCTCTCGCACGTGGTCCTGGCCTCGTCTTCGGCCGATCTGCTCAATACCCGCGTGGCCATGGGCGAGGCCGACGTGGCCCTGCTGGGCGACCTGGTCGTGGGCACCAGTCAGGAAGCCATTGGCCGCATGCTGCCGGGCCGCACCCGCGTGCTGCTCAACAGCGATGTGGCGCCCACGGCCAGCTTCGTGCACAACCCCGACTGGATGCTGCCCGGTTCCGACCTCACCGCCGAACTGGCTGCGGCCTGCGGGCCCGGCAACCTGGCCGCCTTCGATGCGTCCGAGCTGGCGGTGGGCCTGCTGGGCGATGCCATCTACTCCAACCCCATGATGATGGGCTACGCCTACCAGAAGGGCTGGCTGCCGGTGGGCGAGGCCGCGCTCAAGCGCGCCATCGAACTGAACGGCCAACAGGTGCCCAACAATCTGGCCGCCTTCGACTGGGGGCGCCGCGCCGCGCATGATCTGGCCCAGGTGCAAGGCCTGATAGGCAAGGGCGAGAAAGCCGCGCCGCAACAAGCCCAGGACCCGGCTCAGGACGGGGGCATCATCGAGCTCAAGCGCGGCCAGAAGGCCGAGTCGACCGTGGTCGACTTCAAGCGGCCGCAGGGCGAACTGGCCGAGCTGGTCGAGCACCGCTCGGCCTTGCTCACGCAGTACCAGAACGCAGCCTATGCCCAGCGCTACCGCAGCCTGGTGGATACGGTGGCGCAGGCCGAACAGGCTGCCACCGGCACCGACCGGCTGGCGCTGGCGGTGGCGCGCTATTACTTCAAGCTCATGGCCTACAAGGACGAGTACGAAGTCGCGCGGCTGTACACCGACGGCGCGTTCATCAAGCAGGTCCAGGAGCAGTTCGAGGGCGACTGGAAGCTCAACCTGCATTTGGCTCCGCCCTTGTTCGCCAAGCGCGATGCCAAGGGCCATCTGATCAAGCGCAGCTACGGCCCCTGGGTGCTGAAGGCTTTCCGCGTCTTGGCCGCCATGCGCGGTCTGCGCGGAACGGCGCTGGATGTGTTCGGCCGTACCGAGGAGCGCCGCGCCGAGCGTGCGCTGATCCGCCAGTACGCCCAAGACCTGACGGCCATCGCGGCCAAGCTCGAACGCGGGAATCTGGACAAGGCGGTTGCCCTGGCCAGCCTGCCCGAGCACATCCGCGGATACGGGCATGTGAAGGAGGCCGCCATGGCCAAGGCGGCAGCCCGGCGTGACGAACTGCTCAAGGAATTGAGCGCACAGGTCGTGACCCTGGGCGGCTCGCGGGCGGCCTGAGGCGGGTCGCGATCACGAGCGAAGGGGGCCCGCGAGGCCCCCTTCGTGTTTCAGGCGCTCAAGCCCTTTTCGGCATCATCCAGTTCAGCTTGCCGCTGGTCAGGGCTGTTCCGAAAAGAATGATGAGTCCGCCGGCCAGGGTCGTCGGGGTGACGCGTTCGCCCAGGAACAGCGCGCCCCACAGCACTCCGAAAAGAGGGATGACGAAGGTGACCGATGCCGCGTAGGAGGCGCCCACGCGCTCGATCAGCCTGAAGTACAGGATGTAGGCAAAGCCGGTGCAAAGCAGGCCCAGCGCGGCCACGCAGGCCCAGGTGGAGGCAGCGATGGTGTGTCGGGGCCAGAGAGTCAGCGCGATCGGCAGCAGGAGGATGGCGGAGAAGAACTGGCTGCCGAAGGCCGCGACGAAAGGCCGCACGCCGGCCAGGTTGCGCTTGGAATAATTCACCGCAAAGCCGTAGCACAAGGTCGCGAGCAGTGCCGCCCCAATCGCGACAGGGATGCCTTTGACGCCGGAATCGAGTGTGTCCCAGACCAGCACGATCGTGCCGACCAGGCCGAACAGCAGGCCCAGGGTCTGCTCGCGGTTCATCGCCGTCTGGTAGAGGGTCACCGAGATCAGTGCGGTCCAGAGCGGCGTGGTGGCGTTGAGGATGGAGTCCATCCCCGCGTCGACGTACAGCGTCGAATACGCCAGCAGGGTGAACGGTATCGCGGAATTGGTGACGCTCACGACGAACAGGGGCCATAGCTTGGATCGAAACTGCGCGCGCGCCTGGGCCGAGCGCAGCACGGGCAGCAGCACCAGTGCCGCGATGCCCACGCGCAGCGCGATCAGCACGACGGCCCCGAGCTCGGGCGTGGTCACGCGCATGAACAAGAAGGAGGCGCCCCAGATCGCGGCCAGCAAAAAGAGTTCGAGAAGATTCATGGCAAGGAATGTGGATGGTCGGGATGTCGGTGCTCGTCTTCCCGGTACGCAAGCGTACGCAGGACTTCGATGGCGCGCTCGCCATTTTCGGACGCGTTCATCAACGCGGCAGCCTTGCGTGCGCAAGCCGCCATACGGTCGCTTCGCCGCGGCGAGCCGGGCTACTTGAACCGCTCGATCTTCATTCCGCCCTTGGTCGTGAAGCGCTGCACGTTGGTCGGCGCGTCGGCTTCGGCCTGGGCCACCTGGGCCGTGATCTCGTCGCGCTTGGCGATGATGACTTCACCCTTGTGATGATGGGGGGCCATGCGCCGCACCATGACCTTGCCGCTGCGGGGGAAGTAGTTGATGCGGCGGGCATGCTCATCGCCCAGGTCCTGGGAGCGGACCGGGATGCCTTCGGTTTTCAGGTAGTTGAGTACGAAAATGCCGTTGCGCTCGCCGATGTTCATCTGCTGCATGGCCGCGAGCACGGCCCCGCCGCCGAACACCTTGGCCTCGAGACGGCCGCGGTCCGCGCCCGCCTTGAGCAGCTCGTTGATCAGCACTTCCATCGCGAACGAGCCGTAGCGCATGGTGGCCGATGCCGGCGAGGTGCTGTCGCCGTCGGGCAACATGAAGTGATTCATGCCGCCCACCTTGGTGACCGGGTCGTGGATGCATGCCGACACGCACGAACCCAGCACGGTGGTGAGCATCAGGTCCTCGCCGGAGGTCACGTAGTATTCGTTCGGCAGTATCTTGACGGCAGGGCTGTTGAAGTTGCTGTCGTAGTAGTGGCGGGTGGCCCGGGCTTTGGAGGCGGATGGCATATCGGGTAGTCCGGTGGCGCTGCCCACTCGTCGATTGGTGATTGGCGGGCGGTTTGTTGCATGTTGCAACAAACCGCGTTTCACTGTACCTGTTCTGGCCCCTGGTTCAATCTGCGGATTACGGCCGTTAAAAGCGCGTACTACGGGTGACTGACCAGCGTGCCGAGAGGGCACCCAGGACGCCGGCCGCCAGAACTTCGATCGCCAGCACCGGCAGGCTGGGCAGGTGCAGGGCGAATTCGGCGCCATAGCTGCGGGCCAGCCCCAGCACGGCGCCGTTGAGCGGTTGCAGTGCCAGGCCGGCCGCGAGGATGGCCAGCAGGGCGGCAGCCGTGCCCGTGAGCGCGCCCAGGTAGAGAAAAGGCCGGCGCACGAAAGACTCGGTGGCGCCCACCAGCCGGGCGACCGCGATTTCCTCGCGCTGGGTCATGGCCTGCAGGCGCACGGTGTTAAAAACCGTGGCCAGGACCACCACGGCCACGCAGATGGCCAGGAACCAGAGACCAATGCGGCCGAACCGCAATAGGGCTTCCAGGCGCTGCACCCAGGCGCTGTCCAGCTGCACATGGTCGACCTGGGGCCATTTACCCCACGCTCCGGCCATTGCGTCGGCGCGCGCGGCCAGGTCGTCGCCGCTTTTGAGAGTGACCACCACCGCGTCGGGCAGGGGGTTGTCGGGCAGGGCGGCCAGGGCCTCGCGCCAGGCCGGATTGTTGCGCAGGGATTGCAGGGCCTGTGCGCGCGGTATCACGCGCACGCTCTTGACCTGGTCGGCGGTTTCGCGGGTAATGCGCTCGGCCACGGCCTGGGCCGCGTCCGAGGACGCCGCAGGCTGCATGAAGACGGTCAGTTCGGGCGTGACCGACATGTCGCGCACGACCGGTTCGACCGACACCAGCACGGCAGCGCCCAGCAGCGGCAAAGCCAGGATCAGCGCCATGACCAGCAGGTTGGCCAGCGAGGAGAAAGGCTGGGCCGCGAACCGGCGCAGCGTGATGACCAGAGCGTAGCGGTGCTGCTGCAGTAATGACTTCATGCCGGGGCTCCCGTCGCGATGGGGTGCGAGTCCTGGAACTTGCCCGGTTCGGACAGGAGCAGCACGCGGTTCGCATACCCGGCCATCAGCTCGGTGTCGTGCGAGGAGATCAGGGTGGTCACGCCTACCCGGTTGAAATCGCGGAACACGTTCATGATGCGCTGGGCATTGCCGTGGTCGAGATTGGCCGTGGGTTCGTCGGCGATCAGGATGGCGGGGCGGTTGACGATAGCGCGGGCGATGGCCAGGCGCTGCTGTTCGCCGCCCGAAAGCTCGATGGGACTGAGGTTTTCCTTGCCGGCCAGACCGACCTTGTCGAGTGCGGCGCGGGCGCGCCCGCCCGCGGTGCCGATCGCCAGGCCCGTGACCAGCAGCGGCAGCATGACATTGGCCAGCGCGCTGCGGTCGTAGAGCAGGTGCGTGTTCTGCAGGATCACGCCGACGGCGCGGCGCAGATAGGGGCGCGCCCGCGCGGGCAACTGGTCCAGTCGTTGGCCGTTGACCTGGATGCTGCCCCGGCTGGCGGATTCCAGTCCGCCCACCAGCTTGAGCAGGGTGGATTTGCCCGCGCCCGACGGACCCGAGACGAAGACGAATTCCCCGGCCGTGATGCGGAAGTTGACGTCCGCCAGGATATTGCGGCCGCGGCCATACGATTTGAAGACGTGCTGGAATTCGATCATGGCAATGCGCAAGGTGAAGCGCAATAGTAACGAATAAAAAGAAAAAAGCTCCCGGGCCGCGCCTTCGGCCGGCTGCCCCCTTGTCCCCCTATATCAGGCCACGTACGATGCCACACGTGTACATTGAATGGCAACGCCGGGGCGCAGGCGGTGAGGCGGCCAAGGCTACTAACGGAGAGCACACGATGAAAGCTTTGAAATTGATGGCGAGCGGGGCGGCGTTGTTCGCCGCCGCTTCGGTGGCGCATGCGGGCACCACCTTCGATGCCGTAAAAAAGCGCGGCTATGTGCAGTGCGGTGTGTCCACCGGCGTGGCCGGCTTTTCCATCGCCGACAGCAAGGGCAAGTGGACGGGCCTGGACGTGGACTTCTGCCATGCCGTGGCGGCCACCCTGTTCGGCGACGCCAGCAAGGTCAAGTTCACGCCGCTGTCGGTCCAACAGCGCTTTACCGCGCTGCAGTCGGGCGAAGTCGACCTGCTCAGCCGCGACACCACCCAGACCATCACCCGCGACACCACCCTGGGCCTGATCGGCACCGGCGTCGATTTCTACGATAGCCAGGGCATCATGGTCAAGAAGAGTTCGGGCGTGAAAAGCGCCAAGGATCTGGCCGGCGCCACCATCTGCCTGCAGCCCGGCACCACGACCCAGCTGAACCTGGCCGACTGGTTCCGCGCCAACAAGATCGACTTCAAGACGGTCGTGATCGACAAGCTCGACGAGGCGCTCGGCGCCTTCGTGGCGGGCCGCTGCGATGCCTACAGTACCGACAAGTCGGCCCTGGCTGCGCTGCGCACCACGATGGCCAATCCCGAACAGTACGTCATCCTGCCGGAAAACTTCTCCAAGGAGCCGCTCGGACCCATGGTGCGCCAGGGCGACGATCAGTGGTTCAACGTCGTGCGCTGGACGCTCAACGCCATGCTCGAAGCCGAGGAGTACGGCATCACATCCAAGAATGTCGATGAGGAACTCAAGAGCAGCAACCCCAACGTGCAGCGCATCCTGGGCGTGACCCCCGGCATCGGCAAGGGCCTGGGCGTGGACGACAAGTGGGCCTACGACATCGTCAAGCAGGTGGGCAACTACGGCGAAGTCTTCGACCGCGACGTGGGCAAGGACAGCGCGCTCAAGCTCGAACGAGGCCTGAACGCCCAGTACAGGGACGGCGGTATCCAGTACGGCTGGCCGATCCGCTAAGCAGTCCGGGTGCGCGGTGCCTGCGCATCGCGCCGCGCCCCGCGCATCGGCTCGACATGAGTTCATCTCCCCCTCGCACGCCCCCCGCGCGTCGGCTAGGCTGGCACGATCCCGGCGTACGTTCGGCGATCTACCAGGTCCTGGCGGTCGGGATCGTCGCCCTGGCGATCTGGTTCCTGATCTCCAACCTGCTGCACAACCTCAGTTCCCGCCACATCACCACCGGTTTCGCCTTCCTGCATCGCGAGGCCGGCTTCGACATCGGCCAGACGCTGGTGGCCTACACGCCGGCCAGCACTTACGGCCGGGCCATCTGGATCGGCATACTCAACACGCTGCTGGTCTCGGTGCTGGGCGTGGTCTTTTCCACGCTGCTGGGCACGCTCGTGGGCATCGGTCGGCTGTCCAGGAACTGGCTGATCGCCAAGCTGGCCATGTTGTATGTCGAGGCCGTGCGCAATGTGCCGCTGCTGCTGCAACTGTTCTTTTGGTATTCGATCATCACCGAGGGCATGCCGGGTCCGCGGCAGGCTCATCGGCCGCTGCCGGGCGTGTTTCTCTCCAACCGCGGCCTGAAGGTTCCGGCGCTGCATGGCGAGTCGGCCGGATGGATGCTGCTCGGTCTGGTCCTGGCGCTTGCCGGCATCGCGGCCCTGCACTACTGGGGCAGGCGGCGCCAGCAGGCCACGGGGCGGCCCTTCGCGCTGGGCCGTTGGGCGCTGGCGCTGATCGTCACGCTGCCTTTTTTCGGCTGGCTGGTCAGCGGCCGCCATCTCGTGCTTCAGACGCCCGTGCTCAGGGGGTTCAACTTCGCCGGAGGCTGGACGCTGAGTCCGGAGCTGGCGGCGCTGCTGCTTGGCCTGGTGGTCTACACCACGGCCTTTACCGCGGAGGTGGTGCGATCGGGCATCCAGGCGGTCGACGTCGGCCAGTGGGAAGCGGCCGGCTCGCTGGGCCTGCGCCGCGCTCTGGTGCTGCGTCTGGTCGTGCTGCCGCAGGCGCTGCGCGTGATCGTGCCGCCCATGACCAGCCAGTATCTCAACCTGGCCAAGAACAGCTCGCTGGCCGTGGCCATCGGCTATCCCGATATCGTGTCGATCCTGGACACCACCATCAACCAGACGGGCCAGGCGATCGAAGGCGTGCTGCTCATCATGGCGGCCTACCTCACCGTGAGTCTGACGATTTCTTTCTTCATGAACTGGTACAACCGGCGCGTCGCGCTGGTGGAGCGCTGACGTGGGCGCCCCCGGTCCCATCCCCGAGGAAGGCCTGCCGCCTGCGGCCGGCCGGTCCGGCGCGTGGCGCTGGCTGCGCGAGCGCCTCTTTTCCTCGCCGCTCAATACACTGCTGACCGTGCTGGCGGCCTGGCTGCTGCTGATGGCGGTGCCACCGCTGGCCGAGTGGCTGTTCATCAAAGCGCACTGGCACGGCACGTCCGAGGCCTGCCGCGCCGATCCCGCCGGCGCGTGCTGGAGCTTCATCGCCGACAAGTACCGCTTCATCCTGTTCGGCACCTATCCCTACGCGCAGCAGTGGCGCCCGCTGCTGGCCACGTGCCTCATGATCGCCACGGTGGCCGCAAGCGGCATGCGCCGCTTCTGGAACATCAGGCTCGTGTTCGTCTGGGTCGCGGGCCTGGCGGTCTCGGGCGTGTTGATGTGGGGCGGCATGCTGGGGCTGGGCTACGTCGAGGATACGCTCTGGGGCGGTCTGCCGGTCACGCTGATGCTGGCGGTGTTCGGCATCGCCGCGGCCTTTCCGCTGGGTATCGTCCTGGCCCTGGGGCGGCGTTCGAACCTGCCGGCCATCCGGGCCTTGTGCGTGGTCTACATCGAGCTGATCCGCGGCGTGCCGCTCATCAGCCTGCTCTTCATGGCTTCGGTGATGCTGCCCCTGTTCTTTCCCGAGGGCTTGGACATCGACAAGCTGCTGCGTGCTCAGATCGCCATCATCCTGTTCACCGCCGCCTATATCGCCGAGATCGTGCGCGGCGGCCTGCAGGCCATTCCCAAGGGGCAGTACGAAGGCGCGCAATCGATCGGGCTGTCCTACTGGCAGACGATGCGCAAGATCATCCTGCCGCAGGCGTTGCGGCTGGTGGTCCCACCCATCGTCAGCACCTTCATCGGGCTTTTCAAGGACACTTCGCTGGTCATCATCATCGGCACGTTCGACCTGATGCTCACGGTCAAGACCGCCATGGCGGACATCGCCTGGCGCGGCTTCAGCGCCGAGGGTTATGTGTTCGTCGGGCTGATTTATTTCGCGTTCTGCTTTGCGATGTCCCAATACGGCCGGGCGCTGGAAAAGCGGCTCGGCACCGGTTATTCGCGATAGGCATTCCAGGAGTCAAACCGCATGGCAGACGCCATCATCCGCATGCGCGACGTCAACAAGTGGTTCGGGCAGTTCCACGTGCTGCGCAATATCAACCTCGAAGTCGGGCAGGGCGAGCGCATCGTGATCTGCGGCCCGTCCGGTTCGGGCAAGTCCACGCTGATCCGCTGCATCAACCGGCTGGAAGAGCATCAGCAGGGCAGTATCGTTGTCGAGGGCATCGAGCTGACCCGGGATCTGCGCCAGGTCGAGGCGATACGCCGCGATGTCGGCATGGTTTTCCAGCACTTCAATCTTTTCCCTCACCTGACAGTGCTGGAGAACCTGACGCTGGGGCCGACCTGGGTGCTCAAGCAGCCGCTGGCTCAGGCGCGGGACACGGCCATGCAGTACCTGGAGCGCGTGCGCATCACCGACCAGGCCGACAAGTATCCCGGCCAGTTGTCGGGTGGCCAGCAGCAGCGCGTGGCGATCGCGCGTTCGCTGTGCATGAATCCCAAGATCATGCTGTTCGACGAGCCGACCTCGGCGCTCGATCCGGAAATGGTCAAGGAGGTGCTGGACGTGATGGTGGGCCTGGCACAGGAGTCCGGGATGACCATGCTGTGCGTCACGCACGAGATGGGGTTTGCGCGCAAGGTGGCCGACCGGGTGATCTTCATGGATCGGGGCGAGATCATCGAAGAAAACAAGCCGGATACGTTTTTCGATCATCCGCAGAACGAGCGGACCCGGCTGTTCTTGAGCCAGATTCTGCATTGAGTTCTTGAGCCGCCGGCGCGAGGCGACCGACTGTCAGGGTCTGAGCGTGTCGTCGTCGGCCGCCGCGAGCGGCGCCCATTCGTCCAGCGCTGGGTTTGGTGCTCGAGCGTCTTGCGAGGTGGAGCTGCGCATCGATCCATACGGGAAACCTTGCAAGCAAGCCGATGACTTGCCTGGAGTATGCTTGGGCGATTTGCCGACAATAAGGAGACACCGTATGTCACGCTTTTCCCTATCCCGCCGCATTGCCGTGGGCGGCGCGCTGGCGCTGGCCGCGGGTCTGTCCATGGCGCCCCTGGCCGCTCAGGCGGCCGGCGCCTATCCGGACAAGCCGCTGCGTTTCATCGTGCCTTATCCGCCTGGCGGCCCGCTGGACACCACCTCGCGCCTGCTGGCCCAGAAGGTGCAGGCCGAGCTGGGGCAGCCCGTCGTGGTCGAGAACCGCGCCGGCGCGGGTGGCGACATCGGCGCCGACCTGATCGCCAAGGCGCCGCCGGACGGCTACACGCTGGGCATGGGGGCGGTGGCCATCAATGCCATCAATCCCTGGCTGTACAGCAAGCTGCCTTTCAATCCCGACAAGGATTTCGCACCCGTCACTATTGTGGCCTCGGTGCCCAATGTGCTGGAGGTCAATCTGGCCTTCGCACAGAAGAACCACATCAAGACCGTGCATGACCTGATCGCCTACGCCAAGGCGCATCCGGGCAAGCTCAACTTCGGGTCGGGCGGCAACGGTAGCGCGGGCCATCTGGCGGGGGCGCTGTTCAATCTGCGCGCGGGCATCAAGACCGAGCACATCCCCTACCAGGGCGCGGCGCCGGCGCAATTGGCGCTGCTTTCGGGCCAGTCCGATTTCATGTTCGACAACCTGGCGTCCTCGGCGGGGCTGATCAAGGACGGCAAGGTGCTGGCCCTGGCCGTGACCACGGCCGCGCGCTCGTCGCTGCTGCCCGATCTGCCCACCATGGAGCAGGCGGGCGTGAAGGACTTCGACCTGGGCACCTGGTTCGGCATCATCGCCACCGGCGGCACGCCGCCCGCGATCGTGGAAAAGCTGAACAAGGCCTATTCGGACGCGCTGCGCCAGCCCGACGTGCGCAAGCTGCTGCTGTCGATGGGTTCGGACATCCAGCCCATGTCGGTGGCCCAGTTCACCGAGTTCGTCAAGCGTGAAAAAGCCAAGTACAAGCAGATCGTGAAGGTCTCGGGCGCGCACGTGAACTGATCATCGACACACGGCGCGCATGAGGGCGGCTTTCCCCGCGAGGGGAAAGCCGCTTTTTTCATGTGGGCGCACTTTCGTCTGCCGGCATGGAACCCGCGACGAATTTGCGGTTTTTGAATATTCAAACGTCAAACAAGGCAAGGCGAAGCCATTGACGCCGGCAAGCGCCGTTTTGGCCTCCTAAAATCCAGAGAGTTAAAAATCTTCGGCCGTGCCTGCCCGGGCAGCACTGAAGCGAGTCCATAAAAGCAACCTTGCGCGTAAGAAGTTCCGTGACCAATCCGTCGAGGTCGCGGGCCCGAAGGCCGATGTCGTGGTCTCCAACAGCTCGGGGATCGTGGTGGACGGCGGCGGTTTCATCAACACTGCGCGCGGCGTGCTGACGACAGGGACGCCTGTCCTGGACGCAAACGGCAACCTGACGGGCCTGAACGTCACGGGCGGGAACATCACGGTTCAGGGCGGCGGACTGGACGCCTCGAACATGGACGAGGCCGATCTCATCTCGCGCGCCGTCCAGGTCAATGCGGCGATCCACGGCAAGGCCGTGAGCGTGGTCGCGGGCGCGAACCAGGTCGACTACCCGAGCCAGAAGGCAACCTCTATTACTGGCACGGGCGCTGCGCCGACCGTGGCCATCGACGTCAAACAGCTGGGCGGCATGTACGCCAATCGCATCACGCTGGTCGGCACCGAGAACGGCGTGGGCGTGAGCAATGCCGGCGCCTTGGTCGCGCAGGCTGGCGACCTGACGCTGACCGCCTCGGGTCGGCTGGTGCAGTCCGGCCAGATGGTTGCCACCGGCAACATTGCCCTCTCGGCCCACGACGGCATCACCAATACGGGGGCGACCTACGCCCAGCACGACCTGGTTGCCACGACCGCCGGGGACCTGACCAATAGCGGGACACTGGCCGCCCGGCATAATCTTTCGGCCACTGTTGACAGCGCTGTCTCAACGGGCACCCTGGGCGCGGGGGTCAACCGCGATGGGTCGCTCGCGCCCTCGGGCGATCTGACGGTGGCCGCTATCGGCACGCTCGCGGCCACCGGCCAGAATGTGGCCGGTGGCAACGCCTCGCTCTCCGGGGCGCAGGTCAATCTGGCGGGCAGCCAAACTTCCGCCAATAGCAATCTCGCCCTTTCCGCCTCATCGGGAGATCTGAATCTCGCAGCCGCAAAGACAGTTGCGGGCGGCAGTCTCAGTGCCTCTGCCCAAGGCGCGCTCATCAACGACCATGGGTCTCTTTCTTCGACCGGCGTGCAAACGGTCATCGCCGGGTCTCTCTCCAACCAAGGCGGGCAGATGGTCTCGCAAGCGACCTTCTCGGCCCAGGTCACCGGCGCGCTGACCAATACGGGCGGCACCATTCAATCGGCGGGCGCCCTCGCGTCGACCAGTGCCAGCCTGGACAATACGGCCGGTCACATCACGTCCTTGAACACCGAGGGCCTGAAGCTTACGACCGGCGGGCTTCTCAATAACGGCCAAGGAGGAACGATCGGCGGCAATGGCGAGGTGACCATAGCGGCCAGCCATCTGAGCAATGCCGGCACGATCAGCGCCGCCCAGCATCTGGGCGTGACCACCTCGGGCGACATTGACAATACCGGCTCGATGATCGGCAACACGGCCACCCTGACCGCGGCCAATGTGAACAACACCGGTGCGGCCGCGCTGATCGCCGGCATCTCCTCGGTGGGCGTCTATGCGGCCAATACGCTCACCAACGCCGACGGCGCGACGATCTATAGCGGCGGCAACATCGAGCTGGCACGGGATTCCGCGCGCGATGCCTCGGGACTCTTGGCCGACCAGACCGGCACGATCACCAATAGCGCGGCCACTATCGAAGCGGCAGGCAATCTGGACATCGCCGCGCACACGCTGAACAACCAGCGCACGGGTGTGCAGATCGATCCGGGTACGCCGATGACGACGACCGGGTCGACGCTGTCGCTGTGGACAGCGGATTTGAACTGGGGGCAGCTCGGGTATTACCAGAGCGATTTTTATCCCCAGTGGCGCTTTAGCGCGGGCGCCATCGGTATCGATGCCGCCTCCCGCCTATCCACGCCGATCACGCTGACGCTGCCCGCCTCACAAGTCACGAACATCAATACAGCGAACCGGACGTTCTCGCTCACCTCGCCGCTGACAGATCAGACCACGCATACTTTCACGCCCATGGGGGATGCTGGCAATACCCCGCCACCGGTCGTGACGACCCGCCCCATTACGCAAAGCTCGACGCAGTACTACCAGGGTCTGACGAACAACGGCAACGGTACGGTGACGATCGCGTTCTGGCCGGACTACAACCCGACGGTGAACATCGAACCGGACCAGGTCCGCGGGCGTTCGGATCTGGGTTCGGACGGGCACGATTATGTAGAGATCAACCGCACGCCGAGCATCACTACCACGACAGAGCGCGTCCTGAACGCAGGCACTGCGGCGCTGATCCAGGCGCAGGGCGCGCTCAGCGTCAACGCCGACGGCGGAGCCATCAACAACGATTCATCGACCATGGCGGCCGGCGGCAATCTGCTTCGGCGCGCGGTCGGCGGCTCGGTCAACGACCTGGGCACCGTGCTGCACCAGACACGCACCGAAACGGATACGTCGACCTTCTACTGGCACGCCAAGACCAGCGACGACGAGGACTGGCGTTCCGTTGCCGACGCAACGGTTCCACTATCGAACACCGTGGTCGATTCGCTGCCCGCGGTGGCGACGTCCAACCAGTCGGTCCAGGTCAACGCGGGAGCCATCCACATCGGCTCGACCAGCACGTCCGCGCAGCCGGGCACCGGGGCCGTACAGACGCTGGCCGGCGCCATTCCCGGCCTGACGCTGCCGAGCAACGCGCTCTATAGCTATCACGCCGCGCCGGACTCGGGCCCGCTGATCGAAACCGATCCGCGCTTTACCAGCTACACGAAATTCATCAGCAGCGACTATCTGTTGGGGCAACTGGGCGTCAATCCCCAGATCATGCCCAAGCGCCTGGGCGACGGGGCGTACGAAGAACAACTGGTGATGAGCCAGGTGACGCAGCTCACCGGCAAGACCTTCCTGGGTTCTTACACCGACAATCTGGATGAATACACGGCGCTGATGCAAAGCGGCGCGCAGGTTGCCCGGCAGTTCGGCCTGACCGTGGGCGTGGGCCTGACGGCCGCGCAGATGTTCAAGCTCACGAGCAATATGGTCTGGCTGGTCAACCAGACCGTGACGCTGCCGGACGGCACGCAGCAGACGGTGCTGGTGCCCAAGCTGTACCTGGCGCAATCGGACACGGTCAACCTCAAGGCCAGCGGCGCGCTCGTGGCGGGCAACACGGTCAATCTGAGCGCCACCGGCGACCTCGTCAATAGCGGCACGGTAGCGGGCAGCACGGCCACGACCGTAGCCGCAAACAATGTGCTCAACCAGGGCACGATCGGCACCGGCGGCACGACCACGGTGGCCGCAGCGCAAAACGTGGTCAACCTGGGCGGAACCATCGGCGGGACCGACACGCAGGTCACGGCGGGCAATGACATTGTCAACCAGAGCACGGTCATGCAAGCCGGTGTCGATACCGGCAACGGCAAGGTCTATTCCAACGCGACCGGCATGGCGACTCAGTCGGTCGGCCTGATCTCGGCAACGCACAACGTGACACTGGCGGCGGGTCGCGACGTCAATCTGGACGGCGCGGCGGTTCAATCGGGCGCGGATGCATCCATTACCGCGGGCCGGAACCTGAACGCCAGCACACTGGCACTGACTGCGACGCAAGACGCGGGCACGACGGACGGCCTGAACGGCGGTCACACCCAAACCACGACCAACGTAGGCAGCACGATTGCGGCCGGCGGCAATCTCACGACCGTGTCCGGCGGCGATACCACCCTGGCCGATGCCGCCGTGCAGGCGCATGGCGACGCATCGCTGCAGGCGGGCGGCGACCTGACCGTGACGGCCGCCAAGGACACGTCCACGTACAACGGCCAGTCGATGGGGGGCAGCCTCTTTCATCGCAAGGACTCGACCTACGACGAGACGGTTCAGGGCAGCGCCATCAACGCCGGTGGCAACGTGACGCTGGCGGCCGGGCAAGGCGGCACGGGCAATCTATCCATCCTGGGTTCGACGGTGACGACCGGCGGCGCTGGTGGGACCGCCGGAGGCGCGGTGAATTTGCACTCCACGGGCGATATCGCAGTGGGCACGGTGGCCGAGGAGCACGATGCGCAGCACTGGTCGCACACGAGCGAATCCGGCTTCCTGTCGCAGGAACAGATAACGACAGCGACCACCTCGAAACAGTCGCTGGCGGTGGGCTCCACGGTGTTCGGCAATACGCTGGGCGCCAACGCGGGCGGCGATCTGTCCATTACCGGATCCACGGTCGGGGCCACAAACAATGTGGCGCTGGCCGCGCAAGGCAACGTCGGCATCGAAGCCGCCACCAACACCTGGGACCAGACCAGTTACGCCGAGGACAACGCTAGCGGCCTCATGAACTCGGGCGGCGTGGGCTTTACGATCGGAACGCGCAAGCAAAGCGAGGACGATCACAGCGCGGGCACGACGGCGCTGGCCTCCACAGTCGGGTCGGTCAACGGCAACGTCGATATCACCTCGGGCAATCAGTACCGCCAGGTCGGCAGCAACGTGACAGCGTCAACAGGCGACATCGCGATCCAGGGCAAAGAGGTCGATATCGTCGAGGCCCGCCAGAGTTCGGTGGGCAGCCAGGAGACCAAGTTCGAGCAGACCGGGCTGACCTTGGCGTTGTCCAGCCCGGTCATTTCAGCGCTGCAGACGGTCTCGCAGATGGCGCAGGCAGCCAGCCAGACGAGCGATACCCGGGCCAAGGCGCTGGCGGCGGGCGCCTCGGCCTTGACCCTGTACAACACCGCGAACTCGTTCAACAGCCCGTCGGGTTCGGGCGGCTCCGGTGGGGCAAGCGGTGGGGGCGGGCAGTTCAGCATCGCGCTCACGGTGGGCCACAGCCATAGCGACCAGATCAGCACGCAGGCGAGCAACACCGGCGTCGGTTCGAACGTCGCGGCACGGGGCAACGTCAGCATCGTAGCCACGGGCGCAGGCCAAGAGAGCAACGTGACGGTCCGCGGTAGCGATGTGAACGCGGGTGGCAATGCGCTGCTGCAGGCGGACAACCAGGTCAATCTTCTTGCAAGCCAGGACACGAGCAGCGCACGCAGCCAGAACTTCAGTTCGAGCGCGGCGGTGGGCGTGGCGGTGACCATGGGCAGCAACGGACCGGCCATCGGGGTGACGGCCAGCGGCAGCCTGGGCAAAGGCCACACCAACAGCGACCAGGTGAGCAACATCAATAGCCAGGTGATGGCGGCCAACACGCTGACGATCAAATCGGGCGGAGATACGACGCTCAAGGGCGCGGTGGCCGGCGGTAAAGAGGTGGTCGCCGACGTGGGCGGCAACCTGAACCTGCAAAGTCTGCAGGACACGAGCACCTATGACAGCGCGCAGATGAACGTCTCGGGCTCGGTGACGGTCGGCTATGGCGCCTCGGCCAGCCTGAGCTTCTCGAACAGCAACGCCAGCGGCGACTACGCGAGTGTGAACGGACAGACCGGGATCAAGGCGGGCGATGGAGGTTTTCAGATTGGGGTGCAGGGCAATACCGATCTGAAAGGGGCGATGATCGCGAGCAGCCAGGCCGCGGTAGACCAGGGCAAGAACAGCCTGACGACCGGCACGCTGACCACGAGCGATATTGCGAACCATAGCAACTACCAGGCGAGCGGGTTCAGCTTGTCGGGTGGGTATAGCGTGAGTGGGGGAGGTGGGCAGAAGGCCCTGCCGCTGCAAAGCTTCAAGACGGGCTCGCAAGGGGCTGCGGCAGGCTTTAGCAGCGAGAGCGGCAGCCAGAGCAGCACGACGCGCAGCGGCATCAGTGGCGGGGCGGTGACGATCACCAACGCTGCTGCGCAGCAAGCAGCGACGGGGCAGACGGCGGGTCAGACGGTGGCGAGCTTGAACCGGAATGTCACATCCACGAGTGAGTCAGATGGGCTGACCAAGACGTGGGATGGGCAGCAGTTGCAGCAGGAAGTAGCGGCTAATGCGCAGATCACGGCGGTCTTTGGGCAGCAGGCGAGCAAGGCGGTGGGCGATTACGCCCAGATACAGCTGACAAAAGCGAATGCATTGCGAGAGCAAGCAAAGCAAGATCCTGCACATGCGGCCGAACTTAATGCTCAGGCCGATACGCTGGAGGCGCAATGGCGTGAGGGCGGAGCTTACCGGGTGGCAGCCCATACCGCGATAGGTGCGCTTACCGGTGGAGTGGAAGGTGCTTTGGGCTCAGGGTTGGCGGCCGCAGCTGCTCCGCAATTGAACGCGTTGACTGCCAACCTGCCAGAAGGAGTAAAGGAGGCGGTAGGCGTAGCTGCCGCGGCGGGACTTGGAGCACTGACGGGCGATGCCGGTGGGATCGCAGCGGCGATCAACGAAGACACGAACAACCGAGAGCTGCACGCGAATGAGATGCAGGTCATCAAGAATCTTTCGAAGGGAGACCCGAAGGAAGAGGGACTTTTGGTGGCTGCTGCGTGTGCCATGGTGCATTGCGCGGATAGCGTTCCTGAAAGTGATCCTAGTTATGCCTACCTGAAAGGTATGCAGGACATGGGAGCCACGCTGACCAACGAACAGACCTTGCTTTTGAAGTCTGGAGGCCCGGGGCTGTTTACGTATTCCTGGTCAAATACGACACAAGATGCGTTGAGCCGGTATCAGGTAGCGAATCGTGGGATTGGCCTGGTACAAGCGACTTTGGCGGGCGCGGGATTGGTTGCTAGCGATGCAGTCTGTGCAACTGGAGTTGGGTGCGCCGCTACATTGGCTTCGGCAACAACGCTGACGGATTACGGGGTCACCGGCCTAATGCAAGCGGCGAACGGCAACACAGCCACCCCGCTTGGCGCGCAGGTACTGCAATCACTGGGGATGAGCGCTGAAGCGGCGCAGATTTTGTATGGGTCGCTGGGAATTGTTGCCAGTGCTGTACCGAGTGCGGTGGAATCATCGGCCAGTAGCGTTGTCAGTAATACAACTGGGGCCACCACAAATAACGCTGAAGTCATTGCTACCCAGATAAACAATTTCTATCGGGATGGGGCTTCTCCTGAACTGTTAACGCAGGCATACAATCAGGCTGCGATCAGTTCAACACAGAACGCATCTTCGTCGGAAGTGATTCTTGGCCCATACATCGAAGGAAGTGCGAACTCTTATGATGCCGTGGCTCAGGAACAAGGAGCGACTTATTTTTCAATGTCTGATTGGGGAACGGTAAAGAGCCAGCTAGGCGCCAAAAATATGTGGAACATTAACCAGGCGTTCCTCGATCAGCAAATTGCTCAAAATAAGAGCTTTGCGTTTACCGTAGATCCGACAACGGTTAGGTCAGAGTCATATACCGAGATGGAATATCAGTATCTCCAGAGTAAAGAATACTCTTTTGAGCGGGGTGCGAGAGGGCTTTATTATGCAGTTAAAAAATGACTTGGAAGGTAGAAATTTGTTGGACAACACGGTCCGAAACTATTACCGAAAAACTGGTAATAGAAGCATTAAGCATTTTCTTTGGTCGGAAGATAGAGGATCGCTTGCTTCTCATTTTTTGCTGGAAAGGAAGCACGTCCTGAGAATCTCCGTCGGAGAGGATCGTGGTGCATATTTGACAAGCGTCCAGCTAGGCATTGGGCCGCACTATTTTAATCCTTCCGATTTTTGGTCTTATGAAGACTACAGGAGATTTAAGATTGAGGCTGATACATGGTCAATTGAATTTAATCTCCAACTAATGGATGAATTCCTGGGATATACGCAATATTTGCCTCAATATTGAATTTCTTGGATTTTTCACAACACCAAAATTTGGAATTTAGCTTCGGTTGATAATCCTACCGCAGCTACTAGGGCAGCCTGATGCGGTGTCAAATTGCCCAGACTGGAGTACGGCCAAAAAGAGTCCATTGATCGGCCAAATTAAGGATGCTCTGAATAATTCTCCTGCGCAGCCGTAAATCAAACAAGTTCCCCGACCACGAGCCAGATCATGAGCCAACTGAGTTTTAGCGAAGCGGAATATGTCGGCAAGCGCAAGCAGACGCGGCGCGAGAAGTTTCTGGGCGAGATGGACAGGACGATTCCGTGGGACTACCTGGCAGGCGAGGTGGCCAAGCACTATCCGCAGTCGGGCAAGGTGGGACGCCAGCCGTATCCGATCGAGACGATGCTGCGGATTCACTTTATGCAGCAGTGGTTTGCCTTGAGCGACCCGGCGATGGAGGAAGCGCTGTACGACAGTTTGTCGATGCGTCAGTTTGCCAAGCTGCCGGGCGGGCGCGTGCCCGATGAGACAACGATTTTGAACTTTCGCCACCTGCTCGAAGCGCACGACATAGCCGAGGGGATCTTCGAAGGGGTGACGCTGTTTCTGCAAGACTTTGGCCTGGCGGTGCGCCAGGGCACGATCGTCGATGCGACGATCATCGATGCACCCAGTTCGACCAAGAACGAAGCGGGCGCGCGCGACCCCGAGATGCGCCAGACCAAGAAGGGCAACAACTACTTCTTTGGCATGAAGGCGCACATCGGCGTGGACTTGCACACGGGGCTGGTGCATGCGGTGGTGGGTACGGCGGCCAATGTGGCGGATGTGACGCAGGTCGCGAGTTTGCTGCACGGAGACGAAGACCTGGTGTTGGGCGATGCGGGCTACCAGGGCGTGGATAAGCGAGACGAGCATCAGGGGCGCGATGTGCAGTGGTTTATCGCGATGCGTCCGAGCAAGATCGCGCAGATGAACCGGGGCTTGGCGCAAGCGCAGGTCAAGTTCGAACACATGAAGGCCAGTCTGCGCGCCAAGGTTGAGCATCCATTTCGGGTGATCAAGCGCCAGTTTGGATACACGAAAGTGCGCTACCGAGGGCTGGCCAAGAACACCGCGCAGCTCAAGACGCTGTTCGCACTGGCCAATCTGTGGATGGCACGCAGGCATTTAATGCATTCCATTACACACAACTCACTCGTCCTGAAGTTCGCGTGCGTATTTGAGTCCAGAGGCAAAATCCATCACGCGCTGTAACGGGTCTATCAGTAATTTCGTGTTCAGGGCATAACATGTCTCCAAGGAGAGGATATGCCCCGCAAGCCGAAGACCCCGTTGGCAGAACTGCCGACCCTACCTGCCGAATTGCTTGAGCTGCTCGGCGACGGTCCGAAGACGGCCGCCGAGATCAACGCCACAGTCATGGCGCTGAAGAAGGCGCTGATTGAAAGGGCGCTGTCAGGCGAGATGAGTCACCACCTGGGCTACAAGCCTGGCATGGCCAAACCGGAATCGGTGACTAACCAGCGCAATGGCAAAGGCGCCAAGACGGTGCTGACCGAAGACGGCCCGCTGCGCATCGAGGTGCCGCGAGACCGTGACGGCAGCTTTGATCCTATTCTGATCGCTAAGCACGAACGGCGGTTTACCGGGTTCGATGACAAGATTATCGCCATGTATGCCCGAGGCATGACGGTGCGAGAAATCCAGGGTTTTTTGCTCGAGCAATACGGCACGGAAGTTTCGCCGGACTTCATCAGCACGGTCACCGATGAAGTCATGGTCGAAGTCACGGCGTGGCAGGCCCGGCCGCTCGAACCGATGTATCCGGTCGTGTTCTTCGACGCTCTGCGCGTGAAGATCCGTGAAGATGCCGTGGTGCGCAACAAAGCGGTGTACCTGGCGCTAGGCGTTCTGGCCGACGGCACCCGGGACATTCTGGGTCTATGGATTGAAAATACCGAAGGTGCCAGGTTCTGGATGAAGGTCTTCAACGATCTGAAAACCCGAGGCGTTAACGATATCCTGATTGCCGTCACTGACGGCCTGAAGGGGCTGCCCGATGCGCTGGCGGCGGTGTTCCCGGCAACCACCCCGCAGACCTGCATCGTTCACCTGATCCGTAACAGCCTGGCTTACGCTAACTGGAAAGAGCGCAAGGCGCTGGCGGCGGCGATCAGGCCCATCTACACCGCGCCCAGCGCCGAGGCGGCCGCCGCCGAGCTGGATGCATTTGAAGCGGGTCCATGGGGCCAGAAATTCCCGACGGTCACCGCAGCCTGGCGTAATGCCTGGGATCGGGTGATTCCCTTCTTTGCCTTCCCACCGGCTATCAGAAAGACGATCTACACGACCAATGCAATCGAGAGCGTCAACGCGCAACTGCGCAAGATCATCAAGACCCGCGGTCACTTCCCCAGTGATGAGGCCGCCACCAAACTCATCTGGCTGGCCTTGCGCAACATCACGGCCAAATGGAGCCGGTCGGCCCACGATTGGAAGCAAGCCATGAACCAGTTTGCTATCCTCTTCGCTGACCGCTTCGTTCAGATCGCCGCGTGATTACTCCCCCGCTCTGAACACGAAATTTATGACAGGCCCGCTGTAACCCCTGCCAAAGTGTTTTCACGCCGGGTTCGCCGTCACCCTTGCGGCCAAGGAAGCCGCCGAGCATGGCGACGAGTCGAATCACCTCGTTGAGACAAGGTGGTGTCTTCGGTGGCTTCTTCTTGTGAAGGATGTACGCCGCCCGCCATTCGTCGCGCTCAAACAGAAGTTCGGCCTCCAGCTCGGGACAGGTGCGACCCAGTCGCATCAGCCGGGCGATGCGCCACGCCACCACCATAAACAACGCCAACGCCCGCTCCAGCCGCTCGACCGTGGCCAGTTGCAAGGCTTCCACGCGGCAGCCGTTCTTCAGCACGTGGAAGAACATCTCGATTTCCCAGCGTGCGCGATACCAGTCAATCAGTTCGACCGCCGCCTCCAGGCCGTGGACCACCCGATTACTCAGCAGCCGCCATTGCACCGGTTCAACGCCGGCGGGTGCGCCGACTTCATGAGCAATGACACAGGTCGCAGCGAGAACGCCACCTTGACCATCCGGCAACGCCACCGATTGCGCCCGCAGCTGTTGCCGCACATCGCGTGCTGCCTGTCCGGCTCGCGATGGCAAGTGGAAGCGAATCTCACCGAGCGGCTCGCTCCGCACCACCTCGTCCCACAATTTGCCGCCATCGGGCAGACTGCGGTTATGTTGTGCGCGAATCAACCAGTCCGCCGGATGGCCCAGTTCCCGAGCCTTGACCATCAACGCCATGATGTCTGATTCGCGATCAGCCACGTAGACCAAACGCGTTTGCGGCAGCGCGTCCGCCTGTTCGGCCACGCGTTCATAGCCTTCAATCCAGCGCGTACTTTCCTTGATGTCACTGCGCTCGCCGTCCGCGTCTTTGGGTGTGCGTGCCCACATGTATGCATCAAGGACGCCCAGCGGCTCGCGGGCCGGCGTGACCGCATAGGTCGGATGCAGGTACATGCCGCGTTGCGCTTCGTACGATAGCGGCCCCAAACCATTTATCGCTTGTCCGTTAAAATCCAATTCCGTCGTGTCCTGGATACACAACACGACCGGCTCAGTGCGCATCCGCTCACGCGCGCATTGCCAATGCGGCGCAAGGATATCGCTCCACGCTAACTCCTCTTGCGCTAGAAAGCGGTAGGCCGCCGCCGTTTCCGCCCAACCGCCGCACGCACCGGGAATGCTCGCCGTAGGCTTCTCCGCCAATCGCTCCGCCAGCCGCACCGCCCGTTTGTTCAAGCGCTGATCACCCAGGTCAATATCCTTGAATTCTTTCGCCGCCCAGCTCATGGTTGTCACATCGAATCCTTGTCAGGCCGGCATCTTACGGCGACGAGTTCGAGTTGTGTGTAATGGAATGCATTTAATGGCGGCGACGGGACAGGTGCGTCCATGAGGCGCCAAATGGCTCGGAAAAGGCATGAATCCGGTGTGTAGATACCAGATAACGCCGTGTTTTCGCGTCATCTTTCGGCATTATGAAAATCGGCTGCGTCGGCCTGAACAAATTCGCTCGGTCTGCGCTTTGATCAGACCTTCCTTAACCGCGCTGAAAAAAAAGACACATGGACGATATGTAAAGGTGGGGTAATTGGTGTGATTGCTGGTATGCAAATTAGATATCAGACATGGCGATATCCATGCAGTGAGAGATTGAAAAAATGAGGCTTGTACAGTAATAAAGGTTAAAAATAGCAACTTGCTCTGAAATAATATACAAAAAAATATTCGATAATTTAGAAAGAATTCATGAAAATAAAATTTTTCTCCGTATTCGTTTTTTCTTTTCTGCTTGCTGGCTGTGTCACTACGGAAATGCCCGCTGACACACAACACTACAATCCCGAGACCTCGGCGCGAATTCGATTGTTTGGACAGAATGGAAAGCCGACCATTATGACCGTGCAAATAGGCCAGGGCAGTGATGCCAAAACTGAAAAAGTCAACGTCGGCGGCGGTATTGGCGATGCCTTTGGTTCCCTGCTGGGCATGTCCAAAAACGACAGTATCGGCATTCCCGCGACAGCAAACACCCAAAATCTGTCCGCCCAAAACGGAATTTTATCCAAGGCGTTTTATCGGGAGTTCGTCATTCCCGCTGGCAAGCCAGTGAAGGTGAATAATGCGTATATTGGATTGGGAAGTATTACGCAGCTTGCGCAGGGCGGGACGCTTTATTTCCATGAGGGTGATTGCGCAAGTAATGTGGTTCGTTTTACACCCCAGGCCGGCCACGACTACGAAGTGGGTTCTTACCTGAACAGCAATGGATGCTCGGTGGTTATTTTCAACATAAAAACTACCAATGGCAAGGTTTCGCTAGTTCCGATTCAAACACAGTGATGCATTGCTGAAGACCCATAAAGATGCGCTTCGGAAGACGTTTTCCCTTACTCATTTCATTATTTCTCATCCCCCTCGCAGCAACCGCCCAACAAGCCATCTCTCCTGCCAATCAAGCCGCGGCTGGCCGCGCGAACGCTGAACAAAACCGCCTGCTCGAACAACAGCGCGAGGCCAACCAGCGCAACGCGACGGTTTCCGCGCCGACCGCGCGTTCGGCCGCACCCGTCAAGCAAGGCTGGCCCGAGCTCCCGAACGAGAAGCTTTGCTTCAAAATCCAGACCTTCGTGCTCGAGGTGCCGCGGGCCTTGCCTGCCGCCATGCGCGCGGCGGGGGCTTCCGCCTTGCCGCTGGATCGTTTCGCCTTCGCGCGCGAATGGCTCGACCATTACCGGGGGCAGTGCGTGGGCCGCCAGGGCCTGGACCTGCTCGTCAAGGGCGTGCAGGGCGAGATACTCAGCCGGGGTTATGTGACGACGCGCGTGCTGCTGCCGACGCAGGATCTGTCGACAGGTGTATTGAAATTCGCCCTGATTCCCGGTGTCATCCGCCACATCAGGTTTGCCGACGCGACCACGCGCGGCACCTGGAAAACCGCCTTTCCCACGCGCGATGGCGATGTGCTGCAGCTACGCGACCTGGAGCAGGGGCTGGAGCAGATGAAACGCGTGTCGAACCAGGACGTGACCATGCAGATCGTGCCGGGCGACATCCCGGGCCAGAGCGACGTGGTGATCGCGGTCAAGCGAACCAAGCCCTGGTCGTTCGTCGTGTCGGCGGACAATTCCGGCGTTCCCGAGACGGGGCGCTACATCGGCAGCGCAACGCTGGGCCTGAACAATCTGCTGGGTCTGAACGACGTTCTGACGCTGGGCTACAACCAGGACCTGACCTTCAGCAGCGGCATAGGCACGCAAGGCTGGAACGCGTCGTACGCGATGCCCTGGGGCTACTGGACCGGCACCTTGTTCGGCTACACGAACAACTACTCTCAGCAGATCGCCGGGATCAACCAGGCTTTCACGGCCAGCGGCAACACGCAGACGGCGGGCGTGAAGATCGAGCGCGTGCTGCATCGCGGGCAGGACGACGTGTCCGGCGTGGAGTTCCAGTTCATCAAGCGCTTTGGCGCGAGCTACATCAACGACACCGAGATCCCGCAGCAGTACCGCGACAACACCTATGTCGAGGCGGGGCTGACCGACCGGCATTATTTCGGCGCATCGCAGTTCGACGGCACGCTGGCGTACCGGCAGGGCATAGGCGGGTTCGGCGCGATGGCGGATACGCAGTCGGGGCCGACCTATCGCTTTCACATGGCGACGCTGGATGCGAATTTGTCGGTGCCGTTCAGCATCGGCAAGCAGCCGCTGCGGTATGTCGGGACCGTGCATGGCCAATACACGGATGACGAGCTGAACTACATCGACGATCTGACGCTGGGTAGCCGCTATACGGTGCGCGGTTTTACCGGCGAGACGATGCTGGCGGCCGAGAAGGGGTTTTATTGGCGCAACGAGCTGCAGATGCCGTTGGGCAGAAGCGGTCAGACCCTCTACGCGGGGCTCGATTACGGCCAGGTGTGGGGACCGTCCGCGGCCTATCTGGCGGGCACGCAGTTGGCTGGCGCCGTGGTCGGCGTGCGCGGGCGAGTGCAGGCAAGCCTGGGCGCGCTCGACTACGACCTGTTCGTCGGCACGCCGGTCTATAAACCGGCGAATTTTCCCGCGTCGACGGTCGTGGTCGGATTCCAGATTACCGCGCAGTTCTGATCCTTCGGGGCTGCCCCTTGTGACGATCGCGGCCATGTGATCCGGGATATGGTTGATACGAAAATCCCATTATTTGCCGTATATCCCGGCAGATAGAATGAAAGGCATGCCCAAGCCGAGGCAACGAGGAGAAACAAGACCATGATGAGCGAACAAAAAGCGCATGGCGGGCAGCCGGACGACACCCCTGCGCTGCGCCAGCTCTACGCCGATTTCAAATCCAATCACCTCAATCCGCTCTGGACGCAGACCGGCAACCTGATGCCGCGGCATCCCATGCCGCGCGCGCTGCCGCACGTCTGGCAGTGGTCCGAGCTATACGCGCTGGCCCAGCAGTCCGGCGACCTGGTGCCGGTGGGCCGCGGCGGCGAGCGCCGGGCCATCGGGCTGGCCAATCCGGGGCTGGGCGGCGTGGCCTATGTATCGCCCACCTTGTGGTGCGCGATCCAGTATCTCGGCCCCCACGAAACCGCGCCCGAGCACCGCCACTCGCAGAACGCCTTCCGTTTCGTGGTCGAAGGCGAGGGCGTGTGGACCGTCGTCAATGGCGATCCGGTGCACATGAGCCGCGGCGACTTCCTGCTCACGCCGGGCTGGTGCTTTCACGGCCACCAGAACGTGCGCGACACGCCCATGGCCTGGCTCGACGGGCTGGACATTCCCTTCAGCTATACCAATGACGTGGGCTTTTTCGAAGTGGGCGCCGACGGCCTGACCGACCGAAGCACGCCGGACGTCTCGCGCAGCGAGCGCCTGTGGTGCCATCCCGGCCTGCGGCCCGTGTCGGGTCCGCGCAGCACGGTGGCCTCGCCCATCGGCGCCTATCGCTGGGTGCATACCGACCGGGCCCTGGCCGAGCAGCTCAAGCTCGAGGACGAAGGCCATCCCGGCGTCGTCGAGCCGGGCCACGCGGCGATCCGCTACACCAACCCGACGACCGGCGGCGACGTCATGCCGACCATCCGCGCCCAGTTCCATCGCCTGCGCGCGGGCACAGCCACCGCGCCCCGGCGCGAGGTCGGCTCGTCGGTATTCCAGGTGTTCGAAGGGCGCGGGGCGGTGGTGCTGGGCGAGACGACCCACAAGCTGGAAAAGGGCGACATCTTCGTCGTGCCCAGCTGGGTGACGTGGTCGCTGCAGGCCGAGACGTCGTTCGACCTGTTCCGTTTTTCCGATGCGCCCATCATGGAGCGCCTGCATTTCGATCGCACCGAGGTCATCGACCGCGGGTAGTTCAACGCGTGTTTTGTTTGTGTGAATTCTTGATGCATCGGACGAGTCTCGCCGTAGTGGGTGCGACGCGATTCTGAGTGAAACGTCAGGTTCTTACCCTAGGGGCTTATCGGACCTTGCCCATTTTCGATGCGAGTTCGCCGTGTTCGGGCCGAGGGGCGGGGAGCGGCCTGTTGGAGGCTGCCCAGTCCCTGCAAAATCGGCGGGGGAAGTCCGGGCGCGCTGTCTGAGCCCGCAGGGCGAGTTCGCGCCCGGCCCGCCGATTTTGCAGGGACGTAGGCCGAGGCCCCGTTCAGGGGCCGAGTTAGCCGACCAGGCCGCTCCCCGCCCCTCGGACCGGACACGGCGAACGTTTCAAGAACTCAATCGCAAGACCCTGAGGTCTCGAAACTGAACCGTATCGGAGCTAGACCCCCAGATACCGATTGGCCAGCTCCGGGTTCAGCCCGAACTCCCGCGGCGTCCCCTCCCACACCACGCGCCCCTTCTCCAGCACGTGATGGCGATCGACGAGCGTAGCCATTTCCTTCAGATTCTTGTCGATCACCAGAATGGTCTGCCCGTCCTCCTTCAGGCGGCGCAGACAATGCCAGATCTCCTGCCGTATGAGCGGCGCCAGGCCCTCGGTAGCCTCGTCCAGAATCAATAGCCGCGGGTTGGTCAGCAGCGCGCGCCCTACGGCCAGCATCTGCTGCTCGCCGCCCGACAGCGTGCGGGCCGACTGCTGGCGCCGCTCCCGCAGGCGCGGAAAAAGTTCATAGACGCGGCCCAGGTGCCAGCTTGCGCTGTTGCCCGAATCGCCGCCGCGCGCCGTGGCCAGCAGGTTTTCTTCCACCGACAGCGAAGGGAAAACGCGCCGGCCTTCGGGCACCAGGCCCAGGCCCAGCCGCGCGATGCGGTGCGGCGCGAGACTGGCGATGGACTTGCCGTCGAGCATCACGCGGCCGCCTTGCGTGGGCAGCATGCCCATCAGCGTCTTGACCGTGGTGGTCTTGCCCATGCCGTTGCGGCCGATGAGCGAGACCACCTGGCGCGGGGCGATCTCCAGATCCACGCCGAACAGTACCTTGCTGGGGCCGTAGCCCGATTCGAGTTTTTCGACGCGCAGCATTATTGATTGACCTCCGCGCTGGGATCTTCCTCGCCCAGATAAGCGGCGCGCACCTCGGGATGATTGCGCACTTCGTCCGGCGTGCCGGTGAAGATCGTCTTGCCGTAGACCAGCACGGTGACGCGGTCCGCCAGCGAGAACACGATGTCCATGTCGTGCTCGACCAGCAGAATGGCGTACTGGCCCTTGAGCTCGCCCAGCAGCGCGGCCATGCGCAGCGACTCTTCGGCGCCCAGGCCGGCCATGGGTTCGTCCAGCAGCAGCAGCGTCGCGTCCATGCACAAGGCCATGGCCAGTTCGAGCTGGCGCTTTTCGCCGTGGGCCAGATTGGCAACGCGCTCGTCCAGACGATGTCCCAGGCCCGCGCGCTGCAGCGCGCGGCGGGCCGGCTCGCGCAGACGCGCGTCGCGCCGGGCGTCGCGCCACAGATTGAAGCCGCTCGGCATGTGGGCCTGCACCGCCATGGCGGCGTTGTCCTCGACCGTGAACTCCGGATAGACCTGGCTGATCTGGAACGAGCGGGCCAGCCCGGCGGCGGGGCGCTTGTGTGCCGGCATGCGGGTGATGTCTCGGCCGTCCAGAATGATGCTGCCGGCATCGGGCAGGATCTCGCCGCCGATCTGCGACAGCAAGGTGGTCTTGCCCGCGCCGTTCGGGCCGATCAGCGCGTGCAGTTCGCCCGCGCGCACCGAGAGATCGACGCCCTGCGTGGCCTTGACCGCGCCGAAGGATTTGCGCAGGTCGCGTATGTCGAGCCTGACTTGTTCAGTCATGGTATTTGCCTCCGGTGAGCCAGCCGTAGACGCCGCGCTTGCCGAACAGCACCACCAGCACCAGCACCGGGCCCATGATCAGCATCCAGTGTTCGGTGTAGGCCGCCGTCGCCTGCTCCAGGCCCAGGTACACCACCGTGCCGGCCACGGGACCGAAGATCGACCCCATGCCGCCCAGGATGACCATGGACATGAACTCGCCCGATTTCTGCCAGGCCGCCATGTCGGGGCTGACGAAGAGCGCGTAGTTGGCCCAGAGCGCGCCGGCCAGGCCGGTGCCGGCCGCCGACAGCACGAAGGCGGTGATGCGGTAGCGCAGCGGCGCATAGCCCAGGCCCACGCTGCGGCGCGCGTTCTGCTTCAGGCCGCGCAGGGCCATGCCGAAGGGCGAGTGCACGATGCGCCGGCACAGCGCGATCCACAGCACCATGAGCGCCAGGCAGGTGTAGTAGAAGACGTCGGGCGAGGCGAGGTTGATGCCGGGCAGGGTGTTGCGCACATCGATGGGCAGGCCGTCGTCGCCGCCGTAGACCATCAGGCCTACCAGAACGAAATAGACCATCTGGCTGAAGGCCAGGGTGATCATGATGAACTGCACGCCCGAGGTGCGCAGCGACAGAAAGCCGATGACCAGGCCGATCAGCGCCGCGACGAGCACGGCCAGCGGCCAGACGACCAGCGCCGAATGGCTGCCGGCCCAGCCCAGGAGGGTGTCGCCCTGGCTCATGTGAAAGCCGATGATGCCCACGGTGTAGCCGCCCAGCGCGAAAAAGGCCGCGTGGCCGAAGCTGATCAGGGCGCCGTAGCCCAGGATCAGGTCCAGGCTGACCGCGGCCAGGGCATAGATGGCGAACTGCGTGCACAAGCTGACCAGGAAGGTCTTGCCCGTGGCCGCGGCGATGAGCGGAGCCAGCGCGAAGAGCAGCAGGCCGGCCGCGTTGATGATTGCTTTGCGGGTCATGGGCTTCTCAGTGGCGCGCGGGGACGAGACCGCGCGGCTTGAACAGCAGCACGATCGCCATCAGGATGTAGATGCTGGCCGACACCAGACTGGCGCTGAGCGGATCGCTCAACTGCGGCGGCAGCACCATGGAGGTGAGCGTGGGAATGAAAGCGCGGCCCAGCGCGTCGGTCATGCCGATGAGCAGCGACCCCACCAGCGCGCCGCGCACCGACCCCACGCCGCCCACCACGATCACCACGAAGGTGGTGATGAGGATGCGCTCGCCCATGCCGATCTGTATGGCCAGCAGCGGCGCCGCCATCACGCCGGCAAAGCCGCACAGCAGTGCGCCCAGCGAGAAGATCAGCGTGAACAGGCGCTGCACGTTCACGCCCAGCGCATCGACCATTTCGCCGTCGTCGGCGCCGGCCCGCACCAGCATGCCCACGCGGGTGTGCGAGATCAGCCACCACAGGCCCACGGCCACCAGCGCGCCGGCGGCGATGAAGGCCAGGCGCATCACCGGATAGGGCAGGCCGGGCAACACGTGCACCGAACCGGACAGGGCCGGCGGGATGCTCATGAACGGCGGGCTGCGGCCGAACAGCACCGACACCAGTTCGTCGGTGAACAGCGCCAGCCCCAGCGTCGCCAGTACCTGGTCGAGGTGGTCGCGCCGGTAGAGGTGTCGGATCACCAGCAGCTCGATGACCAGGCCGTACAGGCCGGCGCCCACCAGCGCCGCCAGGATGGCGGCCAGGAAGGAGCCGGTCTTGGCGACCGCGGCGGCGGCGCAGAAGGCGCCGACCATGTAGAAGGAGCCATGCGTCAGATTGATGACGTTCATGATCCCGAATACCAGCGTCAGGCCGGCCGACAGCAGGAACAGCAGCGCGCTGTATTGCAGTCCGTTGAGCAGCTGCTCCAAGAGCATCAGCATGGTGTTGTCCAATCCCGGCTTATTGCATCTTGCATTGGCTGACGTACGGATCGACGTGATCGTGCGCGATGACTTTCAGGTCTTTGTAGACCAGCTTGCCCGCGCCGTCGTCCTCGATGTGCAGCAGGTACCAGTCCTGGATGGGATAGTGGTTGGCGGCGAACTTGAAGTGGCCGCGCACGGAAGGAAAGTCGGCCTTCTGCAGCGCCGCGCGGAAGGCGTCGGCGTGGCCGGTGACGTCGCCGCCAACAGCCTTGAGCGCCGAGGCGATCAGGTTGGCTGTGTCGTAGGCCTGGGCGGCATAGACCGTCGGCGTGCGGTGATAGGCCTGCTCGAACGCCTGCAGGAAGTGCTTGTTCTGCGCGTTGGGCAGGTCGGCGCTCCACGGCGAGCTCAGGTAATAGCCCTTGGCGGCCGCGCCCGTGGCGACCAGCATGCGCTCGTCCATCGAGTAGATGGGGGTGATCATCTTGATCTTGCCCGACAGGCCCGAATTGGCGAACTGCTTGGCCAGGTTGATGCCGGCGCCGCCGGGCTGGAACTGGAAGATCGCGTCGGGGGCGAGCGAGCGGATGCGCGCCAGTTCCACCGAAAAGTCGGACTGGTCCAGCTTGGTGTAGATCTCGTCGACGATCTGGCCCTTGTAAGTGCTCTTGAAGCCGTTCACGGCGTCGCGGCCGGCCTGGTAGTTGGGCGCCATCAAGACCATGCGTTTCATGCCCAGTTCGTTGGCCACGATGCCTGCGGTGTCGCTGAACGAGTCGTTCTGGAACGAAGCCGAGAAGAAATTCTTGTTGCAGGCCTTGCCGGCATAGTTCGAGGGACCGGCATTCAGGCCGACGTAGAAGGCGCCCGCGTTGAGCACGGTCGGGCCCACGGCAGCCATCACGTTGGAGAAGTTCACGCCGGTAAAGAGGCGGATGCCGTCCTGCACCATGCGGTCGGCGATCTGCTTGGCGGCAGCGGGCTTGAGGCCGTCGTCCTCGACCACCACGTCCACGGGCACGCCGCCCAGCTTGCCGCCGCCTTCCTTGACGGCCAGCATGAAGGCGTCGCGCTGGTCTTCGCCGATGTAGCCGGCAGGCGTGGACAGGGTGTCGATGAAGCCGATTTTCACGGGCTTCTGGGTTTGGGCCGGAGCCGAACCGCAGCCGGCCACGGCGAGCAGGACGGCAGCGGCGATGCGATGCAATGCGGGGTTTTTCATGGTTGTCTCCTCGGTATTGGATGGATTGCGTATCAGAGCCTGATGCCGCTCATGCAGTTGTCGGCGTTCCAGCCGTACAGCCACTGCAGCGCGTCGTAGAAGGATTGCTGCGAGCGGCCCTGCCACAGCGAATTGCGCACGGCCCGCTCCACGCCCTGCGCGTGATAGATGCGTCCCATCTCGCGCGTGGACCAGAGCACGCGGGCGCTGCGCGGGATGCGCAGCGACTCGTACAGCTTGAACGCGGCGCGCAGGTCGTCCTTGTGCTGCGCCACGGCCAGGCCCAGCGTCACGGCGTCTTCCAGCGCCATGCAGGCGCCCTGGGCCATGTATTGCGACATGGGGTGGGCGGCATCGCCCAGGATGGTGGCGCGGCCGTAGCTCCATTGGTCCACCGGCTCGCGGTCGGCCGTGGCCCAGCGGCGCCACGAGGTCGGGCGGTCCAGCAGCTGGCGCGGACGGGCGTGGATGCCCTGAAAATACGACAGCACTTCTTGCTTGCTGCCGTCGCGCACGCCCCATTCTTCCTGGTCGCGGCTGTGGAAAGTCACGACCAGGTTGTATTGCGCGCCTCCGCGCAGCGGGTAGTGCACCAGGTGGCAGCGCGGGCCGGCCCACAGCACGGGCGCATTGATGCGCAGGTCCTCGGGCATGTTCTCGCGCTCGACCACGGCGCGGTAGACCACGTGGCCGGTCACGCGCGGCGGATCGCCGATCAGGCTCTGACGCACCACCGATTTCACGCCGTCGCAGCCCACCACGATGTCGGCGCGGTAGGTGTTGCCCTTGTCGTCGCTTACCTCGGCATAGTCGTCGGTCTGCGCAAAGCCCATGATGTGGGTCGAGGTGTGAAAGGAGATGAGCGGGTCGTGCTGCACGCCTTCCAGGATGGCGCCGTGGATGTCGGCGCGGTGGATCACGGCGTAAGGGCCGTTGAAGCGCTCCTGGAACGCCTTGCCCGTCTCGATGCGCACGACTTCGCGGTTGTCGACCGCGTCCATCATGATGATGTGGTCGGTGAACACGGCGCGCTGGCGGGCGACGTGGCCCACGCCCAGCGCGTCGAGCGCGGCGAAGGCATTGGGGCCGAGCTGGATGCCGGCGCCGATCTCGCCAATGTGCGCGGCCTGTTCCAGCAGTTGCACGCGGATGCCCTGGCGGGTCAGGGCCAGCGCGGCGGCCAGGCCGCCGATGCCCCCGCCCACGACGATGGCCGATTGTGTGTTCATTGCAGTGCGGTCTCCCGTGATTGTTCGCGAGCGCCCAGGAATACGCCCTGGCGTTCGAGTTGCTGTTGCAGCGCTTGCGGCGCCAGTTGCGCGGGCGCGATGCCGGCGCGCAGGGCCAGGGCGGCCGCGGTGCCCGCCGCTTCGCCCATGACGAAGCAGCTGCCGCTCACGCGCGCGGCCGATTGGCCTTCATGCGTCATGGAGGCGCAGCGGCCCGCCACCAGCACGTTGTCGGGGATGCCCGGGCCCTGCCTGGGCACGATCATGCGCAAAGGCAGCTGGTTGTAGCCGCGCGATTCGGGTATGGGCGGCCAGACCCACTGCACGTCGCCGGCCGCATGGATTTCCAGCGGCCAGCCGTTCACGCCGATGCTGTCGGGAAAGTCCGCGCAGCCCAGCACGTCTTCGCGGGTCAGCATGTATTGGCCGACCACGCGGCGGGTCTCGCGTATGCCCAGCTGCGGCGCGATATCCAGGATGTAGGCCTGTTCGAAGCCCGGCACCTTGGCGCGCAGGAAGGACAGGTAGTCGACGATCTGCCGGCGCCCCTCCAGTTCGGCAGCCGACAGCGAAACGGCGTCGGTGCCGTCGGCCGCCGAGCCGTCTCGATTGGCCAGCTGCGTCACGTTGACGCGCCATTCGTAGTCGTGCTTTTGCGGGCGCACGATGGCGCCGCGCCGCGGGAAGGTGAATTCGCCGCTGGCCTGGGCCTGGTCCATCAGCGTTGGGATGGTCTTCCAGGCCTCTTGCGCGCGCACGCCGTCGACATTGCCGACCTTGAACATCAGCGTGGGGTACATCATGTGCCCGGCCTCATCGCCCTTCTCGTAGGGCAGGCCGGCCCAGTGCGCCAGGTCGGCGTCGCCCGAGCAGTCGATGAAGACGCGGGCGCGCACCGCGCGGCGCCCCGATTTGGTTTCCAGGAACAGCGTGTCGAGCCGGCCGTCCGCATCGCGCGCCGTGCCGGTGGCCAGGGCGTGGAACAGCAGCTCGACGCCGCAAGCCTGCACCAGACCGTCGGCGGCGCACTTGAAGGCCGAGATGTCGTAGGCCTGCGCGTGAATCTTGCCCAGGATCAGATGCGGCGCATTCAGGCCGTCCAGGGCGCGCATGCGGTCCAGAAGCTCGTCGGTCATGCCGTGCACGACCTGGCGGATGTGGCCGTGCACATTGGCATGCAGGCCGCAGAAATTGGACACGCCCGCCGCCGTGCCCATGCCGCCCAGGAAGCCGTAGCGCTCGATCAGCAGCACGCGCGCGCCATTGCGCGCCGCACTGGCCGCCGCCAGGATGCCGGCCGGGCCGCCGCCGAGCACCGCGACCTCGTACTCCCCGTGCAGCGCAACCTGCCGGGCGGGTTCGGTAATCATCATGTCTTCCTCCTGGCTGGCGCTGTTCTTGTTTTTTGCAGCGCCTGATCGGTCAATGCGAGCCGGCGAGCCCCAGCTTCTTGATGAGGGGGCCCCAGCGGTTGAGCTCCTGATGCATGTAGTCGCGGAACTGCGCCGGCGTGCTGCCGACCGGATCCATGTACATCACGGTCAGCTTCCGGCTGACCGCCGGGTCGTGGATGGCCTGGATCAGCGCGTCGGACAGCTTCTTGCGGATCGCGGCCGGCACCTTGGACGAGATCACGAAGCCGGCCCAGGCCGAGCCCTGGACGCCGGGCACGCCGGATTCGCTCAGCGTGGGTACATCGGGCAACAAGGGCGAGCGCTTGGGAAAGGTGACCGCCAGCGCCCGCAGCTTGCCGCTCTTGACCAGGGCCATGACGGCGCTCAGGGGCAGGGCGGCAAACTGGGTGTTGCCGGCCAGCAGCGAGGTCAGCGCGTCGGGCGAAGACGCGTAGGCGATGTGCGTGGCCTGGGTATGCGTGTGCTGCAGCATCAGTTCGACGGCCAGCTGCGAGATGGTGCCCACGCCCGGCGAGGGGAAGTTGTATTTGCCGGGATTTTTCTTGAGCGCGTCCAGCAGGCCCTGCATGCCGGTGATGCCGGAGGCAGCCGGCACGACCAGCACGTTGGGCTGTTGCACGGCCAGCGTCAGCGGCGCCAGGTCGGTAGCGGGGTTGTAGGGCAGCTTTTTGTAGATCAGCGTGTTGTTCACCAGGGGACCGGTGATCGAGATGCCGAAGGTGTAGCCATCCGGCCTGGCGTTGGCGATGTCGAAGGTACCCAGGTTGCCGCCGGCGCCCGGGCGGTTCACGACGATCACGTCCTGGCCCAGGATTTTGCCCAGCTTTTGGCCGATGACGCGCGACATCTGGTCGGGACTGGAGCCTGCGCCGAAAGGCACGATGAGCCGTAGGGGCTGGCTGGGCCAGGCGGCTGCCTGGACCGTGTTCGCCGCGCCGG
The DNA here is from genome assembly GCF_000382185.1 of Bordetella sp. FB-8. Taxonomy (NCBI): domain Bacteria; kingdom Pseudomonadati; phylum Pseudomonadota; class Betaproteobacteria; order Burkholderiales; family Alcaligenaceae; genus Bordetella; species Bordetella sp. FB-8. The sequence continues at coordinate 800,028 of NZ_KB907784.1, read as the reverse complement.
CGGCCAGCGCCAGCGTGGCCAGGCCCGCCGCCAGGAGCTTGCGCCGCAATCCGGGTGTGCCGGTCGTTTTCATGTTCAGTCTCCGATGTTTTTCACGAAGCAGGGTGCGCGCCCTTGGGCGGCCGGGCGGATGCGCTTATGGCTGAAAGTCGGGTTGGGCGCTGGGGGCGGCCTTCTGGAACGCAGGCTGCTGCAGGCAGTGTTCGTAGACCTTCATGGTGCGCGGGTAGGCCGACACGTCGCATTTGTTGCGCAGGGCATTGAACAGTTGCGGCACCAGGCAGCAGTCCGCCATGGTGGGCCGGTCGCCGAAGCAGTAGGCGCCCTGGCCGCCGTGGCGCACCAGCAATTGCTCGACGGTGGTCAGGCCTTCTTGGATCCAGTGTGCGTACCACGCGTCTTTCTGCTCGGGGCTTACGCCCAGCTCCTTCACCAGGTACTTCAGAATGCGCAGATTGTTCACCGGGTGGATGTCGCAGGCGACGGCATAGCTCAATTCCAGCACGCGGGCGCGCAGCCTGGCCTCGGCCGGTATCAATCGCGGCTCCGGGTGCGTGGCATCCAGATAATCGATGATGGCCAGCGACTGGCCCAGGTCGAAGCCGTCCTCGCGCATCAGCGGCACGTTGGCGTTGGGGTTGAGCGCGACGTAGCCAGCTTCGCGGTGCTGCTTGGCGCGGATGTCCACGCCTTCGTAGTCGTAGGGCAGGCCCTTGAGTCCCAGCGCGATGCGTACGCGATACGAAGTGGAACTGTTGAAGAAGCTGTAGATCTGCATTATTTGGTCACTCGAACGTTGAGGGTGCCCAGACCGTCCACGCCGCCTTCCATCAGATCGCCGGCCACGACGGGACCCACGCCTTCCGGGGTGCCCGTGTAAATCAGGTCGCCCGGTTCCAGGCGGAAAAACTTCGACAGGTACGACACGGTCTCGGCCACCGACCAGATCAGCTTGGGGATTTCGCTGGACTGCTTGGTTTCGCCGTTGACCTTCAGCCATATCCTGGCATGGTGAATGTCGCCGGCTTGAGCCGCAGGATACAACGGGGCAATGGGCGCGCTCAGGTCGAAGGCCTTGCCCAGCTCCCAGGGGCGGCCGGCCTCGCGCATCTTCATCTGCAGGTCGCGGCGCGTCATGTCCAGGCCCACGGCATAGCCCCAGACGTGGTCCAGCGCCTGCTCGATGGCGATGTCGGCCCCGGCCTTGCCGATGGCCGCCACCAATTCGATCTCGTAGTGATAGTTGCTCGTTTCGCTGGGGTAGGGCAGCGCCAGCGTATCGCCGTGAGTCACGGGCACGACGGCGTCGGCCGGCTTGCAGAAAAAGAAGGGCGGCTCGCGGTCGGGGTCAAAGCCCATTTCGCGGGCATGGGCGGCGTAGTTGCGGCCCACGCAATAGACGCGGCGTACGGGATAGAGGTCGTTGCTGCCGGCGACGGGCACGCCGATGGTGCCCTGGGGGGCGAAAACGTAGGACATGATGTCTCCTTGTATTGGGACCATTATTGCCAGTCAGGTATACGGTTCAAAATGAATTAATCTTCTAATTCATGTCATAAAACATATACATTGGAGACGCTATGGACTGGACGCATCGCCTGCGCCTGCGCAACGTCAAGATGCTGCTCAGTCTGGCGCAGACCCGCAACATCAGCCATTCGGCGGCCATGCTCAATACCACCCAGCCCGGCCTGTCGAAGTGGCTCAAGGACCTGGAGCAGGACATCGGACTGCCGCTGTTCGAACGCCACGCCCGCGGCTTGATCCCCACGCAGTACGGCGAGGTCCTGATCGAGCATGCCCGCCGCCTGGACGCCCAGCTGGACCGCGCCAGCGGCGACATGGCGGCCTTGCGCGAGGGCAGCGCCGGCCGGGTGGTGATAGGCGCCTCGGGGGCGGCGGCCTCCGATACGGCGCCGCTGGCCATGCTGCGCTTGTTCGAGCACATGCCGCAGGCCCACGTGGGCCTGGTCGAGGGCACGACGGACCGTCTGCTCGAACAGCTGGCGCAGGGCGACCTGGACCTGGTCATGGGCCGGGCGATGCCCGATGGCATGGATCCGGGTATCGAGACCGAGCCGCTTTATCGCGACCCGATTCACCTGGTGGTGCGGCCAGGCCATCCCTTGCTGTCGCGCGAGGCCCTGGACTGGAACGATTTGCTCGGCTACCGCTGGATAGTCTGGCCGCAGGGCACGCCGGTGCGCACGGCGCTGGAGAAGGCGCTGGCCGACGCCGGCCAGACGATCCCGCGCGACGCGGTCGAGACGAACTCGGTGACAAGCAATCTCACGCTGCTCAACAACAGCGACATGATAGGCGTGGCCTCGCATCGCGCGGCCTTGCGGCTGGCGCAGATGAACACCTTGCGCGTGCTGCCGGTGCGCCTGTCGGGGTTCGGCGCCGTGGCGCTTTATTGGCGGCGCGAAAGCTTCCGGCCGCAGGCGGTGCAGGTGGCGATGGACTGCATACGCGCGGTCGTTGCCGCGAGCTCCTGAGCGGCCCGCTCGCGGCAAACGACTCGGCGAACGGGTCGGCGCGCCACGCAGCGCCGCTGACCCACGATTACGGCGACTACGTCGTGGCCAAGGCCGGGGCGCAGAGCCAGGGCCCGCTATGTTTGCAGGCCCTGGCTCTGCGCAACTTGAACGGCATCGGGTTCCCGGCGATTACTTCAGCTGGACCGGCACGAAGATCTTGTCGCCCCCGCGCTGGATCAACAGGGCCACGGTGCCCTTGGAGTGGGCGATTTCCTTGCGGACCTGCGCCACGCTGCTGGCCGGCACGCCGTTGATCGCCAGGATCACGTCGTCGGGCTGTATGCCTGCGTTGGCCGCCGCGCCCGAGGCCTGCATCACCAACAGGCCCGACGAACCGACCTCGTTCGCCTCCGCGGGCGTGAGGGGGCGCAGGGTCAGGCCCAGGCTGTGGCCCGATGCCGAGCTGCCGCCGCGGGTGTCGGTGCTGCCGCTATCGAGCTTGCCCAGTGCGGCGGTCAGCGTCATGGGCTTGCCGTTGCGCCAGATATCCATCGTGATGCGCTGCCCCGGCTGGTCCATATTGATGACCGAGGCCAGGTCGCCCGACGAGATGATGTCGCGTCCGTCGATCTTGCGGATGACGTCGCCGGACTTCAGGCCGGCGTGATCGGCGGCGCTACCCTTGACCACGCTGGCGATCAGCGCGCCGGAGGGCGAGGGCAGCTTGAACGAATTCGCCAGATCCTGGTCGACTTCCTGTGCTGTCACCCCCAGCCTGGCATGCATCACCTTGCCGTGCGCCTCGATCTGCTGCGCGACTTTCATGGCCACGTCGATCGGGATCGAGAAGGACAGGCCCTGGTAGCCGCCGGTCTTGGTGTAGATCTGCGAGTTGATGCCGACCACTTCGCCCTTGGCGTTGAACAGCGGTCCGCCCGAGTTGCCGGGGTTCACCGGCACGTCGGTCTGGATAAAGGGCACGCTGGTGTCGTCGGGCAGCGAGCGGCCCAGGGCGCTGACGATGCCGGCGGTGGCCGTGCTCTCCAGGCCGTAGGGCGAGCCGATGGCCAGCACCCAGTCGCCTACTTGCAGGCTGGAGACATGGCCCAGCTTCACGGTGGGCAGGTCGGTGGCGTCGATCTTGATCACGGCCACGTCGGTCTGCGGATCGCTGCCCAGCACCTTGGCGCGGTATTCACGGCGGTCGGTGAGCTTGACCACGACCGACTTGGCGTTCTTGACGACGTGGGCGTTGGTGATGATCAGGCCGTTGGCGCTGACGATGAAGCCCGAACCCACGCCTTCCATTGGCACCATGTGCGAGCCTCCGCCCTGCGGCATGCCCGGGAACCCGGGGAATTGTCCGAAGAACTGCTGGAAGGGGTTGTCCTGGCTGTCGTCGACTTTCTCGGTGCCCTTGACCGTGATGTTGACCACGGCGGGGCCGTAGAGCTTGTTGATCTGGGCGAAATCGGGCGTGGTCACGGTGCCGATCGGGGCCGAAGACTGGGCCAGGGTGGCCTGGGCCTGCGCGGCGCCGGAATACGCGGCCAGGCTGGCGCCGCCGATGGCGCCGGCGGCAAGCAGGGCCAGCGTGACGCGCGCGAGGGCGGGGCGGCTTTTCTTGTTCGGGTGGTTCGTCGAATTCATGAGGAGCTCCTTGAGGCCGGGTTGAACATGACCTCATGGTGCGGGGGCCCGCTTAGGCGAATCTTAAGAACCGGCGCGACTGTCTATCCTGAAACCGGCGGAAACACCACGCGCGCGCGCAATCCCCCGCCCGGCGCCTCTTCCAGGGAGACGGCGGCGCCGTGCCGGCCGGCCAGGGTGCGCACCAGCGCCAGTCCCAGACCGCTGCCCGTGGCGCCCGCGTCCGCGCCGCGATAGAAGCGGTCGAAGACGCGCTCGCGCTCGTCGGGCCGGATGCCCGGGCCGGTATCGTCGACTATCAGCGATACCGGGCCTGCGGCGGAGATGGCGATGCGCACCGAGCCGCCCTCGGGCGTGTACTTGATGGCGTTATCCAGCAGATTGCGCGCCAGCAGCACCAGCGCGTCGGACTGGCCGTCGACCGTCGCGGCGTCCGGGCCGTCGAGGGCGATGTCGATACGTTTGGCATTGGCCTGGGGCAGGGCTTGCGACACGGCTTCGCGCACGGCCTGCACCAGATCGGTGGGCGCAAGCACCAGACGCGGCGCGCCGCCGTCGTGGCGCGCCATGGACAGCAACTGCCCGATCAGGCGCGTGGCGCGCGCCACGCCCTCGCCCAGGCGCGCAATGGCCTGCTCGCGCGTCGCGTCGTCCGCGGCGCGGCGCAGGCCTTGCAGCTGCAACTGCAGGGCAGCCAGCGGCGTGCGCAGCTCATGCGCTGCGTCGCCCACGAACTGCTGCTGCGAGGCAAAGGCCTGCCGCACGCGTTCCAGCAGCAGATTGAGTTCCTGCACCAGCGGCCGGATCTCATCGGGCAATCCTTCTCCCGACACGGGCGACAGGTCATCGGGCTGGCGCGCCGCCAACTGCGTGCGCGTGCGCTCCACGGGCCGCAAGGAGAAACTGACCACCCACCAAACCACCAGCATCAGGAGCGGCGCCATCACCAGCGTCGGTCCCACCGAGCGCAGCACCAGATCGCGCGCGGTGAGGCGGCGCACGCGCATGTCCTGCGCCACCTGCGTCACCTGCAGCGGCGTGGACATGGCATAGACGCGGTAGGTGGTGCCGTTGGCCTGCACGCTGGAAAAACCCAGCCTTACCGGGTCGGGCAGCAGGCGGCCCGAGGCGGAGCGATAGAGCTGCACGCCGTCCACGGTCCAGATCTGGATGATGAGATCGTCCACCGAGCTGGCGGGTGCGCCGGGTACCGCGATGGGGGTGTTGTTCAGCTGCAGGCTGCCGTCGCTCAGCGACAAGGCCGTGCTGCGCAGCTGCGCGTCGTAGATCTCGTCGGTCTGTGCCAGCGTGCCGCGGTAGGCTGCGCCAGCCTGGATGAGTGCCGCGGCGAAGACGGCTCCCAGCAGGAACAGCAGCAGCCGCGCGCGCAGGGATGTGAGGGCCAGGCGCATCATGCCACTCCGGTCTTGCCGGGCAGTTTGGGAACGACATAGCCCACGCCGCGCACGGTCTGGATGAAGCCATGCCCGAGCTTTTTGCGCAGGCCGTGGATATAGACTTCGACGGCGTTACTGGCGATCTCTTCTTGCCAGCTGTAGAGTTTTTCTTCCAACTGCGCGCGCGAATAGATCATGCCCGGGCGCGCGATCAGCGGTTGCAGCACGGCCCATTCCCGGGCCGTGAGCGTGACGGGGGCGCCATCCACCGAAGCCTCGTGCGTCTGCGGGTCGATGCGCACGTTGCCGTGTTCAAACGTGGATTCGGCGTGGCCGGCGCTGCGCCGCAGGAGCGCGCGAATGCGCGCCAGCAGTTCGTCGGGATCGTAGGGTTTGACCACGTAGTCATCGGCGCCGGCATCCAGCCCGGCGATGCGATCGCCGACGGCATCGCGCGCGGTGGCGATCAAGACCGGCGTGCGGTCGCGCCGCGCGCGCAGCTCGCGCAGCACCGACAGTCCATCCTTGTTGGGCAGCCCCAGATCCAGCAGCACCAGGTCGTAGGCACCGGTACGCAGCGCCGTCGCCGCGCGCGCGCCGTCGCGCTCCCAATCGGCTGCATAACCGTCGGCGCGCAGGCAGTCCTGCACGCCGGCACCGATCATCGTGTCGTCTTCGACGAGCAGGATACGCATGCGAACGGCCTGAAATCGGGATCGGACATAGATAAAGAATAGGCGATTTTTTTGCCGCCGGGCCGCCCCAAGGCAAAAACGCCCCCTCGGGGGGCAGCAAGCCCGAAGGGCGCGGCGTGGGGGCCTTCTTTGCCGCCGGGCCGCCCCAAGGCAAAAACGCCCCCTCGGCGGGGGACAGCAAGCCCGACTTTTTGTCAGGGCGCGACGGTAGAATCTTGGCCATGCAACGACCTTCACGAAGCTGGCGCCGCCCCGCGGCCTTTTATTCCGGCCGACGCCTGGTGCCCGACCGGCTGTCGGTCATGCTGCTGGCCGCGGCGGCCGTGGGCGTGCTCGGTGCGCTGGCCACCATGGTGTTTCGCCAAGGGCTCGAATTCATGCAAGTCCTGCTGGGACGGCAACCCGCGCATGGCATGGTGTCGCTGGCCCACAGTCTGCCTTACTGGGAACGCCTGGTGCTGCCCGTTGTCGGCGGGGCGGTGGCGGGGCTGATCCTGCAGTGGGCGCGCAGCAAGCTGCCGCCGCAGGGCGCGGGCGACTATATGGAGGCGATTTCGCTGGGGCGCGGCCTCATCGGCCTGCGCCAGACCATGGCGCGCAGCCTGGCGGCATTCTTCTCCATTACCACCGGGTCTTCCATCGGCCGCGAAGGCCCCATGGTGCAGATCGCGGCCATGCTGGCCTCGGTGTGCGGCCGTTGGCTGGTCTGGCCGCCCGAGCGCCTGCGTCTGCTGGTGGCCTGCGGCGCCACGGCCGGCCTTACTGCGGTCTACAACGCGCCCATCGCCGGCGCTTTATTCGTTTCCGAGATCATCTACGGCTCGGTGTCCTCGGCCATATTGGTGCCGCTGGTAGTCGCTTCGGTGGCCGCCAATATGGTCACGCGCCAGTTGCTGCATTACGACGCCGTCTATCACATGCCGACCTTCGACTTCACTTCCCCCTGGGAGGTATTCACCTACCTCGGCCTGGGCGTGCTGGCCGGATTGTTGGCACCGTGGTACCTGAAGATGCTCAATGGTTCCAAGCGGCTTTTCTCGCGCTGGATAGGTCCGCTTTGGCTGCGGCTGGCCGCGGGCGGCCTGGTGGTGGGCGTGATTTCGGTGGGCTGGCCTCAGGTATGGGGCAATGGGTACAGTGTGGTCAACTCCCTGCTGCACCAGCCCTGGGCCTGGCAGACGGTGGCGGTGGTACTCCTGATGAAATTGCTGGCCACCTCGGCCAGCTCGGGTTCGGGTGCCGTGGGTGGCATTTTCACGCCCACTTTGTTCATGGGCGCGGCGCTAGGGCATTTGTACGGCTCGACGCTGCACGGCATCCTGCCGCAAGTATCGGTCAGCAACTACGCCGCGGTCGGCATGGGCGCCTTGCTGTCGGCGGCCACGCACGCGCCGCTCATGTCCATCCTGATGATCTTCGAGATGACGCTCAGTTATCAGGCCATGCTGCCTTTGATGGTGGCCTGCGTCATGGGTTACGTCGTGGCCGAGGCTTTGGGCGGCAAATCCATGTATGCCCACTCGCTGGCGGAGAACCGCGGCACGCGCCGAGGCACCGGGCGCTGACAGGCTCCCCCGCGCTGTGCCTCAGGTCTGTCGTCTTCGAATACGACACCGCTACCTTGAGACGGCGCGGCGGTGAGAAGCGACTTTACTTTGACTGCGGCGACATCGGGATGATGGTCATGCGCAGTTCGGAGTGCGGCTCTTCATAGTCGTGGTGTACGGGTCGGCGCGCCACCGGCTTGGGCACATCGGGCGCTGGCATGGGCGCGGCGGCTTGCTCGGTGGCGCTTGGTGCCGCAGCCGCGCCCCGTTCCTGGGCCGGTTCGACGGCGGTGGGCGCCGCGGCGGCCGGTGCCGCGGCGGCCGGCGGGTTCGCGGCGGGCGCTGCCGGAGCGGACTCCGGCGCCGCCGTGGCGGGTTCGGCTGCGGGAGCGGGCTGGGCTGCGGGTTCGGCCGGCGCGGCAGCCTGCGCCGCATGGCTGGCCTGGATCTGGCGCTGCAGATCGTCGATCTGCGTCTGCAGGCGTTGGCGTTCCAGCGTGGCCGCGTTCAACTCGCTGCGCACCTGCTCGGACTGTTCGGTGGATAGACGCGGCGGCCCATAGTTGGTTTGCAGGAACAGCACGCCCGCGGCTCCCAGCGCGATGCCGATCAGCAGCAGCCCCAGGCCGCGCGGCAGTCGCCGGTTGTGCCGGCCAGGCTGGTAGACAGACGGTTTGAAAACCGGACGTCCCGATTGTCCTAACATGCCCATGTAAGACTTCCTATGCCTAGGGTTTGGTGCGGTAGGTAAAGAATCCAGAGCATACTACTGCAGCGCTTCGTGCCGGGTCAGGCGCCGGGTCCGCAATCCGCACCGGCGCGCAGTTCGGCATCGAGCGCCTGCAGGCGTTGCGGTGTGCCTACATCGACCCAGCGGCCGGCATGCCGGCTGGCGCGTACGGCGCCGCGCGCCATGGACAGCCGCAGCAGCGGCGCCAGCGCAGCGGGCTTGCCGGCCGCGAGTCCAGCGAACAATTCCGGCCGATAGATGCCTATGCCGGTAAAAGTCAGCCTGTCCCGGCCTGCGTCGGCGGCGCGGCCGTCGGGCCGCAGGGAGAAATCGCCCTGCGGATGTTGTGGCGGGTTGTCGGTCAGCAGCAGCCAGGCGTCGGCCTGCGCTTGGTCCATTTCACCCCGTATTGGCTCAGCCTGAGCCGGGTTCCAGTCGCACCAGATGTCGCCGTTCATCACCAGAAAAGGCGCCGGCCCCAGCAAAGGCAGGGCCTGTGCGATGCCTCCGGCGGTTTCCAGCGCCCGGCCTTCGGCGGAATAGCGGATGTCCACGCCCCAGCGGCTGCCGTCGCCTAGCGCCTGTTCGATGCGCTCGCCCAGCCAGGCGTGATTGACGACCACGTCGCGCAGGCCTGCCTGCGCCAGCCGTTCCAGATGCCAGACGATCAGCGGCTTGCCACCCACCGCCAGCAGCGGCTTGGGGGTGTGATCGGTAAGCGGCCGCATGCGCTCGCCGCGGCCTGCCGCCAGGATCATCACCCGCATCAGAAGGTGTATCCCACCGTAGATTCGGTATGGTCGAGCTGGTCCAGAAGGCGCAGCAGCGGTGCGAAGACGCCATAGCGCTGCGCCACTTGGCGTACGTATCGGTTGACGCGCGGCATGTGGGCCAGATAGTCCGATTTGCCATCGCGATGGTTCAGGCGGGCGAACACGCCCAGGATGCGCAGATTGCGCTGCAGGCTCATCCACTCGTAGGCGCGGTGGAATTCGGCAAAGTCCGTGTCCACCGGCAGGCCGGCGCTGCGCGCCATTTCCCAATAACGTATGGCCCAGTCCAGTTGCTGAGGCTCTTCCCAGGTGGTGCGGGCATCGGTTACCAGGGAGGCCAGGTCGTAGGTGAGCGGTCCGGCCAGGGCGTCCTGAAAATCCAGGATGCCCGGGTTGGGCCCGAATCGCGCCTGGTCGCAGACCATCAGGTTGGGCGAATGGAAATCGCGGTGTACGTAGACGGGTGTCTGCGTGGCGCAGCTTTGCGATAGCAGCCGGAAGATCTTGCCCAGGTCGTCGGCCTGCCTGTCGGTAAGCGTGGTGCCGTGATGGCGCTGCACATACCACTCGGGGAATAGCTCCAGTTCGGCCGTCAGGCGCGCCGCGTCGTAGGGGGGCAGCCCGGCGGTCGATGCCTGCTGCATCCGCACCAGCGCGGCCAGCGCCTCGCGGTACAAGGTCTGCAGATGGGCATCGTCCAGTCCGGCCTGGATGCGCCGGTAGTAGGTTTCATTGCCCAGGTCCGACAGCAGCAGCAGCCCTTGCTCGGGGGCCTGGGCCAATACGGCCGGCACGTTCAGCCCGACCTCGCGCAGCAGGCTGCCGGCATGCAGGAAGGGACGTACGTCCTCGTGCGGCGGCGGCGCGTCCATGACGATGGCCGTACCGTTCGCCGCTTCAAGGCGGAAATAGCGCCTGAAGCTCGCGTCGCTGGAAGCCGGCTGCAGTGTATCCAGGCGCAGGGCCATCTCGGGCGGCAGGCTGCGCAGCCAGGCATCGATCAAGGCCTGGCGCGGGTCGTGGGAGGTGCTCAAGCGTACCGTCTCGAAGTCAGCGGATTGGAAGGAAAAACCTGGTGGACGGACTGCGCATTCATGAGAAATGCCTCCAGGCTTGGTCGTTTGGCAAGCTTCTCTATAATACCGGGTCGCTTCGCTCCGGCACCGTTTCGATGCCGGAGTGGGGCCCATTTCGAACAGGGTTGGTTTTCGTGCTCGTGCGCATGGTCCGGTGGTTGATTCTTCTCGCAGTCGGCGTGGCCGCAGCCGCCCAGGCCCAGGCCGCGGCCATGTCCGATGCCGGCACCGGCGCGGCATCGCAGGTCGAAGTGCCCGGCCTGCAGCCGCCGATCGAGATGCGCAGCTCATCCCGCCTGCGCGAGCATTTGCTGCCCGGCGATGCAATCTCGACTTTCATACAGGCCGACCAGATCGACGGCAACCCCGACAAGGCGTTCACGCTTACCGGCCATGCCCAGATACGGCGCCCGGACGCTGTGCTCAAGGGCGACAGCATCCACTACGACCGCGCAACCGGCGAGGTGACCGTCAACGGCGATCTGCGCGTGCAACGCGACGCCACGTTGATTACCGGCCCGTCCGGTCACATCAATCTGGACAACTACCAGGGTGCCATCAAGGCGCCGGATTTCTGGCTCGGCGCCACTGGCGGCACCGCCCAGGCCCAGCACGCCGATATCTTCAGCAAGTCGGAATTTCGCCTGACCCAGGTCCGCTACAGCAGTTGCTCCTGCGCTAGTCCGTCTTGGTACATCAAGGCCCACAGCCTGGATGTCGACATGGACGAAAACGAGGGCGTGGCGCACGATGGCGTGCTCTACTTCAAGGGCGTCCCCATCCTCGCTTCACCCTACCTCACCTTCCCGGTCAAGGACGAGCGCAAGTCGGGCTTTCTCGCGCCCACCTACAGCACCTCCAGCAGCACCGGTCTTAGCGTGTCGGTGCCGTATTACCTCAATCTGGCGCCCAATTACGACCTGACGCTGGACCCGCAGATCATGAGCAAGCGCGGGATGATGCTGGGCGCGACGGGCCGCTATATCGGCAACGGCTACACCGGCCTGGCGCAGGCCAACTACATGCCGCGCGACCGGCTGGCCGACCGCGACCGCTGGATGTACCGCTGGACGCACTATCAGCAGTTTGACGGCGGCTTTTACGCCAACTGGGACATACAGAGGGTCTCGGACAACAACTACTTCCGCGACATCAGCAACACCATCGGCCTGAATTCGGCCGCCACCGTCTATCTGCCCCAAACCCTCACGGCGGGATGGGCCAACAGCGACTGGAATGCATCGGTCCAGTCCCTGCACTACCAGACGCTGCAGGATCCCAATGCCCCCGTTGCGCCGCCGTTCAATGAACTGGCTGCCCGGCTGAACGGCCATCGCTACGACTGGAACGGATTCGACCTGAACATGGACGCCTCGGCCATCCATTTCACCAGGCCGCTGGAGCTGGGCACGCGCTTGGGGCCGGACGGCAACCGGTTCGAGATCTATCCCTCGGTGTCCTACCCCATCGTCCACCCCGGCTGGTATGTCACGCCCAAGATCGGTGTGAACTACACCCAATATGGCAACACCAACTGGCACAACACCGACTTCAATCAATTGGGTAGCACGGCGTCCTACGGACCTTCGGCCTCGCGTACGGTGCCTATCGTGTCGCTCGACAGCGGTATGACCTTCGACCGCACCACGTCGCTTTTCGGCCGATCGACGACGCAGACGCTGGAACCGCGGCTCTACTATCTCTACATCCCCTACCGCAACCAGTCCAACCTGCCGGTCTACGACACCTACCTGGCGCCTTTCAGCTTCGACCAGGCCTTCGAGGAAAACCGCTATGTCGGCGGATGGGACCGCATCAATAACGCCAATCAGCTCACCGCTGCGTTGACCACGCGCTGGATCGACAACGCCACGGGCCTGGAGCGCCTGTCGCTGTCGGGAGGCATACAGCAGTATTTCGTCGATCAGATGGTCACGCTGCCAGGCGAGGTGGCGCGCGAGCATCAGCATTCCGACCTGCTGGGCGGAGCCAGCGCCGCGCTGACCGACTCCCTGAGCACGGCTTTGGGCGTGCAGTACGACGTCTACGACCATCAAGTATCGCAGGCCTACACCAGCCTGCGCTGGTCGCCGCAGCGCCTGACCACGGTTGCGCTGACCTACCGCTACCAGAATTCGTCGCTGATCAACCAGCAGTACCTGCCCACGCCGCAGAACCAGATCAGTCTGGGCGTGCAATGGCCTTTCACCAAGCACTGGTACGGCGTGGGCCGCATCGACTATGCTCTGGGTCAGGAGGCATCCGGCGGCAATTCGCGCATTCCGCAGGCCATGCTCGGCGTCGAGTACAAGTCCGATTGCTGCTGGTCTGCCCGCGTGGTTTTCCAACGCTATGCCATCTCGGACACGCAAGCGAACACGGCTCTGTTCTTCCAGCTCGAACTTACAGGACTGGGTTCGCTGGGCAGCGATCCCATGGATTTGATCAATCGCAACATCCCGGGCTACCAACCGGTGACGCCGGCGCAGCAACCCGGCACCTCCTTTGAAAGGTACGAGTAATGCGTAGATTGCCGCTGCGCAGCCGTGGGTACGGCTGCTTCCTGACGCTGACCCTTTGCATGGTCCTGGCCGCCGCGCCCGTGCATGCGCAACACGCCGCGCCCGGGCATCACGCCAAGGCCCTGGCGCAAACAGCCAAGAAAACCGAGGCCAAGCCCGCAGCCCCGGCGCAAGAACAGTTCGCCGATGGCATTGCCGCGGTGGTCGGCAAAGACGTCATCACCATGAGCGACCTGAACAAGGCCATGCAGCAGGCTACGGACAGCCTGAAGATGCAGCGGATCCAGATTCCGCCCCTGCAAGTTCTGCAGCACCAGGTGCTGAACCGCCTCATCATGAATCGCGTGATGGATCAGGAGGCCAAGCGCCAGGGCATTTCGGTCACCAGCGGCCAGGTCGATCAGGCTATCGCCTTGGTTGCCAGCCGCAATCATCTCACGGTTCCCCAGATGAAGGCCGAGATCGTCAAGAGCGGCACCAACTGGGACGACTACCGCAAGACCATCCACGATGAGATGCTGTCCGAGCGCCTGCGCCAGCGCGTGGTCGAGGCCAAGATCTTCATTTCCGACAGCGAAGTCGACGCGTTCCTGAAAGAATACGCGCACAACAAGGCGGTGGTTCCCGCCCCTGCTGTCCCCGAGGCTGCCCCCGCGCCCGCCCAGCCGCAGGTCAAGATCGTGGCCAATGGTCCGATCGCGCTGTCCGATATCCTGATCCACGTCCCCGATGGCGCCTCACCTGAAACGGTCGCGAGCCTGCGCCAGAAGGCCGAAGGTCTGCTCGCGCGCCTACGCAAGGGGGCGGATTTCGCCGGCCTGGCTGCCGCCAATTCCGATGGACCCAATGCCCTGCAGGGCGGCCAGTTGGGCGTGCGTCCGTTGGAGGGCTGGCCTGATTTGTTCGTGAGCGCCGTGCGCAATTTGATGCCCGGCCAGGTCACCGGCGTGCTGCGTGCCGCCAACGGTTTTCACATCATCAAGGTGACCGCCCGTGCAATGGAGCGCGTGGCCGCGCCGGTCCGACAGCAGCAGCAGGTGCCGCCCGGCATCCAGCAGCTCGATTCGATTCCGTCTGCCGCGCCGGGAACCATCGAGATCACCCAGACGCACGCACGCCACATCCTGATCAAGACTTCGGCCGTCATGACCGATGCCGAGGCGCGCCAGAAGCTCGAGGAAATCCGCCAGCGCATCGTCTCGGGCCAGGCCACGTTCGGGGAAATGGCCCGCCAGTATTCGCAGGACAGCAGCGCTTCGGAGGGCGGCGATCTGGGTTGGCTCAGCCCGGGCCAGACCGTGCCCGCTTTCGAGCAGGCCATGGACAAGCTCAAGCCCGGCCAGATCAGCGAGCCGATCGCCTCGCCTTTCGGCTGGCACTTGATCCAGGTGATCGCACGCCGCCAGCACGACGCCACGCAAGAGGTCCGCCGCAACCGTGCGCGCCAGATCCTGATGGAACGCCAGGCCGGGCCGGCATTCGAGGACTACATGGATCAGGTCCAGGCCCAGACCTACATCGACAATCGCCTGGAAAGGGCGCAAGAACTCAAGCAGCGCTACCAGCAGTAAGCAAGCCATGGCCCAGCATCAGGCCCGCAAGCGCTTCGGCCAGAACTTCCTGACCGACCCGAGCGTGGTGGACAGCATCGTGCGGGCAGTCGCTCCTGCCGCCGGTGACCGCGTCGTCGAAATCGGGCCGGGCCTGTCCGCGCTGACCCGACCGCTGCTGGACCATCTGTCGCGCCTGACCGTGGTCGAGATCGATCGCGATCTCGCGGCGCGGCTGCGCAAGCAGTATCCGTCGGAGCAGCTCGAAGTCATCGAGGCCGATGCCCTCGCGGTCGACTTTGCCGCATTCGGCCCGGGATTGCGGGTCGTAGGCAATCTGCCCTACAACATCTCCAGCCCGCTGCTTTTTCACCTGATGGCCTCGGCCGGTCAGGTACGCGATCAGCATTTCATGCTGCAGCGCGAGGTCATAGACCGCATGGTGGCCCTGCCCGGGGGGGCGGACTACAGCCGCCTGTCGGTGATGCTGCAGTCGCGCTACCGTATGGCCAAGCTGTTCGACGTTCCTCCCGAGGCTTTCGATCCCCCGCCCAAGGTGGTGTCGGCTGTGGTGCGCATGATGCCGTTGGGCGAAGACCGTCCTCGGCCCCGCAGCGAGGCGGCCTTCGAGCAGGTGGTGGCGCGGGCCTTCTCGCAGCGGCGCAAGATGCTGCGCCGGGTGCTTGCCGATTGGGTCGCTCACATACCGTGGGAAACCTTGGGAATCGCGCCTACGGCACGGGCGGAGGAGGTCTCGGTGGCCGGGTTCATCGGCATCGCCGATGCGCTGGTGCAAGCGGGTGTGATTGCGGGTCCTTGACGCGCTCCTCACGCCTGGATTTGGGCGTGCTCGCCGTGGCGCTGGCCAGAAGTTTGCGGAGTAATGGTCTAAACAAACCCTTAGGCCTTGGCTGGCGTCAATCGCTCCCGTTGCGTGAGCACTGTTTCCAGCACTAACGGATGCAATTGGTGTTCGCCAATGCGGCCATCAGAATGCGCTTCGAGAAAACTCAGCAACTCGCTGCGCATACGCGGCTCCCAGAATTTCTGGATGTGATTGGCGATGCCTTCGACGGCTTCTTCCCTGTCGGGCATGGCTTCGAAGAAGTCGCCGATACGGTTGGCCATACGGATCAAATTGCTGATATCCATGAACAAATCCAGATCAAGTCAGGGCAGTATGCGTTCTGGGTGGGTATAAATCGTCGCGTCGTCCTGGCGCAGAAAACCCAATAGCGCGACATTGGCTCGCTGTGCCACGCTGACCGCCAGCGCGGTGGGGGCGGACACGGCGGCCAGCACGCCGACGCCGGCCATGGCGGCTTTCTGCACCATTTCGAAACTGGCACGGCTGGAAACCAGCATCATGCCTGGCGTCGCGTTCAGCCCTGCGCGTGCCAGCGCCCCGACCAGTTTGTCGAGCGCATTGTGGCGGCCGACATCCTCGCGCACCAGCGCTACCTTGCCGTGTCCATCGGCCCAGCCCGCGGCATGGGTTGCGCCGGTGATGTCGTGCAGGCTCTGGCGCGCACGCATGCCGCGCATGGCCTGCAGCACCGCGCCTATGCGCACGGTCTGGCCGCCAGCCACGGCCGGCACGGGCCGCAGCACTTCGCAGAGGGTTTCCACCCCGCATAGGCCGCAGCCGGTGCGGCCAGCCATGGCGCGGCGCCGTTCGCGCAGGCGCGCCGCGCAGGCGCTGGAGATCTCCAATTCCACCACGATGCCGTTGCATTCCTGGCGAAGGTCCATACCTCGCACATCGGACACGCCATCGACGATACCTTCGGTAAGCGAGAAACCCAGCGCGAAATCTTCCAGATCAGAGGGCGTGGCCAGCATAGTGGCGTGGCTGATGCCGTTGTATTCCAGCGCAATCGGCGTTTCCTCGGCCACGCAGTCGTTTAGCTCGGCCGCCTCGATGCGACCCTCGCGCACCCGGAGAACCCGCAGCCGGTGGTGGTCGGCGTGCACGAGTTCTTCGCTCGAATCGGACAGGGGGGATTGGGACATGGCGTGACCGGGCGAAGGCTATTTCCCTGCAATGGCGGACGCATTCTCGCGACTGCGTTCGTTCAGCAGTTTCTGCTGGATGTCCTCGAAGCGCGACCACTGCCGTTGCCATTCCGAAGGCTGCGTCACGCGGGTCACCTGCACCGCCGTCACTTTGTATTCGGGACAGTTCGTTGCCCAATCCGAATTGTCCGTCGTCACGACATTGGCACCCGATTCCGGGAAGTGGAAGGTGGTGTAGACCACGCCAGGCTGCACGCGCGTGGTCAGGGTGGCACGCAGGACGGTCTGGCCCGCCCGGCTGGCGATGCCCACCCAGTCGCCCTCGATCACGCCGCGATCCTCGGCGTCCTGCGGGTGGATCTCGAGGACGTCCTCGCTGTGCCAGGCCACGTTGGCGGTGCGTCGCGTCTGTGCCCCCACGTTGTATTGCGACAGGATGCGCCCGGTGGTCAGCAGCAACGGGAAACGGCGGGTGCTGCGCTCATCGGAGGGCACGTAGCGGGTGATCATGAAGCGGCCCTTGCCGCGCACGAACTCGTCGATGTGCATGGTGGGCGTGCCCTCGGGCGCTTCGTCCGTGCACGGCCATTGCAGGCTGCCCAGGCGATCGATCTTTTCGTACGAGACGCCGGCGAAGGTGGGCGTGAGCCGCGCGATTTCATCCATGATCTCGCCGGGATCGCGATAGTGCATGCAATAGCCCAGCGCGTTGGACAGGGCTATGGTGATTTCCCAGTCGGCCATGCCGCTGCGCGGCGCCATGACCTTGCGCACGCGCGAAATGCGGCGCTCGGCGTTGGTGAACGTGCCGTCCTTCTCCAGGAAGGACGAGCCGGGCAGGAAGACGTGGGCGTACTTGGCAGTCTCGGTCAGGAACAGGTCCTGCACCACGATGCATTCCATGGCTGACAGCGCGGCAGCCACGTGTTGCGTATCGGGGTCGGACTGCACGATGTCCTCGCCCTGGCAGTACAGTCCCTTGAAACTGCCAGCCATGGCTGCGTCGAACATATTGGGCAGGCGCAGGCCCGGCTCGGGCTGCAGGACCACGCCCCAGTCGGCCTCGAACTGCGCGCGCGCCGCATCGTCGGACACGTGCCGGTAGCCCGGCAGTTCGTGCGGGAACGATCCCATGTCGCACGAACCCTGCACATTGTTCTGGCCGCGCAGCGGGTTCACGCCCACGCCTTCACGGCCGATGTTGCCGGTAGCCATGGCCAGGTTGGCGATGGCCATCACGGTGGTGGAGCCTTGGCTGTGCTCGGTCACACCCAGGCCGTAGTAGATCGAGCCGTTGCCCCCGGTGGCATACAAACGCGCGGCCCCGCGCACATCCCGGGCCGGCACGCCGGTGATCGCTTCCATGGCTTCGGGCGAATTCTCGGGGCGCGCAGCGAACTCGCGCCATTCGCGAAATGACTTGGCCTCGCAGCGCTCGGCCACGAAAGCCTCGTCCACCAGTCCTTCGGTGACGATCACGTGCGCCATCGACGACAGCAGCGCGGTGTTGGTGCCGGGGCGCAGCGGCAGGTGGTAGTCGGCCTTGACATGCGGCGCGTCGACCAGTTCGATGCGTCGTGGGTCGATCACGATCAGCTTCGCACCCTGGCGCAGGCGCCGCTTCAGGCGCGAGGCGAATACCGGGTGGCCGCTGCTGGGGTTGGCGCCCATGACGATCACCACGTCGGTATGCATGACCGAGTCGAAGGTCTGTGTGCCGGCCGATTCGCCCATGGTCTGCTTCAGCCCGTAGCCGGTTGGGGAGTGGCAGACACGCGCGCAGGTGTCGACGTTGTTGGTGCCGAAGGCGGCGCGCACCAGTTTCTGCACCAGCCAGGTCTCCTCGTTTGTGCAGCGCGATGAGGTGATGCCGCCCACCGCATCGCGCCCATGCGTGGCCTGGATGCGACGAAATTCCGAAGCCGCATGGCTGATCGCCGCCTCCCAAGAGACTTCCTGCCAGGGATCGGTGATGCGCTTGCGTATCATGGGTTTGAGCACGCGGTCCTTGTGCGTGGTGTAGCCCCAGGCAAAGCGCCCCTTTACGCAGGAGTGGCCGCGATTGGCCTGGCCGTCTTTCCACGGCACCATGCGCACCACTTCCTCGCCCTTCATCTCGGCCTTGAAACCGCAGCCCACGCCGCAATAGGCGCAGGTGGTCACCACCGAATGCTCGGCCTGGCCCATCATGATGACGGTCTTTTCCTGCAGGGTCGAGGTGGGGCAGGCCTGCACGCAGGCGCCGCAGGATACGCACTCGCTGTCCAGGAAAGGCTCGCTCTGGCCGGCCGCCACGCGCGAATCGAAGCCCTTGCCCGAGATCGTCAGGGCGTAGGTGCCCTGGGTCTCTTCGCAGGCCCGCACGCAGCGGTTGCAGACGATGCACTTGGATGGGTCGTAGCTGAAGTAGGGGTTGGATTCGTCCTTGGCATCCTGCAGGTGGTTGGCGCCATCGTAGCCGTAGCGCACATTGCGCAGACCCACCACGCCGGCCATGTCCTGCAGCTCGCAGTCGCCGTTGGCCGGGCAGGTCAGGCAGTCCAGCGGGTGGTCGGAAATGTAGAGTTCCATCACGCCGCGGCGCAGCTCGTGCAGCTTGGGCGTTTCCGTGCGTACCACCATGCCGTTTTCGACAGGGGTGGTGCACGAGGCGGGATAGCCGCGCCGACCCTCGATCTGCACCAGGCACAGCCGGCACGAGCCGAAGGCTTCCAGGCTGTCGGTGGCGCACAGTTTGGGAATGTTGATGCCTGCCTCGGCCGCGGCGCGCATGACCGAGGTGCCTTCGGGCACCGAGATGGTCTGCCCGTCTATAGTCAGGGTGACGCGTTGCTGCGAGACGCGTGCCGGGGTGCCCAGGTCGCGGTCGCGCTTGACGACGGTTTCCAACATGAGGGTGTCTCCTTGGGGGGCGCGATTATGCGGCGGGCGCCGCGTTGCATGAAGCGGCAACGCCGAAATCTTCGGGGTAATGGTTCAGCGCAGACAGCACCGGGTAGGGCGCCATTCCGCCCAACGCGCACAGCGAGCCTGCCAGCATGGTGTCGCACAGATCCCGCAGCAACTGCACATGCTGTTCGCGCTGCGGGCCGTCGGCGATGATCTTGTCGATGGTCTCGACGCCGCGCGTGGAACCGATACGGCAGGGCGTG
Organism: Bordetella sp. FB-8; assembly: GCF_000382185.1. NCBI lineage: Bacteria > Pseudomonadati > Pseudomonadota > Betaproteobacteria > Burkholderiales > Alcaligenaceae > Bordetella > Bordetella sp. FB-8. The sequence goes on along the minus strand of NZ_KB907784.1, from coordinate 780,440 downwards.
CACTTGCCGCACGATTCGACCGCGCAGAACTCCATGGCATAGCGCGCCATGCGCGCCATGTTCACGGTATCGTCGAATGCCACCAGGCCGCCGTGGCCGATCATGGCCGAAATGCCCACATAAGCTTCATAGTCGAGCGGCACGTCCCATTGCGATTCGGGCAGGTAGGCCCCCAGCGGCCCGCCCACCTGCACCGCGCGCAGCGGCCGGCCCGAGGCGGAGCCACCGCCGAAGCCGTAGAGCAGTTCGCGCAGCGTAAGGCCAAATGCCTTCTCGACCAGGCCACCCTGCTTGAGATTGCCGGCCAGCTGGAAGGGCAGGGTGCCGTGTGAGCGGCCGACACCATAGTCGCGGTAGTAGTGCGCGCCGCGCGCCAGGATGATGGGTACCGACGCCAGGGAGATCACATTGTTGATGACGGTGGGCTGCCCGAACAGGCCCTGTATGGCGGGCAGCGGCGGCTTGGCGCGCACCACGCCGCGCTTGCCTTCCAGGCTTTCCAGCAGCGAGGTCTCCTCGCCGCAAATATAGGCGCCGGCGCCTTTGCGCACTTCCAGTTCGAAGGTCCTGCCGCTGCCGTGGATGTCCGCCCCCAGCCAGCCCGCCTGCCGTGCGCGGACGATGGCCTGCTCGAGCGCGGCAATGGCGTGCGGGTATTCCGAGCGCACATAGATGTAGCCCTGCGTGGCGCCCACGGCCAGGCCGCAGATCGCCATGCCCTCGATCAGCACATAGGGGTCGCCCTCCATCAGCATGCGGTCGGCGAACGTGCCCGAATCGCCCTCGTCGGCGTTGCACACCACGTACTTCTGCGCCGCGTTGGCGGCCAGCACGGTCTTCCACTTGATGCCCGTGGGAAAGGCCGCGCCGCCGCGGCCGCGCAGGCCCGAGTTCAATACTTCGTCGACGATCTGCGCGGGCGTGATCGCCAGCGCGCGCTGTATGCCCTTCAAACCACCATGGGCTGCGTAGTCCTCCAGCGACAAAGGATCGGTGATGCCCACGCGGGCAAAAGTCAGGCGTTCCTGGTCCTTGAGATAAGCAATGTCTTCGGTCAGTCCATGACACAGCGCATGCGCGTCGCCCTGCAGCCAGCCGGCATCGAAAAGACCGGGCACGTCCTCGGGCCGAACCGGGCCGTAGGCCACGCGGCCTTGTGTTGCGGCAATCTCGACCAAGGGTTCGAGCCACAACAGCCCGCGCGAACCATTGCGCACCAAGGTAATGTCCAGGCCGCGTTTTTGCGCTTCGCGCGCGATAGCCTGGGCCACTGCGTCGGCGTCCACGGCCAGCGCGGCGGCATCGCGCGGCACATAAATCTTTACGGCAGTGTTCATGAGCGGGCCTCGTCTTGGGCAGGCGCCGTGCGCGCCGCCTCGAGCAGGCGGTCCAGCCGGGCCGCGGTAACGCGCGCGTGAGGCTGGCCGTCGAGCATCACGGCGGGCGACTGCGCGCACAGGCCCAGGCAGTACACCGGCTCGAGCGCGAAGGCGCCGTCGGCACTGACGGCATGAAAGTCGCAGCCCAGGCGCGCGCGGGCGTGGCCGGCCAGGGCTTCTGCGCCCATGGCCTGGCAGGATTCCGCGCGGCAGACTTCCAGCGTGTGGCGCGCGCCGGGTTCGCTGCGAAAATGTGGATAAAAAGTGATCACGCCATGGACTTCGGCGCGCGACAGGTTTAGCGCTGCGGCGATTTCGGGCACGGCATCGGGCGGGATATGGCCCAATTCGTGCTGAACCGCGTGCAGAATCGGCAGCAGTGCGCCGGGCTTATCGCGCAGGCGGGTCACGATGTCGTTGACGACGGTTCGGTCATGCATCGTCGGGTCTCCTGAACCGGGGCCGCTTGAAAGTGGGGGCTTGCGGCTTTTCATTGGGATGCCTGAAGCGAATTAATATGGTAGAAACAACATATTAATATTACAGGTTGTGTTTATTCTCACACCTTAATCTGCTTCTTTTTCGCACTCAATAAGAAATAAATGACATATAAGTTCCAGTTGAATCTGCGCCCGCAATGGTCGCTGGACGGTGCGCAAAACGAACAAGACCTGTCTTTGGGCAGCGTCCTGTCCTTGCTGTCGGCCATCGATACCACCGGTCACATTGCCGGCGCCTGTCGGGCCTGTGGCTTGTCCTACCGGCATGCCTGGGGTGTGCTGCGGCGGTTCGAGAGCGTTTTCGGTACGCCGCTGCTCATTACGCGGCGGCGCCAAGGCACACAGTTGTCCGAATTCGCCCAGCGCCTGCTGTGGGCCAACCGGCGCATCGAGGCGCGTCTGGCGCCCACGCTCGAAAGCATGGCCTCCGAATTGCAGGAAGAACTCGAACGTCTGTTGCCGCGCGCCGCGCCGCATCTGCGGCTGCATGCCAGCCACGGTTTCGCGGTCGAGGCCATGATGCGGCATGTGAGCAGCAATGGCCCGGGTCTGGAATTGCGCTATCGGACCGCCGTCGAGGCCCTGGCTTCGCTCAAGCGCAGCGAGTGCGATCTGGCGGGTTTTCAGGTGCCCTGCGGCGAATTCGAGGCGGCCATACTCGAAGACTATCGCCCCTGGCTGAACGCCGACGAACACATATTGATCCATCTGGCGGTGCGCAGCACCGGCCTTTTCGTGCAGCCCGGCAATCCCAAGTGCATTACCGGCATCGCCGATCTCGCGCGGCCCGACGTGCGCTTTGTCAACCGCCAGATCGGTTCCAGCACGCGCCATCTGATCACGGTCATGCTCGAACGTGCGGGTCTGTCCACCGGTCAGGTGCAAGGCTACGATACCAGCGAGTTCACCCACATGGCCATCGCCGCGCATATCGCCAGCGGCATGGCCGACACCGGAGTGGGTGTTGAAACCGCCGCGCAGCGCTTCGGCCTGCAGTTCATTTTGCTCGCGCGCGAGCGCTATTTCTTTGCCGTGCGCAAGGCCGACATGGATACGCCGGCCATGCGCGAACTGCTGGCCGTCATACGTAGTCCGGCCTATATCGGCGAGCTCGATCTGCTGCCGGGCTACGAGATAGTCGACGTAGGCCAGACGATGACCTTGAAAGAGGCATTTCCATGAGCAAAGTGTTTTTTCTCTCCGATGGCCGCGCCGCGCTGCCTGGGCCGCGCGGCGCTTCGATCCGCGCGCGGCGGCCCGGCGAGTCCTTGGCGGATCTTCGGGCCAGGCCCTTGCGCGATCTGCGCATCTCGGTCACCGATCGCTGCAACTTCCGTTGCAACTATTGCATGCCGCGGGAGGTGTTCGACAGCAGCTATGCCTTCATGCCCCATTCGGCGCTGCTCTCGTTCGAGGAAATCACGCGCCTGGCCGGTATATTTGCGCAATTGGGCGTGGAGAAGATCCGCCTGACGGGCGGCGAACCCTTGCTGCGCAAGAACCTCGAATCCTTAGTCGCCATGCTGTCCGAGCTGCGCACGCCGCAGGGCCAGCCGCTGGACATCACGCTCACGACCAATGGCGTGCTGCTGGCGCGCAAGGCGCGCGCGCTCAAAGACGCGGGTCTGAGCCGCGTCACCGTGAGCCTGGATGCGCTCGACGCCGATTTGTTCGCGCGCATGAGCGACAGCGACTTCACGCCCGACGATGTGTTGCGCGGCGTGGATGCGGCGGCGCAGGCGGGGCTGGCGCCGATCAAGATCAATATGGTGGTGCGCCGCGGTTTCAACGATGGGCAGATCCTGCCCATGGCGCAGCGTTTTCGCGGCACGGGCCACGTGCTGCGCTTCATCGAGTACATGGACGTGGGCAGCACCAATGGCTGGAATCTCGCTCAAGTCGTGCCCACCCGCGAAGTTCTGTCACGCATCGGCGCGGCGTTTCCCCTGCAGGCCCTGACCGACGAAACGATGGGCCGGGTGGCCGAGCGCTGGCGCTATTGCGATGGCGCGGGCGAGATCGGCGTCATCTCCAGCGTTTCCCATGCCTTCTGCGGCGGGTGTACGCGCGCGCGCCTGTCGCCCGAAGGCAAGCTCTTTCTATGCTTGTTCACCAGCGCGGGGTACGACCTGCGCGAACCCTTGCGCGGCGGCGCCGACGATGCGCGCCTGACCGACCTGATAGACGGCATCTGGTCGCAACGCGACGACAACTATTCCGAACGCCGCGCCCAGGGCGTTCCGGATGCCGCGCGCAAGATAGAAATGAGCTACATCGGTGGCTGACACTCTTGCCGAAAGCGCAGCCGGCCTGATCCTGGCGGGCGGTCGTGGCATCCGCATGCGGCAGGCCGACAAGGGCCTGCTTGTGCTCGCTGGCCAGCCGCTCGTGGCCCTCGTGGCGCGGCGTCTTGCGCCGCAGGTCCGGTCTCTGTTCATCAGTGCCAATCGCAATGCGGCCTTCTATGAGCAGTACGGCAAGGTTTTGCCCGACGATCCGGCTTTCGATGCCTGGTCCGGTCCGCTGGCCGGCGTTGCGGCGGGATTGCGGGCCTGGTCCGGCCCCTGGCTGGTGGTGGCACCATGCGATACGCCCTTTCTGCCGCCCGATCTGGCTGCGCGTCTGATCGGCGCTGCCCAGGCACAGGGCGCGCCGCTGGCGGTGGCTTGCGCGGGCGGGCGCCGGCATTCGGTCTGCATGGCGCTGCGCACCGCGCTCGCGGACGATCTGTACGACTATCTGCGGGCAGGCGACCGCAAAGTCGATCTCTGGCAGGCGCGCGTAGGCGGCGTCGAGGTCGGCTTCGACGACGCTTGCCAGGCTGGCGCGCCCCGAGCTGATGCGCGCCGTGCTAACGCACCCCGAGCCTTCCTCAATATCAATACCCCCGAAGACCTCACTGCGGCCGAGCAGAGCATGGACAGCCAGCAGTAACATCAATGATTCAATCCGCTTTCACCGGGAATCGTCATGACTCGCCGTACACCCATCGAGCGCTATCGCAATATCGGTATCTCCGCCCACATCGACGCGGGCAAGACCACCACGACCGAGCGTATCCTTTTCTACACGGGCATCACCCACAAAATAGGCGAGGTGCATGACGGCGCGGCGGTGATGGACTGGATGGAGCAGGAGCAGGAGCGCGGCATCACCATCACGTCGGCGGCCACTACCGCATTCTGGCGCGGCATGGCGGGCAATTATCCCGAACATCGCATCAACATCATCGACACTCCGGGGCACGTGGACTTCACCATCGAGGTCGAGCGCTCCATGCGCGTGCTCGACGGCGCCTGCATGGTCTACGACTCCGTGGGCGGCGTGCAGCCGCAGTCCGAGACGGTGTGGCGCCAGGCCAATAAATACGGTGTGCCGCGCATCGCCTTCGTCAACAAGATGGACCGCATCGGCGCCGATTTTTTCCGCGTGCAGCGCCAGATCGGCGAACGCCTGCGTGGCGATGCCGTGCCGATACAGATCCCCGTGGGGGCGGAAGACGCGTTCGAAGGCGTGATCGATCTGGTCAAGATGAAGGCTGTCATCTGGGACGACGACAGTCAGGGCGTTCGTTTCGAATATCGCGACATTCCGGCGAACCTGCAGGCCCAGGCGCAGGAATGGCATGACAAGATGGTCGAGAAAGCCGCCGAGGCCAACGACGCGCTGCTCGAAAAATACCTGTCGGGCGAGCCGCTCTCCGAGGACGAGATCAAGTCCGGCCTGCGCAGCCGCACCATCGCCAACGAGATCGTGCCCATGCTGTGCGGCAGCGCCTTCAAGAACAAAGGCGTGCAGGCGATGCTCGATGCCGTCATCGACTACCTGCCTTCGCCGATGGACGTACCCGCGATCAAGGGGCATACCCTCGACGACAAGCAAGCCGAGCGTCACCCTGGCGATGCCGAGCCCTTCTCGGCACTGGCCTTCAAGATCATGACTGACCCCTTCGTCGGCCAGTTGGTGTTCTTCCGCGTCTATTCGGGCGTGGTCAAGTCGGGTGATACGCTGTTCAACCCGATCAAGGACAAGAAGGAGCGCCTGGGCCGCATCCTGCAGATGCATGCCAATTCGCGGCAGGAAATCAGCGAGGTCTACGCCGGCGACATCGCGGCCGCCGTGGGCTTGAAAGATGTCACCACCGGCGACACGCTGAGCGATCCCACGCACGTCATCGTGCTCGAGCGCATGGTCTTTCCCGAGCCGGTCATCTCGCAGGCTGTCGAGCCCAAGACCAAGGCCGATCAGGAGAAAATGGGCGTGGCGCTCAATCGCCTGGCGCAGGAAGACCCGTCGTTCCGCGTGCGCACCGACGAGGAATCCGGCCAGACCATCATCTCCGGCATGGGCGAACTGCACCTCGAAATTCTGGTCGATCGCATGAAGCGTGAGTTTCACGTTGAGGCCAACGTCGGCAAGCCGCAAGTGGCCTACCGCGAGACCATACGCGCGACGGTGGACGAGGTCGAAGGCAAATTCGTCAAGCAGTCGGGCGGGCGCGGCCAATATGGCCACACGGTGCTCAAGATCGAACCGCGGGAACCCGGCACAGGCTTTGAGTTCGTCGATGCCATCAAGGGCGGGGTGGTGCCGCGCGAGTTCATCCCGGCGGTCGAGCGCGGCATCCGCGACAGCCTGAACGCCGGTGTGCTGGCGGGCTATCCGGTGGTGGACATCAAGGCCACCCTGGTTTTCGGTTCCTACCACGACGTCGATTCCAACGAGAACGCCTTTCGCATGGCGGGCAGCATGGCTTTCAAGGAAGGCATGCGCCGCGCCAAGCCGGTACTGCTCGAGCCGATGATGCACGTTGAAGTCGAGACGCCCGAGGACTACACCGGCTCTGTCATGGGCGATCTGTCTTCGCGGCGTGGCATGGTGCAGGGTATGGAGGACATCGCGGGCGGTGGTGGCAAGCTGGTGCGCGCCGAGGTGCCCCTGGCCGAGATGTTCGGCTACTCGACTTCGCTGCGCTCGCTGACGCAGGGGCGGGCCACCTATACCATGGAGTTCAAACACTACGCCGAAGCGCCCAGGGGGGTGGCGGATGCGGTGATTGCGCAGAAAAAGTCTTAGTCGTTTGAGTTCTTGATCCGTCGGCCGGGTCGCGCCGGGGTGGGGACGGGGCGGCCGACCAGGTCTGCCCTCACGCCCCCCACCCAGACTCGTCGAACGGCTCAAGAACTCAAACAACCCAACAACGCATTCCCAAGCAAATACCCGGCCTACTGCAAAAACGCATCGAGCGCCGCATTGAACGCCTTGGTATTGGACAGGCTCATCCCATGCGAGGCATGGGCGATCGACACGCGCTTCGGATCGGGCAGTACGCTTTCCAGCCAATCCAGCACGCTGGGGAAGGGCGCAGGACTCAGCGCGCCACCCACCAGCAGAACGGGCGGCAGGAGCGCGCGCAATGCGAGCTGGTCCGGCAGCGGAATGACCTCGCCGGCCTGGCCGATCAAGGTGCCGGCATTGTCGCGTACCATTTCCTTAAACCAGGGAACCATGCGGCGCCATGTGTCGGGGCCGGTCACCGCGTCGATGAAAAGCGCCAGGCCTTCCTCGGTCTGGCCATCGCGGATCATCTCGCGCGCCTGCCGGCGAAAATCGCCGCGCGGGTCGTGATTGCCGGGCAAAGGCTGGCCGGGGTCGGCCAGCGTCAGGCTGCGTACCAGGCCCGGATTGCGCAGTGCCGCCTCCAGCGCCACGCGTCCACCGCGGGAGTGGCCCACCAGATGCACCGGCCCCGCCACGGCATGCACTACGAAATTCAGCAATTGCTCGGCGTGCTCGGAGATCGAGAACCCTTCGCCCCTGCCGTCCCAGCGTTCCGGCCAATAGCGTCGTAGCGACGGCGCCAGAACCCGGTAGCGCTTGCCCAGCCCTGCCAGCTGCGGCTTCCAGTAGCGCCAGTCGCATAGCGAACCATGTACCAGCACCACCGGCTCCCCCGAACCGGCTTCGGCATAGGTGGTGGCATAGCCGTCGAACTGGACGCGCTGGGTTGGCAGGTCAGGTGTAAAACGCATGATGGAATCGGGGTTGAGCAAGGCCACGATTCTAGCGCCGCGTTCGCGGCCTTCCTCACGGGTCAGGCTTGCTACACTCGCCCGGCCACGGGTTCGTTTCGGCGGACCCGCATTGGTATCCATTCAGACAGAAATTCGTCAGCCAGTCTTTGCAATTCTTTACGCACAGCCATGTCCATTGACTCAAAAAATTTGCCCGAATCCGCTCAACGTGTTGCGGTTTTACTACACTCTTTGGGCCATGACCGTCCTGTAGTGCTGCTGGAAGAGACCGGACGCACCTCGGCGGAGGCGGCTGCCGGCCTGGGTTGCGAGGTCGCGCAGATCGCCAAGTCCATCATTTTTCGCCGCATGTCGGACAACGCGCCGGTGCTGGTGGTGGCCAGCGGCATCAATCGGGTGGACGAGGCCAAGGTGGCCGCGCGCGTGGGCGAGTTGGGCAAGGCGGACGCGCGTTTCGTGCGCGAAGCCACAGGATACGCAATCGGCGGCGTCTGTCCCATTGGCCATGTCGTCAAACCGGTGATGCTGCTCGATGAAGACCTGTTCAACTACGACAGCCTGTGGGCGGCGGCGGGCCACCCGCATGCCGTGTTCAATCTCACGCCCAAGCAACTCGAGGCTATGACGGGCGCACCTGTCGCCGACGTGGCATTGCGGCGGGCCTGAGCACCTAGATCGAAGCAAAAGGGCCGCGCAGTGCGCGGCCCTTTTGTTCTTGCGCAATGAAAGCGCAGGGCGTTTATTGCAGCAGCTTCAGGCGGCTCTTGGCCGACGCGGCGGCCTGCGTATTGGGATACTGGCTGATCAATCGTTGCATGGTCGCCTTGGCGGCAGCACGGTTGTTCAGTTCGATCTGGCAGCCGGCGATCACGAGCATGGCATCGGCCGCATGGGGATCGTTGGGATAGTCGTGCACCACGCCATCGAGCAGCGAGATCGCGCCCTTGTAGTCCTTCAGGGCATAGCGGCTGCTGCCTTGGAAGAAGCGGGCCGCTGGCGCCATCTGGCTGTTGGGGTAGAGGGCAACGAAGGCAGCCAGCGAATCGGCGGCTTTCTTGTACTCGCTCTTGCGGAACAGATCGATGGCGCTGTTGTAAGTAGCGGCTTCCTGTGGATCGGCGAGCGGGCCTGGTTGGCCGGGCGTAGTGCCTTGCGTGCTGTTATTGGCGCCAGGCTGCTGAGTCTGTTGCTGTTGCTGTTGCTGCACATGCTGCAGCTCCTGGACTTGCCCGGTCAGCTTGTCGACGCGGTCCTGCAGCGATTGAATCTGGTTGTACAACTGCACTTGCTGCTGCTGGCCCTGTTCGATCTGTTGGCGCAATTGCAGAATGGCACTACGGGCATCGTCGTCGGCAAACGCATGGGCTGCCGGCGTTGCCACGACTGCGCAGGTCAGGCTGGCGATCAGCGCCAGTCGGCGCGGGGTGAGTGCACGGTTTCGCATGTGTTATTTCCACAAAAAAAACGTCGGGACAGGGTCCCGACGTGGGCCTGCGAAAGCAAGAATACCGGCCCGATTTGGTCAGGCCGGCACGCGTTTGCTTAACGCAGATAGTCGATGTCGGCGCGACGGTTTTGCGCCCAGTCGGCTTCGGTGTGGCCCATAGCCTTGGGCTTTTCCTTGCCGAAGCTGATCGTCTCGATCTGGCTGCTGTTCACGCCTTGCAGCTCCATCAGCTTGGCCACGGCTTCGGCACGACGCTGGCCCAAGGCCAGGTTGTACTCGGCGCCGCCGCGTTCGTCGGTGTTGCCTTCGATCTTGACGTGCTGTTGGGGATGGGCTGCGAGGTAGTGGGCGTGCTCGGAAACCAGATTGCGGTACTGGTCGTCGACGTTGTATTGGTCAAAGCCGAAGTAGACCGAGCGTTGCTGATACAGCACGCTGCTCGGGTTGAACGGGTCCATGACATCGCCGGTGCTGCCGTTGCTAGCACCGCCGGCGTTCTTATCGAGAGGGACGGAGCTACAGGCCGCCAGGGCGGCGGTCAGGGCAGCAATGGAAAGGCTCTTGGCAATGCGCGACTTCATGATGGTTCCTTAAGTAGAAAGAAGATCACACGTGTTATTGGGTGAAGGGGCCCCACGTTGGTTCCTGGATTTCCCCGTTCAGGACTGACAGCGTTTGATGTACGCGGCCATCGGTCGAAACGACTGCCAGCACACTACGCCCGCCTTGCTTAGTAGCATAAAGCACTTGCATGCCGTTTGGTGCAAAGCTTGGCGATTGATCGTCGGGACCGCCAGTTAGCAAGGTCTCGTTACCGGAGGCCAGGTTTAACGTAGCGATACGGAACGAACCGTCGCGCCTTGCAACGTACAGGAGCGTCGATCCATCAGGGGAAATTCGGGGCGAGATATTGTAATTGCCGGTAAACGTCAGACGGCGCGCATCGCCTCCGTCCAGGCCCATCTGGTATATCTGCGGGCCGCCGCTGCGGTCGCTGGTAAAGATGAACGACTTGCCATCCGGCATGAAGAAAGGTTCGGTATCGATGCCGGGCGAGCGGGTCAGGCGGCGCAGGCTGGAACCGCCTTTGGCCGATACCATATAGATCTGCGACAGGCCGTCGCGCGTCAGGGCTACGGCCAGGTGCGAGCCGTCGGGCGTCCACGCCGGAGCGCTATTGTTGCCCTTGTAATTGGCCACGGGAATCTGGGCGCTGCTGGCCAGGGTCTGGACATAGACCACGGGCTTGCCGGTATGGAAGCTCACATAGGCCAGGCGCGAGCCGTCGGGCGACCAGGCTGGCGAGATGATGGGCTGGCGCGAGCGCAGTGCCACCTGGGGATTCTGGCCGTCGGCATCGGCCACCTGCAGTTCATAGGTATTGCCCTGTTTCAGCACATAGGCAATACGGGTGGAGAACACGCCGCGCACGCCGGTGATCTTCTGGTAAATGCGGTCTGCGATCTGGTGCGACACGCGGCGCAGTTGTTGCGCGGTGCCGTTGAAAGCCACGCCGTCCAGCTGCGTCTTCTGGACGTCGTCGCCCAGGCGGTAGCTGACCTGGTAGCTACCGTCGGCCGCCTGCTTCACGCTGCCGTAGGCCAGGTAGTCTGCGCCGCGGCCACGCCAGTCGTCGTACGAGATCGGGCTGTCGACGTTGAGGTTGGCGCCGGCGGCGTCGATCAGCCGGAATTGGCCCGATCGGTTCAGGTCGGCGCGGATGACGTCGGCGATGGCCTGGCCCGTGGTGTCGGTGGCCGCGAAATCGGCAATGGCGATCGGGTACTGGGTGGCTCCAACCCCCGAGATGTTGACTTGCAGTTGTGCGCACGCAGGTTGTGCGGCCAGCAGGGCCGCCGGCAGCAGGAGTGCCAGGCCGAGCGTACGTAGCGTCCTGAGCATAGGGGCGCGGAAGACGGAGGTCATGCGTCTATCTCCTTCAGTCAATACATGTCATAGCCGATATCGATCGACGACGGATAAGGTCCGATCGAGGGCTTGGGGAAAGGGTCGCAGGCCAGGATGCCTCGCTGGACCGCGGTGTCGAAAGCGGGGATGCCTGAAGACTGAGTCAGGGTGGCCTGGGTAACCTTGCCGGTACGTGACAACTGTACCCGGAATTGCGCCCTGGGGTTGGTGCTGCTCTGCGGCGGCGAAGCATAGGTTACGCCGGGCTGAACACAGGCGCGCACCTTCGCACCATAGCCACCGTCGGTTCCGCCGCCGCCGCCGGTCTGGTTGTGGTCGGCCTTCCCGGTGGCGATGCCGGCGTTGCCCAGGATCGCGTTTTTGAACGAATCCTTGAGGGCCTTATCCGCGGCAGCCTTCTTGGCCGCAGCTGCAGCGGCGGCCGCCTTCTTAGCGGCTTCTGCCGTGGCCTTCTGTTCTTCGGCGGCTTTCTCGGCAGCCGCTTTTTCTGCGGCAGCCTGTTGCGCCGCGGCTTGCGCGGCAGCTTCTGCGGCAGCCTTTTGCGCCGCCGCCACAGCGGCTGCCTTGGCCGCGTCGTCCTTGGCCTTTTGCGCGGCAGCGGCCTTGTCCTCAGCCGCCTTCTTGGCAGCATCGTCCTTGGCTTTTTGTTCGGCCGCGGCCTTGGCGGCAGCCTGCTTGGCTGCTTGTGCGGCCGCCTCCTGCTTGGCCTGCTCTTCCTGTTGCTTTTTCTTCGCCTGCTCCAGCGCAATGTCGGGATCGACCTGCGGCTTGGGCGGGGCGGGCGGTGGCGGTGGCGGGGTAACCGGCTGGGGCGGCTGCGGCTTGGGTTGCGGTTGCGGCAATGGCTGAGGCTGCGGTTTCGGTGGCGTGGCGTTGGGATTGTCGCCCTTGGCCCACAGCTGCACTTGTACGGGCCCCGGGGGCGCTTCGGAATGCCAATGCAGCCCCACGATCAGAACGAGCAGCAGCAGCACGTGCACCAGGATGGCCAGGCCCAGGGCCTTGCGCCGGTCCTTGGTGGCGGTGTCGGGCGTCGTCTCGCGCGCGGAAGAGGGGGGGCGTTTCATTCGGGCTTGATCCCGGATCAGCGTTTCTGCGGCGCCGTGGCGCTGGCGGCCTTGCCGCTATTGTTGCTCTGGTCGACCAGCAGGCCCAGCTTGTTGATGCCGTTGCTGCGCAGCTCGTCCATGACCTTCACCACCGATTCGTAGGGAACCTTGCCGTCCGCGGCGATGACCACAGGCGTATCGGCTGTGATGCGCGACCGAACCTGGTCCACGAGTTCGGGGCGGGCGATGCGAACGTACGAGGCGCCGGGCTCGCGCAGGCGCAGAGAAATGTCACCGTTGGACTTGATCTGCACTTCCAGCGGTTTGACCGGTACCTCGGATGCCTGGCCCACGGATGGCAGTTGGATCTGTCCGGGCGTGATGAGCGGCGCGGTGACCATGAAGATGATCAGCAGCACCAGCATTACGTCGATGTACGGCACGACGTTGATCTCGGACTTCATGCGCCGGCCGTGCCGGCCCCCAGAGCGTGCGGAAGGCATTAGCGCACCTGCCGTTGCAGAATGTTCAGGAACTCGTCGATGAAGCTGTCAAAGCGGATCGACAGCCGATCTATATCGTTGGTATAGCGGTTGTAGGCCACCACGGCGGGGATGGCGGCAAACAGGCCGATGGCGGTCGTGACTAGCGCTTCGGCAATGCCGGGCGCCACCGAGGCCAGCGTGGCCTGCTGCATGCTGGACAGTCCGATGAAGGCGTGCATGATGCCCCACACGGTGCCCAGCAGGCCGATATAGGGGCTCACCGAGCCGGCCGAGGCCAGGAAGTTCAGGTGCGATTCCAGCGCGTCCATTTCGCGCTGATACGAGGCGCGCATCGCGCGGCGCGGGCCGTCCAGCGCGGTGTTGATGTCGCCGGCCGGCGCGCTGCGGCGCGACTTCAGGAATTCGGTCATGCCGGCATCGAAAATGCGGGCCAGGGCGCCCTGTTCGTCACGGCGGCTGGACACGGCCTGCTGCAGCATGGCCAGGTCGCCACCCGACCAGAAGTCGTCCTCGAAGCGCAGCGTCTGCTTGTTCGCGCGCGTGACCGCCATGCGCTTGGCGAAAATGTAGGTCCAGGAGATGACGGATATGGCCAGCAATAGCAGCATGATGAGCTGCACGGGAAAGCTGGCATGGCTGATCAGCGAGAGCAACGACATGTCGTTGGAAGCTTGCATGGATTATTCCTGGGTCGATTGCAATGAAGCGCGTACGTCGGCGGGAAGTCCCGCGGGGCGCAGTTGAAGGGCGTCGACGCAGCAGACTTGGATATTGCCTTCGGCGAGAAGTTCACCCTGGCGCTCCGCGCGCTGCGCAAAATGTATTGAGGCCCGGCCCAGCCGGGTCACCCGGCTGCGTATGGTCAGCAGGTCGTCCAGGCGGGCCGGTTTGCGGTAATCCATGTCCAGGCCTGCGACCATGAAGACGCGCTTGAGCCGGTCGGCCAGGTCGGACTGGTTAAAGCCCAACGCCCGCAGCCACTCCGTGCGGGCCCGCTCGAAGAACTTCAGGTAGTTGGCATAAAAGACCACGCCGCCGGCATCCGTGTCTTCGTAATAGACGCGGATGTCGAACACGAATTCATAGGGGGGCGTGAGATCAGTCACGATAGGCAAAAAGCTGGTCAGGACTGCGAGCGCGCCGTCCGGCCCGAATATTACCGCGTATCGCGCTACAGCGTTTCGAGCCTGGCCATCGTCTGTTCCAGAGCGTTTCCGGTCGGTATCTTGCTTGCTTCGGTCTCAGATCGGGCCTGCAGCTCGATCAAGCCGTCCTTCAGGCCGCGCTCGCCGATGGTAACGCGCAGCGGCACGCCGATCAGCTCCCATTCGGCGAACATGACACCCGGGCGGGCATCGCGGTCGTCCAGGATGACGTCCACGCCACGGCCGCGCAGGGCCTCATAGAGTTCAGTGGCGGTGTTGCGTACGGTTTCACTTTTGCCCCAGCCTACCGTGCAGATCACCACTTCGAAAGGCGCGATGGCGCGCGGCCAGACGATGCCGCGGCTGTCGTGGCCCTGTTCGATCGCCGCGCCTGCGATTCGGGTGACGCCGATGCCGTAGCAGCCCATTTCAAGGGTGGCGGGTTTGCCGGTATCGTCCAGGAAGGTGGCACCCAGGGCGGTGGAGTATTTGGTGCCCAGGTAGAACACGTGGCCCACCTCGATGCCGCGCTGGATGGCCAGATGGCCGGTGCCATCGGGTGCGGGATCGCCCTCGACCACATTGCGCAGGTCGGCGACTCGCTCGGGTTCGGGCAGGTCGCGTCCCCAGTTCACGCCGCGGTAGTGCAGGTCGGCCTGATTGGCACCGCAGATGAAGTCGGCCATGTTGGCCACGGTCCGGTCTGCGATAACGCGCACGGGTTTGGCCGTCCCGATGGGACCCAGATAACCCGGCTTGCAGCCGAAATGCTCAACGATTTCGGCCTCGGACGCGAAGCGAAAGCCCGTCAGGCCCTCGATCTTGCCGGCCTTGATCTCGTTCAGTTCATGGTCGCCACGCAGGAGCAGCAGCCAGACCTGCACCGCGCCATCCTCGCCGTCGGTCGCCAGTACGATGGACTTGACGGTGCGCACCAGGGGCAGGTTCAGCAGCTCGGCTACGGATTCGCACTTGGCCGCGCCCGGCGTGGGCACGGCAGCCAGGGGTTCGCCGGGGGCGGCGCGCTCGGGCAGCAGGCAGACCGCCTCGGCCAGCTCGATGTTGGCGGCGTAGTCGGAGTCAGGGTTGTAGACCAGCAGGTCTTCGCCGGTGTCGGCGATGACCTGGAACTCGTGGCTGCGGGAGCCCCCGATGGAGCCGGTGTCCGCGGCAACGGCACGGAATCGCAGGCCCAGGCGCTGAAAAATGCGCATATAGGCCAGGTACATGATGTCGTAGCTGCGCTGCGCACCCGCCTCGTCCCGGTCGAAGGAGTAGGCGTCCTTCATGGTGAACTCGCGGCCGCGCATCAGTCCGAAGCGGGGGCGGCGCTCGTCACGGAACTTGGTCTGGATATGATAGAAGTTCAGCGGTAGCTGGCGGTAGCTGTGAATCTCGTTGCGGGCGATGTCGGTGATTACCTCTTCCGAGGTCGGCTGCAGCACGAAGTCGCGATCGTGGCGGTCCTTAAAGCGCAGCAGTTCGGGGCCGTACTCCACCCAGCGGCCCGATTCCTGCCAAAGCTCGGCCGGCTGGACCATCGGCATCAGCAGCTCGATGGCGCCAGCGGCATTCATTTCCTCGCGCACGATGTTCTCGATCTTGCGGATAACGCGCAGACCCAGGGGCATGTAGGTATAAACCCCGCCCGCGAGCTTGCGGATCATTCCTGCCCGAGTCATCAGCTGATGGCTGGCCACCTCTGCTTCGGCGGGGGCTTCTTTAAGGGTATTCAGGTGGTATCGGGAGGCGCGCATAGGTGGGGGCGGGGTTGATATACGTATAAAATCGACTGTAATTGTATTGAATTCAGTTGGGGGTGGCCCATGCTCGACCGGGAAGGCTACCGCCCCAATGTCGGAATCATTCTCGTCAACGGCAAAAACGAGGTTTTCTGGGGCAAGCGCATACGGGAACATGCCTGGCAGTTTCCGCAGGGTGGTATCAAGCATGGCGAAAGTCCCGTGCAGGCCATGTATCGCGAACTCCACGAGGAAGTCGGCCTCAAGCCGGAGCATGTCCGCATCCTGGGGCGCACGCGCGATTGGCTGCGCTATGAGGTTCCTGATCATTTCGTCCGGCGCGAATGGCGCGGGCATTACAAAGGCCAGAAGCAGATCTGGTTCCTGTTGCGTCTGGTCGGCCGTGACTGCGACGTCTGTCTGCGCGCCTCGTCGCATCCCGAGTTCGACGCCTGGCGCTGGAACCATTATTGGGTGCCGCTCGATGCCGTCATCGAGTTCAAGCGCGATGTCTATACCCGGGCGCTGAACGAACTGTCGGCCATCCTGTTTCGCCGCCACCACGAAACCCGCTATCTCAGACAGCGCGTGCATGGCGTCCGTTCGGTAGAGTCCATCGATCCTTCCTCCAGTCCCGAGGATGATCATGTGCAGCTTGCTGGTTGAGGAAGGGGCGGTGCATTACCCGGGCCGACGCGCGCGGTCTAAAGTCTCAGGCGTCTCAGGCGGACAACGAGTGCGACGCGGTCGTGCTGATCTGCGCCCACCGGACAAGCACGGCATGAGCCTGCCGCACGTCATCCGGCGAGGCCAACAGATGAGCAGCCAGGTTTAGTCTGCGGTAATGTATCGGCCTCGCGCAGAGGCTTTAGTCAGAAAAACGACAGAAATTAGTCAGAAAAACGACAGTATGACTAAGGGATTGTCCTTAATTTCAGACAAAATTCACTCGTTTGAAAGAAAATAAGAAGTTTGGCCTCATGCCCTTTCAAAGCAGTCTGGACGGGATACGCCGACCCTGACCGGACAAAGCGCACAACCACAACACCCGCGAGTCGTCGCGAGGAGACTATATGCAGCAAGCGAAGTTCAAAAAAGACTACTTCGGAGGGGCCCTGATCGCGGCGATAGGCCTATCCACGGTCTATGCCGCCATGGGGTACCACATCGGTAGCCTGTCGCAGATGGGACCCGGCTATTTCCCGGCGGCGGTAGGCGTCCTGATGATCGTCACCGGCCTGCTGATCGCACTGTCGGCGCGTGGCGACAAGCCCAAGCAGGAAGCGAGCGAGCATGCCCATCCAACCAGTCTTCCCGATTTCCGCGCCGCCGCCTGCATCATTCTCGGCATCGTGGCCTTCATCCTGTTCGGCCATTACGGCGGCTTGATTCCCGCCACGTTCGCCATCGTCTTCATTTCGGGTTTCGGCGATCGCACCAATACCTTCAAGCAAGTCTTTATTCTGTCCGTCCTCATGTGCTTGGTGGCGGCGGTCATATTCGAGTGGGCGCTGCAGTTGCAGCTTCCCCTGTTTCAGTGGGGAGGCTGAGCCATGATTGAAAAATCCTTGCACGATCTGATGTTCGGGTTCGGGGTTGCCCTCGAACCCCACAATCTGATGTGGACGGTTTTCGGCGTGCTGGTCGGCAACCTGATCGGCGTGCTGCCGGGCATGGGCGCGCTGTCGGCGATTTCCATCCTGCTGCCGCTCACCTACGTCATGCACCATACGCCTGCCCTGCTTATGCTGGCCGGCATTTTCTACGGGTCCATGTACGGCGGCGCCATCGGCGCGATCTTGCTGAACCTGCCGTCGCATCCACCGCACGCCGTAACCTGCCTCGACGGCTACCCGATGACCCGCCAGGGCAGAGGTGGCACGGCGCTGGGCATCACCATGATCTGCTCGTTCTTCGCGGCGTCGGTCGGCATCATTGTCATGATCTTCTGCTCGCCGCTGCTGGTCGAGATCGCATTTAAGTTCGGTCCCGCCGAGATCTTCTCCATCATGTTGCTGGGCCTGCTGGCTGGTGCGACCATGTCGCGCGGCTCGCCGCTCAAGGGTGTGGCCATGACCTTGTTCGGCCTGCTTTGCGGCGTAGCCGGCACCGACGTCAACACCGGGCAGATCCGCTTTTCCTTTGGCCTGGTCGACATGTCCGACGGCTTGGAGTTGGTGGCGGTGGCCATGGGCCTGTTCGGTGTGGCCGACTTCCTGATGAGCGCCAATCGCATGTCGTCCGTCAACAGCGGCTCCACCAAGCTGCGCATGCGCGACATGTGGCCCAGTTGGCCCGAGATGAAGGAGGCCTTCATGCCCATGGTGCGCGGTACCGCCATTGGCACCATTTTCGGCGCCATGCCTGGCACCGGTCCCACCATCACCACCTTCATCGCCTACGCGCTTGAGCGCAAGATATCCAAGACGCCCGAGAAATTCGGCACCGGCATGATCGCCGGCGTGGCTTCGCCCGAGGCCTCATCGCACTCCAAGACGCAGGTCGACTTCATTCCCACGATGAGCCTGGGCATTCCCGGCGACGCAGTGATGGCGTTGATCCTGGGTGCCTTGCTGATCCAGGGCATCCAGCCCGGCCCGCAACTGATCACCGAACATCCGGACATCTTCTGGGGGCTGATCGCCAGCTTCTGGGTGGGCAATGTGCTGCTTGTGATCCTTAATGTGCCGCTGATCGGCGTATGGGTAAAGATGCTGCAGGTGCCCTACCGCTACTTGTTCCCGTCGGCATTGTTCTTCATTGCGGTGGGCGTGTTCAGTACGCAGAACAACCTCTTCCAGACCTGGGAAGTGCTGGCTTTCGGCATCATCGGCGCCATCTTCATGGTGCTGGAGTTCTCGGTCGCCCCGATTCTGCTGGGCTTCGTGCTGGGACCCATGGTCGAGGAAAACTTCCGCCGCGCTCTGCTGTTGTCGCGCGGCAATCTGGGCACCTTTATCGAGCGCCCCATCAGTGCCTGGTTTATCGCTGCCTGCGCGCTGCTGCTGTTTTTGCAGATTGGTGCCTTTGCGCGCAAGGCTTTGCGCGAGCGCAAGGCTGCCTCGGCCCCGGCGGTCTAAGGCCAGGCCCTGCTACGGGTTATGCCGCCCGCTCTTGGGGCGGCATGTCCAGATGGTGGTAGGCGGTAGGCAGACGTTCCGAAAGGAAATCCAGCAGCGCCCGCACCGCCGGCATCATGCCCCGTCTCGAGGGGTAGATGCAGTGCAGTATTCCTTCCGGTGATCTCCACTCCGGCAGCACCCTCACCAGTTGGCCGCGCCGCATTTCTTCGCGTACTGCTTCATCGGGCAGCAGCACCACACCGCGGCCGCGTACGGCCGCATGCGTGAGCATGATGAAATCGTTGCAGGATAGCTGCGGACGTACCACCACCTCCACCTCTTCGCTTTGCAGATTGCGCAAGGTCCAGTGCGCCTCGGGCTGCGGCTCATTGAAGCTAAGCGTGATGTGATTCACCAGATCCTGCGGTGTTTCCGGTGTGCCGTGGCGTTGTAGGTAGGCCGGGCTGGCGACCAGCGTACTCATGGCTGTGCCGAAGCGCCGCACCACCAGCTCGGCATCCGTGTCCAGGCGCGTTCGTACCCGCAAGGCCAGATCCACGCCTTCGCGTATCAGATCGACCCGACGGTTGGTCACCAGCACCTGCACCGAAACGGCAGGCCAGGTGTCCAGGAATTCGGGCAGCAGTGGTGCCAGGATCTGCTGGGCCAGCGATACCGGGCAACTGATCACCACCGGCCCCGAAGGCTCGGATTGCAGTTGCCGCATCGCGTCTTCAGCCGCTCGCGCCGACGCGGTCATCTCCTGGCAATAGCGCAGATAGCGCTCGCCGGCCGTTGTCAGGCGCAGCCGCCGCGTCGTGCGCTGCAGGAGCCGCACGCCCAGCTTTTCCTCCAACTGCGAGATGCGGCGCGACAATCGTGATTTGGGGATGTCCAGCGTGCGCGACGCAGCGCTGAACCCGCCTTGTTCCACGACTTGGGCAAAGTAGTACAGATCGTTCAGATCTTGCATGACACACCCCAGGCAGAACTGTTCTATTTCTAGAACTCAAAGCCAATCTTAACCGGGGTTATGCCAACAATTGACTGCACCGCTGCGATGGGTTCAATCCTCTTCGACGAAGGTTTGTTCGCGCTTCTTGCGTATCGAAGGCAGCGCCACCAGTACCACCAGCACTGCGGCAAAGGCCAACAGCGATGCAGACAAGGGACGCGTGACGAACGTGGCGTAATCGCCGCGCGCCAGCAGCAGTGCGCGGCGAAAGTTCTCTTCCATCATGGGACCCAGGACCAAGCCCAGCAGCAATGGCGCCCCTTCGCACTTGAGCTTGGACCACAAATAGCCGGCCATGCCAAAGGCGGCTGTCATCAGGATGTCGAAGATATTGTTGTCCAGCGAATACACGCCGATTGTGCAGAACACGAGGATGGCCGGGAAAAGGATGCGGTACGGCACCTTCAACAGCTTGATCCACAGGCCTATCAGCGGCAGATTCAACACCACCAGCATCAGATTGCCGATCCACATCGAGGCGATCAGCCCCCAAAAGAGATCGGGGTGGGCGGTCATGACCTGAGGGCCGGGTTGAATGCTGTGGATGGTCATGGCCCCGACCATCAGCGCCATCACGGCATTGCCAGGTATGCCCAGCGTCAGCAGTGGGATGAATGAAGTCTGCGCGGCGGCGTTGTTGGCCGACTCGGGGCCGGCCAACCCGGCCGGATGGCCTTTGCCGAAGCGTTGCGGCTCGCGGGAGATCTTCTTTTCCAGCGTGTATGAGGCGAAGGACGACAGCACAGCGCCGCCTCCAGGAAGAATGCCCAGCGAGGAGCCCAAGGCCGTGCCGCGCAGTACGGCGGGATAGGCTTCCTTGAATTCTTGCTTGTTGGGATACAGCGTGCCGACTTTGCCAGTGATCTCCACGCGATTATTTTTCTGTTCGAGGTTGCTCATGATCTCGGCAAAACCGAACACACCCATGGCCACGACGGCGAAATCGATGCCGTCCAGCATTTCCGGAATGCCAAAATCGAAACGCGCCACGCCCGAGTTCACGTCGGTGCCCACCATGCCCAGCAGCAGCCCCAGGATAATCATCGCGATGGCCTTGGGGAGCGATCCCGAAGCCAGTACGACCGCGCCTACCAGCCCCAGCACCATAAGCGAGAAGTACTCGGCCGGTCCAAACTTGAAGGCCACTTCGGCCAAAGGGGGCGCAAAGGCGGCCAGGAGCAGCGTGGCGACACAACCGGCGAAGAATGAACCTAGTGCGGCAATGGCCAGCGCCGCGCCTGCGCGGCCCCTGCGTGCCATCTGGTGGCCGTCCAGCACCGTGACCACGGACGATGTTTCACCTGGCAGCGCAACCAGAATCGCCGTGGTCGAGCCGCCGTACTGGGCGCCGTAGTAGATGCCGGCAAGCATGATCAATCCTGCTACGGGCGGGAGCACATAAGTAATGGGCAGCAGCATGGCGATGGTAGGCACCGGGCCTATGCCTGGCAGTACGCCGATCAGCGTGCCTAGGACGCAGCCCATTAGGGCGTACAGCAGGTTTTCCGGTGTAAAGGCAACGGAAAACCCCAGCATCAGGTTGTGCAGTAAATCCATGCGGCGACTCCCTTAGCGTATGCCTAGAAACGCGGGCCATAGGGGGAAAATCAGGCCCAATCCTTTGATGAAGGCAAGATAGGTGAAAGCCACCAGGAATATCGCGTTGGCCACCGAGACCTTCCAGTTGAATTCATGGCTGGCTAGGCTGCTGAGCACCACCAGCACAAATACCGATAGATAGATGCCCAGCAGGCGCAGCGCTAGCGCATACACCACCACCGAACCCACAACCAGCAGCAGTACGCGCCAATTGAAAGGCGAGACCGAGGTCTGGTCGGCCCTTTTTGACAGGGCACCAAGCAGGATGATCAGCCCCAGCAGGGTTAGGATCATGCCTAGCCAGAAGGGGAAGTAGCCTGGCCCCATTCGGGCTGCGGTGCCCAGTTGGTAATGGTTGGCTTTCCAGGAAAAGCCAAGGCCCAGGACGATGAACATCATGCCAGACCAGAAATCCTGTCTATTGCGTAAGCGCATGTCTTGCTCGCTCTGTCATTTTGTGCGGCAAGAATACAGCCTAATGAAAGAATTTAGTAAGTAAAAATTCAGTTTAAAGAAAGAAATTTGTCAGATATGGAAATTTACTCGGGATAACCCATGGATGTAGCAATAAGGTCCGTATCTGTTGTTAGCAAAGTTGTGAAAGCAACCCGGCATTTACCGGATGGTTTACGATAGCGCCCATGCTGCAGGATCTCGATCAATTAGCTGCCCGTATCGGGCTTTTAGTGCAACGCACCCGTCAACTGCATGCCGAGCGCGATGCGTTGCGCACTCGCCTGGGCGACAGCGAGCGCCAGCAGCGCAACCTGCAACAGCGTTGCGCCGAACATGAAGACGAACTGCAAGCCTTGCGCGCATCCATGAGCGAACATGGGCTGTCCACCGAGGCGCTGCGCGAACAATTGGCGCGGGAGGCGGCCGAGCGGCTGGCTCTTCAAGAAAAATTTAAACAACGCGAAGCCGAGCTTCAGGTCAGCCTTCAGGCGCGCGATTCCGAACTGAACCGTCTACGCACCGCCGCGCTTTCCGCGCGCGAACGTATCGACACCGTTCTTTCCCGTCTGCCCGGCGCTTCCGTTGGAGACCAAGCCTGATGGAGCGCGTCGACGTCACCATATTGGGCCGTGAATATTCCCTGGCCTGCGACACCGAAGAAAAACCTAGGTTGCTGGCTGCCGTCCGCCATGTTGACCAGTTGATGGGGCGTATCCAGGGTACGGGCAAGATATCCAGCAACGAGCGCATCGCCGTCATGGCTGCCCTGCATATCGCCACCGAATTTCTTGGTTTGAAAGCGCCCGATGGGCCCTTGGGCGGCTTGGCGGTGGGCGACTTCAAGCGTAAAATCGAAGATATGAACTCGATGCTGGATGACGCACTTTCCGGGCAGGAAAAGCTCCTATAGTCTTTGCCGTATCTACGCTGGTACTTTTCCGTACGATGGTCTTTCACCGCCCGTGCGTCGTTTTTGGTTTGTCCCTGCAGTGCTCGTGACCTGGCCATACATTCTCTGAACCTATGCTTTTTGGCATACAGGCTGCAGAGTGTTGGGGTTGGCGTGATCGTTTCTCGTAAACGAACCTGATGCCCCTCCGAAGCGGCCAACTTGAACCTGAGGGTTCGAGATGCCGGCCTAGACGGCACACGCGGGGCATCTATTCCGGCAGGCCCAGATTGCGGGCCTGCCGGCTTGTCCAGGCGGGTTTCCCGGAGTGCTCCCCATGCGGTTTCCTTCTACGCGCATCATTACGCATTGCGCGGCTCAGGCCGTGCTGTGCCTGCTGGCTTTCAACGTTCACGCGGCCACCCATGAATCCCCGCCTGCGCTGGCCAGCGGTACACGCATGACTTTGCAGGCCACCGCCTCGGCTGAAGTCCCGCTGGATACCGTGCGCATTACCCTGGCGGCCGAAACCGAGGCGCAGAGTCAGGCCGCCGCCAGTC
The DNA here is from genome assembly GCF_000382185.1 of Bordetella sp. FB-8. NCBI lineage: Bacteria > Pseudomonadati > Pseudomonadota > Betaproteobacteria > Burkholderiales > Alcaligenaceae > Bordetella > Bordetella sp. FB-8. The sequence goes on along the minus strand of NZ_KB907784.1, from coordinate 757,127 downwards.
AGCAACTGGCGGTCTTACTGGCGACGGCAACCAAGCAGGCGCAGGATGCCGCCGGCATCACCTCGCATACCGGCAACTACGGCATCTGGCCCAGCCGCGATCACGCAGGCAAGATCAACGGCTGGCACGGCCGCGGCGAAATCGTGCTGCAGTCCAGGGATTTCGCGGCGGCATCGGCGCTGGCGACCCGCATGAACTCGGATGTGGCTATTTCCAACATCGTCTTCGTCCTGTCGCGCCAGGCGCGCCAGGCGCAGGAACACAAGCTGGTGCGCCAGGTTGCGCAGGCCTTCCGGGCCCGCGCGCTGGAGGCGGCCAAGGCCTTCGGCTTTTCGGGCTATCGCATCGCGCAGCTGGATATGAGCGGTGCCGGCGCTGTCCCGCCTGCGCCGCATCCCGTGCCCATGATGCGCATGGCCGCCAAGGCCGATGAGGTCGATGCGCCGCTCCAAGGCGGCAACGTGGTGGTCAGTGTTTCGGTAAGCGGGACGATCGTCTTGCACTGATCACGAAGATCACTACGCCGATCACGATCATGGGCAGGGACAGCCACTGCCCCATACTCAGGCCCAGCGCGAGCAACCCCAGGAAAGCGTCGGGTTCGCGCGTGAACTCCACCAGAAAGCGGAAGGTTCCGTAGCCGATCAGGAACAGGCCGCTTATCTGGCCGACAGGGCGCGGTTTGGACGAGAATATCCACATGATCGCAAAGAGCGTCAGTCCTTCGAGTCCCAGCTCGTAAAGCTGAGAAGGATGGCGCGGTATGTTGCCGGCATTCGGGAAGATCATGCCCCAGGGCAGCGTGGTCGGCCTGCCCCACAGTTCGCCGTTGATGAAGTTGCCCAGCCGTCCCGCGGCCAGGCCCAGTGGAATCAAGGGGGCGACGAAATCGCTCAGCGTGAAAAGCGTCACGCGCTTTTTTCGCGCCAGCCACAGCATCACCAGAATCACGCCGAGCAAGCCACCGTGGAACGACATGCCGCCATCCCACACATGGTAGATTTGTGCAGGGTGGGCCATGTAGTAACCCGGCTGGTAGAACAGCACGTAGCCCAACCGTCCTCCCAGCACGACTCCCAGCACCGAATAAAAAATCAAGTCTTCCAGGTCGCGTACCGTCAGGAAGGTCGTATGGCCGGAGGTGATGCGCCGGCGGCCCAGTATGTAGGCCATGGCGAAGCCCAGGAGGTACATCAGGCCGTACCAGTGTATGGCCAGCGGCCCTATCTGCAAGGCAATGGGATTGAAGTGGGGGTAATGAAGCATGGCAGTCGCATCGCAAAAGTTGCACGATCATAACCTTATGGTCCTGCCCGCGCAGGGGCTGTACGCGCGATTCGGTTACCATCGATAGCCATGTCCGATATGGACTGTGGATGCTGACAAGTAAGATGAAATTCAGAATGTGCGCGATGAATCGCAAATTGATTTGTCTGGTGATGAGTCTGCTGCCCGTCGCAGCCTGGGCCCAGTTCCAGGGGGCGCCGGCCTCCAGCAAGTACTGCCTGGCTTGCCACCAGATTGATACCCGGCGCGTCGGCCCCCCACTGCGCAGCGTCGCCGAACGCTATGCCGGCCAACCCCAGGCCATGGATTATCTGGTGAACAAGGTTCTGCACGGCAGCCGTGGAGACTGGGGCGCGGTCCCCATGCCTGCTCAATCCCAGCTCAGCGAGGCCCAGGCCCGGGAACTGGTCAAATGGGTATTGTCGCTATCGTCGCAGCATTGAACCCTTTACGAGGATAGAGCTATGTCTGAATTGCCTGTCATGGAAGGTCATGAGGTCGCCGTTCTTGGCGGGGGATGCTTCTGGTGCGTCGAGGCCGTATTCGAGAAGTTGCGAGGTGTCGTCGATGTGCGGCCCGGTTATGCCGGGGGACATGTCGACAACCCGTCCTATGAGCAGGTCTGTCATAAGACCACCGGACACGTCGAAGTGGCCCGCGTCGAGTTCGACCCCAAGCAACTGTCGTACGCCGATCTGCTGCGCGTGTTCTTCGCCACGCACGACCCCACCACGCCGGGCCGCCAAGGCGAGGACGTCGGTCCGCAGTACGAGTCGACCATTTTCTGGCAGGACACGTCGCAGCGCGAACAGGCGCGGGCTGTCATGGCAGAGATCGACGGCCTGCATATCTACGACGCTCCGATTGTTACCAAGCTGGTTCCCGCAGCCACGTTCTGGCCGGCCGAGGACTACCACCGGCATTACTTCGAGATGCATCCCGACCAAGGCTATTGCGCTCTGGTCATCGCGCCCAAAGTCGCCAAGTTCCGCAAAAAATTCGCCGATCGATTAAAGCCGGACGCCTGAGATTTTTGCCGTCCGGCAAAGCAAAAAAGGCCAGTCTTTAATAGGCTGGCCTTTTTCATCCACGGACGGATGTCCGCTTTCAGGACGTTCAGTCGACGCTGCGCACTACGCCGCGCCGCATCTGGTCAAGTTCAATCGACTCGAATAGCGCCTTGAAGTTGCCTTCGCCGAAGCCGTCGTTGCCCTTGCGCTGGATGATCTCGAAGAAGATCGGGCCGATCTGGTTTTCGGTGAATATCTGCAATAGCAGGCCGCCGTCGGGAGCCCCGTCCAGCAGAATGCGGTTCTTCTGCAGGCGTGCCGTATCTTCGCCGTGGCCGGGCAGACGCTTTTGCAGCAGTTCGTAATAGGTATCCGGCGTGTCCAGGAAGACCAGGCCGCCCTTGCGCAGTCGCTCCACCGTCGAATAGATGTCGTCGGTGCCCAGCGCGATGTGCTGGATGCCCTCGCCGTGATAGAGGTCCAGGTATTCCTGGATCTGGCCCTTTTCCGCGGTGCCTTCCTCGTTGATCGGGATGCGGATGTTGCCGCACGGCGAAGTCATTGCCTTGGACTTCACGCCCGTCACCTTGCCTTCGATATCGAAATAACGGATCTCGCGGAAATTGAACAGGCGCGAGTAGAAATCGGCCCATTCATCCATGCGGCCCTTGTGCACATTGTGGGTCAAATGGTCGATCATGGTCAGCCCGGCGCCGGCATAGCTGAGATCGGCCTCGGCATTGGTCGGGTCCAGCGGCTCGAAATCCACGTCGTAGATACTGATGTCGCCGATGCCGCCGGAACCCTGCTTGCCGCGCCAGCGGTCCACCAGATAGATCAGGGAATCGCCGATGCCCTTGATGGCGGGAATGTTCAGTTCCATCGGGCCGCTGTGCGAGTCGTAGCCCCAGGCGCCGAGTTCAAGTGCGCGCTTGTAGGCCTTGGCGGCGTCCTGCACGCGAAAGGCGATGGCGCAGATAGATGGGCCATGCAGGCGCGCGAAGCGCTGGGCGAACGAGTCGTGATCGGCGTTGATCAGGAAGTTGATGCCGCCCTGGCGGTGCAGCGTTACATCCTTGTGGCGGTGTTTGGCGATGGCCTTGAAACCGAGCAGATCGAAAACCCTGCGCAAGGCGACCGGATCCGGTGCGGCGTATTCGATGAATTCGAAACCGGCTGTCCCCATGGGGTTGTCCCAGGGCTGAAATTGCGTCTCCATATTGAGGCTCCCTAATGTGTCGTGGTGTTGCCGGGCATGAATGAGGAAGTGCCGGCTCAGGTGCAATATTCTAGAAGGGAGGTCCCGGCATACGATTGCAAAGATGCTCTAAACAGGCATATTTTTGGGCATAATTAGCCATTAAAATACAATTTAGGGGCAGAAAATTTCGATAGAGCAGATTGATAGGGTGGATCGCAAAATTCTGGCCGAATTGCAGCGCGACGGGCGTCTGAGCAACCAGGAACTGGCCGACCGGGTGTCTCTTTCTCCCAGCCCCTGCCTACGCCGGGTCCGCCGCCTAGAGGAGCAGGGCTATATCAAGGGATATGTTGCCTTGGTCGATCCCGAGCGAGTCGGCCTTGGCCTGCTGGCCTACATCACCATCCGCCTGAATAAGCACATCGATGGAAGTCATGCGCCCATGGGCGATTTTGCCCAGGCGGTACAGACCTGGCCCGAAGTGGTGGAATGCTATGCCATGACGGGCGACATGGACTATCTGCTGCGCATCCAGGTGGCCGACCTGGCGCACTTCTCCCGCTTTGCGATGGACACGCTCATGCGCCACCCGGCCGTGGTCGACATGCGGTCCTTCTTTGCCCTGCAGCAGATCAAGCAGACGACCGAATTGCCTGTGGGTTCTGCCTGAGATCGAAGGCTGATTTGACAGCGTTAAAAAACATGTTCATAATCTCGTTTCTCTGCTGCTGACACGCAAAACGCAAGTGAGTGTGTTGAAGGTGGAGGGCGAAGGCGGCGTTGGCGGCTGGAGCGAGCGGTACCTGTTCTTTAACAACGAAACAACCGATAAGTGTGGGCACTTGGCGCGAGAGCGGAGCGCGGTGGTCTTAGGGCTGCTGCGAACCAAAACGCGTGAGTGCTCACAAAATGAAGCAAGGTAAGATTTTATCTTGTCTTCCTTTGAGAGAAGCGAGCGCGCTTCTAGTCTGTCTGGGTAAAACTGGATGGGGTAGGGGCAACCAATTAAACAGAGATTGAACTGAAGAGTTTGATCCTGGCTCAGATTGAACGCTAGCGGGATGCCTTACACATGCAAGTCGAACGGCAGCGTGGTCTTCGGACTGACGGCGAGTGGCGAACGGGTGAGTAATGTATTGGAACGTACCCAGTAGCGGGGGATAACTACGCGAAAGCGTAGCTAATACCGCATACGCCCTGAGGGGGAAAGCGGGGGATCGAAAGACCTCGCACTATTGGAGCGGCCAATATCGGATTAGCTAGTTGGTGGGGTAAAGGCCTACCAAGGCGACGATCCGTAGCTGGTTTGAGAGGACGACCAGCCACACTGGGACTGAGACACGGCCCAGACTCCTACGGGAGGCAGCAGTGGGGAATTTTGGACAATGGGGGCAACCCTGATCCAGCCATCCCGCGTGTGCGATGAAGGCCTTCGGGTTGTAAAGCACTTTTGGCAGGAAAGAAAAGGGCCTGGTTAATACCTGGGTCAAATGACGGTACCTGCAGAATAAGCACCGGCTAACTACGTGCCAGCAGCCGCGGTAATACGTAGGGTGCAAGCGTTAATCGGAATTACTGGGCGTAAAGCGTGCGCAGGCGGTTCGGAAAGAAAGATGTGAAATCCCAGGGCTTAACCTTGGAACTGCATTTTTAACTACCGGGCTAGAGTGTGTCAGAGGGGGGTGGAATTCCGCGTGTAGCAGTGAAATGCGTAGAGATGCGGAGGAACACCGATGGCGAAGGCAGCCCCCTGGGATAACACTGACGCTCATGCACGAAAGCGTGGGGAGCAAACAGGATTAGATACCCTGGTAGTCCACGCCCTAAACGATGTCAACTAGCTGTTGGGGGCTTCGGCTCTTGGTAGCGCAGCTAACGCGTGAAGTTGACCGCCTGGGGAGTACGGTCGCAAGATTAAAACTCAAAGGAATTGACGGGGACCCGCACAAGCGGTGGATGATGTGGATTAATTCGATGCAACGCGAAAAACCTTACCTACCCTTGACATGTCTGGAATGCCGAAGAGATTTGGCAGTGCTCGCAAGAGAACTGGAACACAGGTGCTGCATGGCTGTCGTCAGCTCGTGTCGTGAGATGTTGGGTTAAGTCCCGCAACGAGCGCAACCCTTGTCATTAGTTGCTACGAAAGGGCACTCTAATGAGACTGCCGGTGACAAACCGGAGGAAGGTGGGGATGACGTCAAGTCCTCATGGCCCTTATGGGTAGGGCTTCACACGTCATACAATGGTCGGGACAGAGGGTTGCCAAGCCGCGAGGTGGAGCCAATCTCAGAAACCCGATCGTAGTCCGGATCGCAGTCTGCAACTCGACTGCGTGAAGTCGGAATCGCTAGTAATCGCGGATCAGCATGTCGCGGTGAATACGTTCCCGGGTCTTGTACACACCGCCCGTCACACCATGGGAGCGGGTTTTACCAGAAGTAGGTAGCCTAACCGCAAGGGGGGCGCTTACCACGGTAGGATTCGTGACTGGGGTGAAGTCGTAACAAGGTAGCCGTATCGGAAGGTGCGGCTGGATCACCTCCTTTAAGAGTAAGAGCTCAAAGCGTTAAGTGTCCACGCTTATCGGTTGTTTATGTGTGACTGAAAGATCGGAGCGGGTCTGTAGCTCAGTCGGTTAGAGCACCGTCTTGATAAGGCGGGGGTCGTTGGTTCGAATCCAACCAGACCCACCAAGCGGATCAAGCGCGGGGGATTAGCTCAGCTGGGAGAGCGCCTGCTTTGCAAGCAGGATGTCGTCGGTTCGATCCCGTCATCCTCCACCAAAGAAAGTTCAATCATGAGTGTTTGTTGAGCACTGATGATTGGATTTTGCCCTGAAAGGGGTGGGGTTCAAGAGTCACATCGTTCTTTAACAATGAGGAAGAAGCACAACGTAAAGTGTTTCCGAGTAGCGAGACCTCTTTAGGGGGGTGATTGCGAAAGGGGACACGGGTTGTGATTGCATTAGATTTAGTTCTCAAAAGACAAGAGACGGTCAGTAGCCTTTTTGTTCCGTAAGGGGCGTGAGGGGTGAAAGCTGTTGTTTTTGGAACGGCACAAGCGCGAATGAACAGCACCTATAAAGAGCACCTTGAAAGAGGTAAGCGTTATAGGATCAAGCGACTAAGTGCATATGGTGGATGCCTTGGCGACCACAGGCGATGAAGGACGTAGTAGCCTGCGAAAAGCTGCGGGGAGCTGGCAAACAAGCTTTGATCCGCAGATATCCGAATGGGGCAACCCACTCCGAAAGGAGTATCCGTAGCTGAATACATAGGCTGCGAGAGGCGAACCGGGTGAACTGAAACATCTCAGTAGCTCGAGGAAAAGAAATCAACCGAGATTGCGAAAGTAGCGGCGAGCGAAATTGCAAGAGCCTTTGCGTTTTAGCTTTTGTCATAGTCGAACGGGATGGAAAGCCCGGCCGTAGCAGGTGATAGCCCTGTAGGCGAAATGACGTAAGTGGAACTAGGCGCAAGAGAAGTAGGGCGGGACACGTGAAATCCTGTCTGAAGATGGGGGGACCATCCTCCAAGGCTAAATACTCGTGGTCGACCGATAGTGAACCAGTACCGTGAGGGAAAGGCGAAAAGAACCCCGGAAGGGGAGTGAAATAGATCCTGAAACCGTATGCATACAAACAGTCGGAGCCTCCTTGTGGGGTGACGGCGTACCTTTTGTATAATGGGTCAGCGACTTACATTCAGTGGCGAGCTTAACCGAATAGGGAAGGCGTAGCGAAAGCGAGTCCGAATAGGGCGTCTAGTCGCTGGGTGTAGACCCGAAACCAGATGATCTACCCATGGCCAGGTTGAAGGCACGGTAACACGTGCTGGAGGACCGAACCCACTAGTGTTGAAAAACTAGGGGATGAGCTGTGGATAGGGGTGAAAGGCTAAACAAATCTGGAAATAGCTGGTTCTCTCCGAAAACTATTTAGGTAGTGCCTCGCGTGATTACTGTCGGGGGTAGAGCACTGTTATGGCTAGGGGGTCATGGCGACTTACCAAACCATGGCAAACTCCGAATACCGACAAGTACAGCGCGGGAGACAGAGCACCGGGTGCTAACGTCCGGACTCAAGAGGGAAACAACCCAGACCGCCAGCTAAGGTCCCGAATTATCGCTAAGTGGGAAACGAAGTGGGAAGGCCCAGACAGTCAGGAGGTTGGCTTAGAAGCAGCCATCCTTTAAAGAAAGCGTAATAGCTCACTGATCGAGTCGTCCTGCGCGGAAGATGTAACGGGGCTAAGCGATAAACCGAAGCTGCGGGTGTGTACTATGTACACGCGGTAGGAGAGCGTTCTGTAAGCCTGCGAAGGTAGCTTGTGAAGGCTGCTGGAGGTATCAGAAGTGCGAATGCTGACATGAGTAGCGATAAAGGGGGTGAAAAGCCCCCTCGCCGTAAGTCCAAGGTTTCCTGCGCAACGTTCATCGGCGCAGGGTGAGTCGGCCCCTAAGGCGAGGCAGAGATGCGTAGCTGATGGGAAGCTGGTTAATATTCCAGCACCGTCGTACAGTGCGATGGGGGGACGGATCGCGGATCATCATCAGGGTGTTGGAAGTCCCTGTTGCTGCATTGAAGAGGGCGCTTAGGTAAATCCGGGCGCGTAACTCAAGGGTGTGGCGCGAGGCCCCATGTGGGCCGAAGTGATAGGAAGTGGTTCCAGGAAAAGCCTCTAAGCTTCAGCTGTACGAGACCGTACCGCAAACCGACACAGGTGGACGGGATGAATATTCCAAGGCGCTTGAGAGAACTCGGGAGAAGGAACTCGGCAAATTGATACCGTAACTTCGGGAGAAGGTATGCCCTGTTAGGGTGAGACGCCTGCGCGTCGAGCCTGAGAGGGTCGCAGAGAATCGGTGGCTGCGACTGTTTATTAAAAACACAGCACTCTGCTAAGACGAAAGTCGACGTATAGGGTGTGACGCCTGCCCGGTGCCGGAAGGTTAAGTGATGGGGTGCAAGCTCTTGATCGAAGCCCCGGTAAACGGCGGCCGTAACTATAACGGTCCTAAGGTAGCGAAATTCCTTGTCGGGTAAGTTCCGACCTGCACGAATGGCGTAACGATGGCCACACTGTCTCCTCCCGAGACTCAGCGAAGTTGAAGTGTTTGTGATGATGCAATCTACCCGCGGCTAGACGGAAAGACCCCATGAACCTTTACTGTAGCTTTGCATTGGATTGTGAACCGGCCTGTGTAGGATAGGTGGGAGGCGCTGAAAATTGGTCGCCAGATCAGTTGGAGCCAACCTTGAAATACCACCCTGGTTTGTTTGCGGTTCTAACCTAGGTCCGTTACCCGGATCGGGGACAGTGCATGGTGGGCAGTTTGACTGGGGCGGTCTCCTCCCAAAGCGTAACGGAGGAGTTCGAAGGTACGCTAGGTACGGTCGGAAATCGTGCTGATAGTGCAATGGCATAAGCGTGCTTGACTGTGAGACTGACAAGTCGAACAGGTGCGAAAGCAGGACATAGTGATCCGGTGGTTCTGAATGGAAGGGCCATCGCTCAACGGATAAAAGGTACTCTGGGGATAACAGGCTGATACCGCCCAAGAGTTCATATCGACGGCGGTGTTTGGCACCTCGATGTCGGCTCATCTCATCCTGGGGCTGTAGCCGGTCCCAAGGGTATGGCTGTTCGCCATTTAAAGAGGTACGTGAGCTGGGTTTAAAACGTCGTGAGACAGTTTGGTCCCTATCTGCCGTGGGCGTTGGATACTTGACGGAGCCTGCTCCTAGTACGAGAGGACCGGAGTGGACGTACCTCTGGTGTACCGGTTGTCATGCCAATGGCATTGCCGGGTAGCTAAGTACGGAAGAGATAACCGCTGAAGGCATCTAAGCGGGAAACTCGTCTGAAGATTAGGTATCCCTGAGGACTCGATCCTCCTAAAGGGTCGTTCAAGACCAGGACGTTGATAGGTCGGGTGTGCAAGTGCAGTAATGCATTGAGCTAACCGATACTAATTGCCCGTGCGGCTTGATCCTATAACCCTTACCTTTACAGATCCTACGATCTGATCGGTGCTGCATCGCGCAGCTACCGTTCCACACAGAACATACTCTGTGCATCACATCCCCGAGGCTAATCCCCTCAACGTGTGCTTCTTCCCCCATTCGGACCGTTGGACTGACCTCCAACCGTCCTACCCCCTTCGCCTGACGACCATAGCGTCTCGGTACCACCCCTTCCCTTCCCGAACAGGACCGTGAAACGAGACCGCGCCGATGATAGTGGATGTACATCTGTGAAAGTAGGTCATCGTCAGGCTCTTATCCCTCAAACGCCCCAGCTACTCACGCTGGGGCGTTTGTCTTTGTGCGGTAAGATCTCGACGTCCCTCTACACTATGGAGCCGCTATCATGAGCGATCAGAGTACTTCCACTCCTGCCGCCGGGCCGGATCTGCGCTTGTTGACGCAGGTGGCTTACGGTCTTTTTGCGCTGGGCTTTCTGACTAGCGGTTTTCTAGGCGTTGCCACATTAGCGGCGGTCGTGCTGATCTATATCAAGCGGGCCGACGCGGCCGGCACGATCTATGCCCGGCATTTCGACTGGCTGTTGCGCACGTTCTGGTGGTCGATCCTGTGGCTGAGCCTGAGCGCTGTGCTGACGTTGATCTTCATCGGCTGGCTAGGAGTCTTGGCCACGATCGTGTGGACTCTGTATCGCCTGATCAAGGGCTGGTTGGCGTTTTTGCAGGGCTCCGACCCCACGGCTTATGCGTGAGTGTTGAGGCGCATTTAAAACTGACCCGTGGTCAATTTTCTTTGCGCCGCAACACGTGAGCAACGTGGTCCGGCCGAGCCAGGTTGAAAGGCTAGGTCTTGCAAAACAAAAAGCCACGTTACACGCGGCTTTTTGCTTTGAGTCGGAGGAACCGTAGCGGGACGGGTGGATGCGTCGTCTCGGCCCTTGCCGTATTACTTTAGATGCGCATTGACCAATTTGGTCAGTTCGAACATCGTGACCTGGTCTTTGCCGAAGATCGGGCGCAGCTTGTCATCGGCGTTGATATTGCGCTTATTGGCGGGATCTTGCAGGTTATGTTGCTTGATGTAGTCCCAAATCTTTTTGGTGACTTCAGTGCGGGGCACGGCCTGCGCGCCGATAACGGCGGCCAGTTCGGGGCTCGGGGTCAGAGGCTTCATGAACGCGGCGTTGGGTTTGCGCGCGGTCGCGGTCTTGGAGGTAGTGGCCATGATCCGGCTCTCCTTCTGGTAGTTGGAAAATTTGTCCTGCGGGCCGCAGCATAACGTGTCTCTCCTCTAAAGACAAAGCCATTTATCCTCTGTAGCAACTAAAATGAGGAGTTGCTCTTCTCCTCAAACGTTGTCAGACCCCTTCGAAATATGTACGCGCGCACGGCACTTGAATCCATTCGACTCTTTCATGACGAGCTCACCGCGCTGCGGCGCGACCTGCATGCCCACCCCGAATTGGGATTCGAGGAGGTCCGCACGTCCGGCATCGTTGCAGGCGCTTTGGAAGCGCTGGGCATTGAGGTGCATCGAGGCATCGGCAAGACGGGCGTGGTGGGCGTGGTGCGCGGCAAGCAGTGTGATAGCGGGCGCATGATAGGGTTACGTGCCGATATGGATGCGCTGCCCATGGGCGAAGACAATACCTTCGCGCATAAGTCGAGCAAGTCTGGCCTCATGCACGCCTGCGGCCATGATGGGCACACCGCGGTGCTGATCGGTGCGGCTCGCTATTTGTCGCAGTCGCGTAATTTCAACGGCACGGCCGTGCTGATCTTCCAGCCGGCCGAAGAGGGTTCGGGCGGCGCGCAGGCCATGCTGGACGATGGCTTGTTCGAGATGTTCCCGTGCGATGCGATCTATGCGCTGCATAACTGGCCGGGCCTCAAGCCGGGGATGATCGGTGTGAATCCGGGTCCCATGATGGCCGCGGCCGACCGTTTTGAAATCGTGATTGAAGGGCGGGGAGGCCATGGCGCGCATCCCTACCAGACCATAGACCCGGTGACGGTGGCGGGACATTTGATTACGGCGCTGCAGAGCATCGTGTCGCGCAATGTGAACCCGCTGGATTCCGCCGTGGTCTCGATCGGTGCGCTGCATGCGGGAAATCCGGATGCAATGAGCGTGATTCCCGGTACGGCCAAGCTGGTGGGCACGGTGCGAACGTTCCGCAAGACGGTGCAGGAGCTGATTGAGTCGCGTATGAACCAGCTCGCCGCTTCGATCGCCGGCGCGTTCGGCGCCAAGGCCACGGTCAAGTACGAGCGCCTGTTCCCGGCTACGATCAATACGCCTCAGCATGCGAACCTCGTGGCGGATATCGCGACCGAGCTGGTCGGCAAGGAAAACGTGGTGCGGGATCTGACGCCATCCATGGGTTCGGAAGATTTTTCCGTCATGCTGCAGCACAAACCCGGCGCGTATTTCCGTCTGGGGCAGGGGGGGGCCGAAGAGGGGTGCGTGCTGCATAATCCGACTTTCGACTTCAACGACGCTGTGATCCCGCTGGGCAGCGCGATGTTCTGTGCCTTGGCTGAGCGTGGTATGCCCCTGAGCGAGTGACTGCTTGCGCCGGACGGCCCATTCAAATTCCACGCGACGTTTTCCCGGATATTCCATGTCTGCTGCTGCTTCGACCCTGACTTTGACCCGCCCCGACGACTGGCATCTGCATCTGCGCGACGGCACGGCGCTGGAGGCGGTCGTCGGCGACAGCGCGCGCCAGTTCGCGCGCGCCATCATCATGCCGAATCTGAAGCCGCCAGTGATCACCACGGCCCAGGCGCTGGAATACCGGGAACGCATCATGCGGGCGCTAGAGAAGGCCGGTCTCGCAGCAGGTGCGTTCACCCCGTTGATGACGCTTTATCTGACCGACAACACGTCGGCCCAGGAGATCGCGCGTGCGCATGCGTCCGGTCTGGTGCATGCCGTGAAGCTGTATCCGGCCGGTGCCACGACCAATTCGGATGCCGGCGTAACCGATTTGCTGGGCAAATGCGGCCCGGCTCTACAGGCCTTGGAAAAACTTGGAATGCCTCTGCTGGTGCACGGCGAAGTGACCGATGCCGCGATCGACGTGTTCGACCGCGAGGCGGTGTTCATCGACCGCGTGATGGTTCCTTTGCGCCGGGCTTATCCCGGATTGAAAGTGGTGTTCGAGCACATCACGACTCAAGAGGGCGCGCACTATGTGCGCGATGCCGACGGTCCCGTGGCGGCCACGATCACGCCGCAGCATTTGCTCTACAACCGGAATGCGATATTCCAGGGCGGCGTGCGGCCACATTGGTATTGCCTGCCTATTCTCAAGCGCGAGACCCATCGACAGGCATTGATTGCCGCCGCGACCAGCGGCAGTCCCCGGTTTTTCCTGGGAACCGACAGTGCACCGCATGCACGCGGAACCAAGGAACATGCTTGCGGTTGCGCCGGGTGCTATACCGCGCTTCATGCGATGGAACTCTATGCCACGGCGTTCGACGGCGTGGGCAAGCTCGATAAGCTCGAAGGGTTTGCCAGCTTCCACGGGCCGGATTTCTATGGTCTGGCGCGCAATCGAGGGACTTTGACGCTGGCGCGCGAGGAGTATGCCATTCCGGCGGAAGTCGCGTTTGGGGATGCCACGCTGGTGCCGTTGGCGGCTGGGGAATCGCTCAAGTGGCGGGTGGTCGCGGGTTCCTGAGATGGGTTTGCGCGCTTGATGCTTCGGTTATTGAGTTCTTGATACGCCGAGACATCGGAACTCCCGCAGTCCCGTCGAGGGCAGCTCAAGAACTCAACCTGTCTGCGGCGACCCAAGCTCCACGACATCAAGAATCAAGACGCCTCGCGCTTGGCCTCCAGGGTTTCCCAACGCGCGAATTTTGCTTCCAGCTCGGCGTGCAGCTTTTCCAACTGCGCATTGATGGCGGCTGCTTCTTCGGGAGCTTGGTGGTAGAGGTTGCCATCCGCGAGCTTGTGCGAGAGTGCGGATTGCTTGACTTCAAGCGTCGCAATAGCGTCAGGCAGCTCGCTCAGTTCGCGTTCTTCCCAAGAACTCAGCCGGGCCGTGCGAGCAGACTTGGCGCGCGGCTCTGCCTTGGGTGCGGGTTCGGATTTGTTGGCGCCGGGTTTGGCAGTTTCGTCGACGCGTGCCGGACGCTGCGCTATCCACTCGTCGTAGCCGCCGACGTAATCGCGCCACTTGCCGTCGCCTTCGCTGGCGATCGTTTGCGTGACCACGTTGTTGAGGAAGGTGCGGTCGTGGCTGACGAGCAGGACGGTGCCGGAGTATTCCTGCAGCAGCTCTTCCAGTAGTTCCAGGGTCTCGATATCCAGGTCGTTGGTGGGTTCGTCCAGGACCAGTACGTTGGCGGGGCGGGCGAAGAGGCGGGCGAGCAGGAGGCGGGCGCGTTCGCCGCCTGACAGGCTTTTGACCGGCGAGCTGGCGCGGGCGGGCGAGAATAGGAAGTCGCCCAGGTAGCTCATGATGTGCTTGCGCGTGCCGCCGATTTCCACCCACTCGCTGCCGGGGCTGATGACGTCAGCCAGGACGTCGTTTTCGTCGAGCTGCTCGCGCATTTGGTCGAAGTAGGCAACCGAGACGTTGGTGCCCAGTTTCACGGTGCCGCTGTCGGGTTCGAGCAGGCCCAGGATGATGCGCAGCAGGGTCGTCTTGCCGGCGCCGTTGGGGCCGACAAGGCCGATGCGATCGCCGCGCAGGATGGAGGTGGAATAGTCGTGGACGATGCGCTGATCGCCATAGGACTTGCCGACGTGCTTGAGTTCGGCCACCAGCTTGCCCGAGCGTTGACCCTCGGCCAGGGCCAGGTTGACGTTGCCGACGCGTTCGCGGCGCTCGATGCGATCGACGCGCAGTCGTTCCAGACGGCGCACGCGGCCTTCGTTGCGAGTGCGGCGCGCTTCGACGCCTTTGCGGATCCAAATTTCCTCCTGGGCCAGGAGTTTGTCGAAGCGGGCCTGTTCCAGCCTCTCGGATTCCAGCCACTGTGCCTTGCGTTCCTGCCACTGTGAAAAATTTCCGGGGAAACTCAACAGTTTGCCGCGGTCGAGTTCGACGATGCGGGTTGCGATGGCATCGAGAAAGCGCCGGTCGTGCGTGATGACGACGGCCGCGCCTTTCCAATTGCGCAGTAGGGATTCGAGCCAGGCGATGCCGTCGAAGTCCAGATGGTTGGTGGGTTCATCGAGCAGCAGCAGGTCCGGGTCGTCGGCAAGTGCGCGGGCCAGGGCCACGCGCTTGCGCATGCCGCCGGACAGGCCGGAGACGACGAGTTCGCCGGGCAGGCCCAGGCGTTCGAGTGTGGCGCGCACGCGGGCCGGGCGGGCCCAGTCTTCGGCGTGGACTGCTGGTTCGCAGACCACGTCGTAGATTGTGGCGCTTTCGTCGAGATCGGGTTCCTGCTCGACGGTGGCAACGCGCAAGCCCGACGTACGGGCAATGTCGCCGTCGTCCGGCTGCGTGCGGCCATCGAGCAGTTTCAGTAGCGAGGATTTGCCGGCGCCGTTGCGGCCGATGAGGCCGATGCGTTCGCCCTGCTGGATAGCGAAATCGGCATGATCGAGCAGCGGATGATGGCCGTAGGCCAGTTGTACGTCGGTCAGGGTGATGAGAGTTGCGGCTGCCATGTCGTAGTCGAGTTGTTCAGCTCCGGGCTGTTTTAAGGCGTTCAGGCCCCCTGTGGGGCGGCAAGCCGTAGGTCCAGCGTGGAGCATATCAGGCACTATTGTAAAATCTTCCTCGCAGAACAGATCGGGCAATCGCGGTGGGGAAACCTATCGAGGAAGGTCCGGACTCCTCAGGGCGGGATAGCGGCTAACGGCCGTCCGTTCGGCTTAGGCCGGGCGAGGAATAGGGCCACAGAGACGAGTCTGCGAAGCGGGCGCGCGTGTCCATGGCACATGCGCTCCGGCACGGCCATCTCCGTGTCGTGCCGTCCGGCAACGGGCGGCGGCATCGCAGGGTGAAACGCGGCAACCTCTATCCGGAGCAACATCAAATAGGCATGCGCACGGCTTCGGCCGGAAAGGGCGGCTCGCCCGAGCATGCGGGTAGATGGCTAGAGCTAGTCAGCAATGGCTGGCGCAGAGGAATGATTGCCCGCCGGGGAAACCCGGCGTACAGAATCCGGCCTATAGATCTGTTCTGCTTTTTCGCTGCAAGAGGCGTTTGCGGGTTGGCGCTCAAGCTGCTCGGCGCGGCCGCAAATGGCCGGCGATGCGCACCAGGGCGAACCACTGCTGGCCCAACAGGCTCTTGCCATAGGAGCGGCCCTTGCCCTGCGGCCAAGGCAACGCTTCGCGGATGCCCGTGGGCTCGATGCCCTGCGTCCAGTCGGTAGAACCGAACATCATGTCCCACCACGGGAAGAGAACGCCGAAGTTCCACCCCCCTTTCCTGCCCAGGGGGATGTCCAGCGCATGATGGCGGCGATGGAACGACGGGCTGACCAGCACGCGTTCGAGCGCCCGGCCGAACGGCAGACGGGTGTTGGCGTGCTGCACGCTTTGCAGGAAGTTGCCGACGGCCACCAGCACCACATACTGTCCTGGCTCCACGCCGATGAACAGAGCGATCGAGGCGAAGAAGGCAGCTTGCAGGATAGTGTCGAGGAAATGATTGCGATCGTCGCTCCAGAGCGACAACTGCTGTTGGCTGTGATGCACGGCGTGCAGCTCCCACCACACACCGACGCCGTGCTGCAGACGGTGATACCAGTAGCCGGCGAAATCCAGCACGACCAGATAGACCAGGAAGGCCACGAAGGGCTGGTCGGTAACGCCGGGCCAGAGCTGCTCCAGGTCGATATTGGGCACGCTGTAGACCGCGACCAGGCTTTGCAGGTGGTTGAACAGCGGCTGCAGCATGAAGAAAAACGCGATGTTGAGCAGGCCCAGCTTGGCGATCCAGGTATAGAGGATGTCTGAGCGGATATGGGCGCGATCGGGCCAGGTCTCGAGGGGTCGCCAGGCTTCCAAGGGACGCAGCAGGGCATAGCTTGCAAGGACCTGGAACACGTTGACAATGACCCAGTAAAGTGCGTCGTAGGTGTCTTCGTCATAGCCCATCAACCCGAATTTGTACAGGAGCGGCTGTACAAGGTCGACGAACGTCCAGGTCTGCACCGCGCCGACGGCGTCATCGAGGAGGGAGATCAGGCTATGCATGGGCTTGCGTATAAGGTTAGTTGGCGTTCGGGCTCAGAAACGGGGCCTGGTTCTCGAAATAGATGCCGTGAGGCGAGCGTCCCACCTTGATGGTGTCTATCAATTTGCGCGTGTTCATGTCGATCACGCCGACATGGCGTGCAAAACGGAAAGTGACCCACAGATAGCGCCGGTTGGCTGAAAGGGCCATGTCGTCCGGCCCGGGCATGAGGCCCGTGATATCTCCGGTCTTGGTAAGCGTGTTGTAGTCGATGATGCTGATGGTGTTGGATACCCGGTTGGTAACCGCGACATGCTGTCCGTCGTCCAGCCAGCGGAAGTTGTGCGCGGCGCGCCCGGTTTCGATGCGTTTGACGATCTTTTGGTTGCGCCAGTCCACCACCACGACGTCGTCTTCGCCGGTCATGCCTACCAGCAGGTATTTGTCGCCCGGCGTCATCCACACGCCGGCCGGCGCCTTGCCCAAGTGCATGCGCCATTTGACCGTTTGGGTGGGCAGGTCGATGGCGGCCAGCTCGCCGGAGTCCTGCAGGGTGACGAAGACATAGCGCGAGTCGGAACTGAAGGTCAGGTGGCTCGGCGTCTTGCTCAGGGGAATGCGCTTGGCGATGGTGAAGTTCTTGCCGTCGTAGTGGTAGATGTCCACGCGGTTCAGACGCAGTGCCGCGGTGGCGAACCATTTGCGGTCAGGTGAGAAGCCCAACTGGTAGGGATCGTCGATGCCTTCCAGCGTACCTTGCAGCTTGCCGGTGCGGGGATCGAGGAACATCAGGCTGTTGGAGACCGAATTGGCCACGATCAAGGACTTGTGGTCCGGCGTGATCATGAGGTGGTGAGGCTCCTTGCCGGTGGGCATGGTGCTCACGACCTTGTGCGTGTTCTGGTCGATGAGGGTGAGCTGTGATTCGGCTGAGTCGAGGACGATGACGGGGTTCTCGATTGCCTGGGCAGCCGGGTGATAGGACAAGGCTGCGAGCAGCAGGCCGGCCAGCGCGTGCCGGGCGGTCCTGGAGGAAATGAGGCGCATGGTGGATGCGTGTGGCCAGGGAAATGTAGCAGTCAAGATTTTATTCCGTTCGATGCCGTAAGGCCCGGGTTTTCGCGGGCTTACGGGTGCGACAAAATGTCGCGCAGTTTCGTCAGCGGCACGGCTCTGGCCATCGCGGCATAGCCCGCGTCGTTGGGGTGGATGCCGTCGCCGCTGTTGTAGGCTGGCAGCAATCGGGTGGGGTGTTGCGGATCGCGCAGCGCGGCGTCGAAATCAATGACACCGTCGAACCCGCCGCCGTGGCGTATCCATTGATTGACGGTCTGTCGCAGCGCTTCGCGCGCGGGGGGCAGCGCGGCGGGTGTCAGCGTGCCGCCGAAGATGCGCAGGCCACGCCGGTGCGCCGCTTCGATCACGCGCTTGTAACCGTCGATCAGATCATTTGCGGTGACTTTGGTATGCGGTGCATCGCAATCGAGGCCGCGCCGCGGCGGGGTGTCCGCGAAGTCGATGTCGTTGATGCCGATCAGCAGGATGACGGCCCGCACCCCGGGTAGCGCTGCGTCGTGGTCGAAGCGGCCGACCAGTCGCTCGCCGTAGCAGGGCGAGTCAGACAGCAGGCGATTGCCGCTGATGCCGGCGTTCAGGACTGCGAGGGGCGGCAGGCCTTCGGCGGCAGCGAGCCGGGCCAGATCCTCCGGCCAGCTGTGTCGGGCGCCGAAGGTCGAGCGCATGCCGTCGGTGATGGAGTCGCCGATGGCGACCAGACTGCCGGGACCCGCAGCGGGTACGGATAACTGTGTTACCCAGGCGTAATGAGTGGTGCGGCCGCGCAAGTCGGTGCCCGCCACGGTCTGGGCGTAGTCGCCCGCTTTCGAGATGAAATTGATCCGGTTTGCGACGCGGTGCCAGGCCTGCATGGTCTGGTGCGGACCCAGGGCCAGGCTGACGGCCAGCGGCTTGCCGCGTACGACATCCATGGCGATGACGTCGCTATCGGCCTCGGCGCCGGGGGCCAGGGTCAGCGTGGCGCGTCCGGCAAAGGTCACGGCCGCGGCTGTACCCGGGACCAGGCCGGTAGCCCCGTTCGAGCGGGCGATGACGGCGTGTTCGATGACCAGCGGTCGGGAGCCGTAACGATTGCTGATGCGCAGGCGTGCTTCGCGTCCGTCCAGGTCGGGGTAGATGACCTGTCTCACAGTGCGCCCAGCAACTTCGGGTTTTGCATAGAGGGCGGGCGGGTCGGTCAGGTCGGGGATGGATTGCAGCGAAGTCGTCCAGGCGGCCTGCCAGGCGGGCACGGCCTGAGCAGGCCCGGTGACAGACAAGACCGCCGCGAGAGCGAATGCGGCGACAGGGAGGCGGATGGGGATATTCATGAAAGAGAAACGGCTGCGCGCGGTCGGCGAGGCATGGGTTTGCACTGCCCGGGATGGTAGCCCGGGGTATTCAGGGATGCCAAATATATTTTAGGAAGGACTTTTAGTTGTTCTCTCAACTCTCTGATTTTGAAGAAAATTCTATTTTTGTATTGTTACAGAAAATGTCGCGAAAAGCTATCTAAGTCCTTGTTGTAATTGAAAAAAATGCAACTTGATACTTGACCGGTCATAGTCATTCCCGTAGAGTGGGAAAAAGTAGGATTTTGTGCAATTAAGTGGAACGAATTGGCGAAACGGCGCTGAATCGAACGACGAAACCAAAGGTAGGGCTAGGGGTGTTTCAGGGAAGCAGCGCACTCACGTTGGATGCCAAGGGGCGGATCTCGATTCCGACCCGGCATCGCGACGCGCTCGCCGAGCAGGCAGGCGGTAGCCTGACGCTTACCCGGCACCCCGATGGCTGTCTGCTGGTCTACCCCAGGCCTGAGTGGGAGAAGAAGCGCGAGCAGATCGCGGCCTTTCCCATGACGGCCCGGGCCCTGCAGCGCCTGCTGCTGGGCAGCGCCCAGGATGTCGAGATCGACAGTTCCGGCCGGGTGCTGATCGCACCGGAGCTGCGCAACGCCGCAAATATGACGCGCGACGTGATGCTGCTTGGTATGGGCGCTCATTTCGAGCTCTGGGATGCCGCTGCCCTGGCCCGCCGCGAGGCGCAGGACCTGGCGCAGGGCATGCCGGAAGTGTTGAACCAGTTTTCGTTCTGATACCCCTATGGAATTCGAACATCGGCCCGTGCTGCTCGAGCCGACTGTGAGCGCGTTGGTGCAGGCCGATTTCGGCGGCCGCGGCGCGGCGCGGTCGACGCGAGAGGTCGACGACAGCGCTGCTGCGGCACGATTGCAGAAGGGCGTTTACGTAGACGGCACCTTCGGTCGCGGTGGCCACAGTCGCGAGTTGTTGCGCCGCCTGGGGCGGCAGGCGCGCTTGGTGGTGTTCGACAAGGATCCGCTGGCTATTGCGGCGGCGCGTGATCTGGCGGCCGGCGATGGCCGGGTGAGCGTAGTGCATGGGGGCTTTGCTTCCGTGGGTGAGGAACTGGCGCAGATGGGCATCGCGCACATCGACGGAATGATGATGGACCTGGGTGTGTCCTCGCCTCAGATAGACGATGCGGGACGTGGTTTTTCGTTCATGCGGGAAGGTCCGCTGGACATGCGGATGGATACCAGCCGCGGTGTTACAGCGGAACAATGGCTGGCGCAAGCCAGCGTCGACGAAATGCGGGAGGTAATAGCAGATTATGGCGAAGAACGGTTTGCTTTTCAGGTTGCAAAGGCGATTGCTGCTCGCCGCGCAGCAGGGCCGCTGCGCACCACGCTCGAGCTTGCCGAGTGCGTCGCCGGCGCCGTCCGCACGCGCGAAAAGGGGCAACATCCGGCCACACGTACCTTTCAGGCTTTACGGATTTACCTCAATCGGGAACTCGAAGAACTCGCTAGCACCCTCGCGTCAGCTCTAGAGTTGCTGGCTCCCGGCGGGAGGTTGGCGGTGATCAGTTTCCATTCGCTCGAAGACCGCATGGTCAAGCAGTGCATTGCCGCAGCAGCCAGGCCTGGCGCGGCGCAGGCACGGCTGCCCCTGCGCGAAAGCGAATTGCCGCAACCGCTACTGCGTCCCCTGGGCCGCGTGCTGGCCAACGAAGAAGAAATCGCTGCCAACCCGCGCTCCCGCTCGGCTGTGCTGCGCGCAGCCGAGCGCACGTCGACGGCGCTCACGGTCGGCGCAGCTTCATTCGTGCCCGAGCTACCCGGCGCTCATCGCGTCGGGCGGGCAGCCTCCCACGGCAAGGCACGGCGCTCCAAGGGAGCGCGCTGATGGGCCGCTTGAGTTTCGTCATGGCCGTCGTGCTGATGGCGTCTGCGGTGTCATTGGTGACCAGTCGTTATCAGGCGCGGCAGTTGTTCATCGAGCTGGATCGCAGCCAATCGCAGATGCATCAGCTCGATAACGCGTGGCGGCAGCTGCAGTTGGATCGGGCCGAGCTGGCCCGCAATGCGCGCGTGGATCGCACGGCGCGAGACGTGCTCAAGATGATTTCGATTTCACCCGACCGCACGATCTATCTGAGCCAGCCTCCCGCGGCCGGCCAGGTTGGAGGCGGGCAATGAAGCGACTGCCGTTCTTCGACAACCCCGTTCTGCGCGGGCAGTTGCCGATGTGGCGCGCGCGCCTGGTTCTGATCCTGATTTTCGTCGGATTCGCTGCTTTGGCCGGGCGTGCCCTGTTCCTGCAGGGCATATCCACGAATTTCCTGCAGCAGCAGGGCGAAAGGCGCTACGAGCGAACCTTGGTACTGACGGCCACGCGCGGCAAGGTCCTGGACCGCAATGGCGTAGTGTTGGCATCCAGCGTGCCGGCGCGCGCCATCTGGGCCATTCCCGACGACACCAAGCTGGCCAATGCCGGGCAGATCCAGGCCCTGGCCGGTTTGCTCGATATTCCCGAAGTCGACCTGCGCCATCGCCTGAATGACGACCACAATTTCGTCTATCTCAAGCACCAGGTGCCGATGGACGTGGCCGACAAGATCAAGGATCTCAAGATTCCCGGTGTGCATCAACAGCCCGAGTTCATGCGTTACTACCCCGAGGGGGATGTGACGGCCCATATCGTCGGGTTCGACAATATCGAGGATCAGGGCCAGGAGGGAGTTGAACTTGCCTTCAACAAGCAATTGTCCGGCAAAGACGGCAGCCGCCGCGTGATCAAGGACAGGTTGGGGCGCGTGATCGAGGATGTGCAGGCCGTGAATCCGCCCGTGAACGGTCGTGATCTGACCCTGTCCATCGACACACGCATCCAGTATCTGGTCTACAAGGCTTTGCAAGATGCCATGATCCAGCATAAGGCGCGCGCCGCTTCGGGCGTGGTCCTTGATGCGAAGACGGGCGAAATCCTGGCCATGTCCAGCCTGCCCACTTTCGACCCCAACCATCGCGATACGTTGCCGATAGATGCATTGCGTAACCGGACGGTCACGGACACGTTCGAACCCGGCTCTATCATGAAGCCCTTTACGGCGGCGTTGGCGCTGGACCTGGGCCGCATCACCACGAACACGATGTTCGCGACAGGCAACGGCAGGTTCCAGTACCAGGGCAATACGATTACCGACGTCGAGCGCGGCGGCAATGGCACGATCGACGTGGGGGACGTGCTGAAGTTCTCCAGCAATATCGGTATGACGCTGATATCTGAAAAACTTGAGCCGCATGAGATGTGGGATTGCTTTACTGCCCTGGGACTGGGGCAGGCACCTCAGATCGGCTTTCCGGGTGTGGCGCCGGGCCGCTTGCGTCCCTGGCAGCGATGGCGCCTGATCGAGAAAGCCACCATGGCCTACGGCTACGGTTTGTCCTTGTCGCTGTTGCAGGCTGCGCATGCCTATACGGTCTTTGCGCGCGACGGTGACATGGTTTCTTTGTCGTTGGTCAAGCGCGATAGCGCGCCGACCAGCGTGCGAGTCTATTCGTCCAGGACTGCTGCGCTGATCCGAAGCATGCTGGAGGCCGCCGCGGCCGATGGGTCAAAGATTTCGGTGCCGGGCTACCGCGTCGCAGGCAAGAGCGGCACGGCCCGCATGATCGTCAACGGCCGTTACAGTCTGCAGAGCTACCGTAGTTCATTTGTGGGTTTTGCGCCGGTATCCAACCCGCGCATCATCGTGGCCATATCCGTCGAGGATCCCAAAGTCGGCGGCTATTACGGTGCCGTGGTGTCAGGGCCGGTTTTTGCACGCATAGTCGGCGGCACGCTGCGCATGCTGGGCGTGCAGCCCGATGCACCGCTGGACGCGACCGTTGCAATGACGAATTCGGAGGCCGTGCGATGAACGTCCGGCCGAACCAAGTGCAGGATCCGGCCACCGTTCTGGATTGGCTGCGCGCGCAGGTGTCTGTCGGCGCGCATCTGCAGATGGACTCGCGGGCGATAAGGCATGGCGACGTGTTTATCGCTTGCGTGGGCTTGCGCAGCGACGGCCGGCATTACATTGCACAGGCTCTGGCGCACGGCGCTGGCGCTGTGCTCTACGAAGCGGCCGACACGCAAACGGGCGATATGCCAGGTCCGGCGCTGGCCGTGCTCGGCCTGCGTGCCATGCTTGGCGAGTTAGCCGACCAGTGGTACGGGCAGCCTTCCGCGACCATGAGTGTGGTGGCCATTACAGGCACAAACGGCAAGACCTCCTGCGTGCAATGGATCGCTGGCGCCCTGACGCGCCTGGGGCGGCCTTGCGGCACGCTGGGTACCCTGGGCGCCGTGCTGCCCGATGGCCAGTCGCTGGGCGGTACGCTGACCACGCCCGACGTGGTGTCCGTGCACCGCACGCTGGCCGCCATGCGCGACGCCGGGGCGGCGGCCGTTGCGCTCGAGGCCTCGTCTATCGGCCTGGATCAGGGACGCCTTGACGGTGTGCGCATCAAGGTCGCTGGATTTACCAACCTGACGCGTGATCATCTGGACTATCACGGCACCATGGAGCGCTACGAGGCGGCCAAGGCTTTGCTGTTCCGTAGCGCAGGCTTGTCGGCCGCAGTCGTCAATGCCGACGACCCGGCGGGCCGGCGCATCGGCGCGGACCTGCCCGCAGGCCGGGTTCGGACCTATGCGCTGGACGACGGCCAGGCCGATATCCGCGCCAAAGACCTGCAGGCGGTCACGCAGGGCCAGGTGTTCGCTCTTGCCATGCCCGACGGTGAGGCTCAGATCATCACGCGCTTGCTGGGCCGGCACAACGTCTACAACCTGCTGCTGGTGGCCGGCGTGCTGTCTGCCCTGGGATTTCCATTGACGCAGATCTCCCGGCAACTGGCAGAGGCTGCGCCGGTGGACGGCCGCATGCAGGTCGTCGAACCGCCTTCGGCGATCGGGTCCGTGGCGGGCCCCATGGTCGTGGTCGACTATTCGCATACGCCCGACTCACTTGAACGCGCTCTCGATGCGTTGCGGCCCGTGGTCCGGGCGCGCGGCGGCAAGCTTGTCTGCGTCTTTGGCTGCGGAGGCGAGCGCGATGCAGGCAAGAGGCCGCAGATGGGCCGCATCGCCGCCATAGGCGCAGACCGCATCGTTGTCACCAGCGACAATCCGCGCGGCGAAGTACCCGAGGCCATCATTGAAGAGATCATGTTGGGCGTGCCTGTCGGCGCCGCGGTCCAGGCCCGGGTCGATCGGTCTCAGGCTATTTTGCATGCGATCTGGTCCAGCGCTGCCCAAGACGTGGTCCTGCTGGCCGGTAAGGGCCATGAGACCTATCAGGAAATCGCGGGCCGCAAGCTGCCTTTGGACGATCGCGAATGGGCGCGCCTGGCTTTGCTGCTGCCGCACGTGCCCGCCGTGTCGACGGACACGCGAAGCATCGGCAAGGACGAGTTGTTCCTGGCGTTGTCGGGTGAAAATTTCGACGGACACAATTATCTGGCCCAGGCACAAAGCGCCGGCGCTTGCGCGGCCGTGGTGGCGCACCGCGTTGCCGATTGCGTTTTGCCGCAACTGGTGCTGGGCGATACGCGCCTTGCTCTGGGCCGTATCGGCGCAGCATGGCGTGCCCGCTTTGCGCTGCCGGTGATCGCCGTGGCAGGCAGCAATGGCAAAACCACGACCAAGGAAATGGTCTCAGCCGTCCTGGCAGCATGGCAGGGCGAGGAAAATCGCCTGGCGACGGCGGGAAATTTCAACAACGA
Organism: Bordetella sp. FB-8; assembly: GCF_000382185.1. Taxonomy (NCBI): domain Bacteria; kingdom Pseudomonadati; phylum Pseudomonadota; class Betaproteobacteria; order Burkholderiales; family Alcaligenaceae; genus Bordetella; species Bordetella sp. FB-8. The sequence goes on along the minus strand of NZ_KB907784.1, from coordinate 732,353 downwards.
CATCGGCGTGCCGCTAACCCTGCTGCGGCTGCGGCTGCGGCATCGCGCAGCGGTGTTCGAATTGGGCATGAATCATCCCGGCGAGATCGCCTACCTGGCCGAGATGGCAGCGGCCGATGTGGCGTTGGTGAACAACGCCCAGCGCGAGCACCAGGAATTCATGCACAGCGTCCAAGCCGTGGCGCGCGAGAATGGCGCGGCGATCGCTGCTCTGCCGCCTGGCGGCGTGGCGGTCTATCCGGGCGACGATGCCTACACCTGGGTGTGGGATGAACTGGCCGGGGCGCGCCGCAAGCTGCGCTTCGGCCTGGCGCCCGGCGTCGAAATATACGCGCAGAATATCCATAGCGATGCCTCAGGTTCGCGTTGCGAGGTCGTGACGCCGCTGGGTCGGATCGAACTGGCGCTGTCCGTACCGGGCTTGCACAATCTGCGCAATGCCCTGGCCGCTCTGGCCTGCGGCCTGGCGGCGGGAGCCTCGCTGGATGTCGCCGCGCGCGCCCTGGCGTCCTTCAGCGCGGTCAAGGGCCGCATGCAGCGCAAGGTCATGGACGACGGCTCGGTATTGATCGACGATACCTACAATGCCAACGCGGATTCGGTGCGTGCGGCCATCGATGTGCTGGCGGCCCTGGCGGGGCCGCGGGCGCTGGTTCTCGGCGACATGGGCGAGGTGGGCGACAACGGACCGGCCATGCACCGCGAGGTGGGCGAATATGCCCGTAGCCGCGGCATTGAGGCGCTGTTCACGCTGGGCGAAGCCACACGCCTGAGCGCCGAATCCTTCGGGCAAGGCGCGCACGCATGTGGCACGGTGGATGAAATCTTGGCGGGGCTGCGCAAGCAGACTTACGTCAGTATTCTGGTCAAGGGTTCGCGTTTTATGCGCATGGAACGCGTGGTTCAGGGCCTTGCCGCCCGTGGGCAAGGCACAGGAGGTGCGTATGCTGCTTGAGATTTTCCGGATCCTTTCCGAGAAAGTGCGCGTACTCGCCGTTTTCGAGTACATCACCCTGCGCGCCCTGCTGGCCTGCGCGACGTCGCTGCTGATTGGCCTGGTCGCCGGTCCGCACGTGATCCGCAAGCTTACGGAGTTGAAAATAGGCCAGGCCGTACGCAGTTACGGTCCTCAGACGCATCAGGTCAAGAACGGCACGCCCACCATGGGCGGATCGCTCATCCTGATCTCGATCGCCATCAGCACCTTGCTCTGGGCCGACTGGACCAACCGCTTTGTCTGGGTGGTGCTGCTGGTCACTTTCGGTTTTGGTTGGATAGGCTGGGCCGATGACTATCGCAAGGTGGTGCATCGCGATCCCGAGGGGATGCCCGCGCGCAAGAAGTTTTTCTGGCAGGCACTGATCGGCCTGCTGGCCGCTGTTTACCTGGCCTTTGCCGTGTCGGCGCCGGCCAATGCCGATCTCTGGCCTTTGTTCAAGGCCTGGGTGGAAAGCGGTTTTTCCATGGCCCTGCCCACGCGCGCCGATCTGATCGTGCCTTTCTTCAAGAGCGTAAGTTATCCGCTGGGCGTGCTGGGATTCGTGCTGCTGACCTGGTTTGTGATCGTGGGCACCAGCAACGCCGTCAATCTGACCGACGGTCTGGACGGCCTGGCCATCATGCCGACGGTGATGGTCGGCTCGGCGCTGGGCATCTTCGCCTACGTGGTGGGGCGGGTCGACTATTCGCGCTATCTGCTGTTTCCCTACATTCCCGGCGCCTCTGAACTGATGGTGCTGTGCGCTGCAATGGGCGGAGCAGGGCTGGCCTTCCTGTGGTTCAACACGTATCCGGCGCAGGTGTTCATGGGCGACGTGGGCGCGCTGGCGCTGGGCGGCGCGCTGGGCACTATTGCCGTGATCGTGCGCCAGGAAATCGTGCTTTTCATCATGGGCGGCGTATTCGTAGTCGAAACGCTGTCGGTGATGGTGCAGGTGACCTGGTTCAAATACACCAAGCGGCGCTACGGCCAAGGACGGCGAATATTCCGCATGGCGCCGTTGCATCATCATTTCGAGGTCGGCGGCTGGAAGGAAACCCAGGTCGTCGTCCGGTTCTGGATTATCACCATGATGCTGGTGCTGATCGGCCTTTCCACCATGAAGTTGCGTTGATTGCCGTAATGAACGATATGCAGACCATCCGTGACGAGGCGCCGCTTGTCCTGATCCTCGGATTGGGCGAGACAGGTGCGGCCGCCGCGCACTGGAGTGCCCGCGAGGGGGCCAGGCTGCGCGTGGCGGACACGCGCGACGAGCCGGGCGGATTGGCCGAACTGCGCTCGGTCCTGGAGCGCGGCGGCCATGACGTCGAATACCGCCTGGGCTGCGGTTCGGTCTTCGATGCGGCCTTGCTCGACGGCGTGAGCCAGCTGGTGCTCAGCCCCGGCCTGATTCCCGGTGAGGAACCCACGCGCGCCCTGCTGGCTGAGGCGCGCGAGCGCGGCATCGAGATCGTGGGCGAGATCGAGTTGTTTGCGCGTGCGCTGGCTTCGCTGGCCCGCACGCGCCAATACCATCCCAGACTGCTGGCAGTGACCGGCACCAACGGCAAGACGACGGTGACTTCGTTGACCCGGCATCTGGTCCAGGCATGCGGCCTGTCGGCGCGTGCCGCGGGCAACATCAGCCCGGCGGCGCTGGCGGCCTTGATGGACGCGCTCGATGGCGACGATCTGCCGCAGGTATGGGTCATCGAGTTGTCGAGCTTCCAGCTCGAGACCACCCAATCGCTCGCCGCCGACGCGGCGGTGGTGCTGAACGTGACGCAGGATCACCTGGACTGGCACGGCAGCATGCAGGCGTATGCACGGGCCAAGGCGCGACTTCTGGGCATGGCCCGAGTGGCCATCGTCAATCGCGCTGATCCGCTCACCACGGCCATGGTGCCTGCGCTGCAGGCAATGGCTGTGCGCAGCTTCGGCAGCGATCTGCCCGAACTGGCGGGTGACATGGGGCTGAATCTGGGGCAGGGCGTGGCCTGGTTGGCCAGCTGCGAGGCCAGCGACTTCGAAGAGCCGGCTGCCGCGCCGGCGCGGCGCAAAAAAGACGCTCCGGAACCCGTGCGCGCCGCCGGCCGTCTGAACCGCCTGATGCCGATGGACGCACTGCGTATCCGCGGTCTGCACAATGCCTTGAACGCCCTGGCTGCGTTGCAATTGGCGCGGGTGCTGGGCCTAGGTTGGGGGCCCATGCTGCGCGCCCTGCGCGATTACACGGGAGAACCGCATCGCGCCGCCTTTGTGCGCAACGTGGGCGGTGTGGATTACATCAACGACAGTAAGGGTACCAACGTGGGCGCCACGGTGGCCGCGCTGGAGGGCCTGGGCCAGACCGTGGTCCTGATCGCGGGCGGACAGGGCAAGGGGCAGGACTTTTCGCCGCTGCTGGCGCCGGTGTCGCATCATGCGCGTGCCGTGGTGCTTATCGGAGAGGATGCTCCGGCGATCGGGCAGGCGCTGGCCGCGAGCGGCGTGCCCTGCATATCGGCCGATTCCATGCACGACGCCGTGCGGCGCGCGGCCGAATTGGCCCAGCCCGGCGATGCCGTGCTGTTGTCGCCAGCCTGCGCCAGCTTCGACATGTTCCGCGGCTATCCGCATCGCGGCCAGGTATTCGTGGCCGAGGTCGAGGAACTGGCCCTTGACCGGGGGGAGGTGTAGCGATGGGCAGCGAGTCGTATACCGGTCCCACCGCCAGCGTCAATGCCGTGCGCCCTGGGCGCACGCAAATGCGCAATTTCGACCTGCCGCTGGTGCTGTCGGCGACGGCCTTGCTGATGCTGGGTCTGCTGATGGTGTACTCGGCTTCGATCGCGCTGGGCGACGGCCCGCGCTATTCGGTCTACGGCCACTATTACTTCATCGCCCGGCATGCCATCTTCATGTGCGTCGGCCTGGTGGGCGCGCTCGTGACCCTGACGATTCCGGTCCAGACCTGGGAAAAACTCGCTGTGCCGCTCTTTGTCGTCGCGCTGTTGATGATGGTGGTTGTCCTGGTTCCCGGTATCGGCCGCGAGGTCAACGGTTCGCGCCGCTGGATCGGGCTGGGGCCCATCAACTTCCAGCCTTCCGAGCTGATGAAGCTTGCCGCCGTGGTCTATGCCGCCAACTATACGGTGCGCAAGCAGGAGCATATGCAGGCCTTCCTGCGTGGCTTCATGCCGATGGCCTGTGCGTTGGGTGCGGTGGGACTGCTGTCGCTGCTGGAGCCGGACCTGGGCGCCTTCATGGTGATCGTGGCCATTTCCATTGGCGTGCTCTTCATGGGCGGCATCAACGGCAAGTATTTCAGCAGCCTTCTGGGCGTGCTGCTGGGCCTGTTTCTGCTGCTAATCTGGATTTCGCCTTGGCGCCGGGCGCGCCTGTTCGCATATCTTGACCCCTGGAACCAGGCCAATGCGTATGGCAGCGCCTATCAGCTGTCGCACTCGCTGATCGCTTTTGGCCGCGGCGCATGGTTTGGCGTAGGACTGGGCGACAGCGTCGAGAAGTTGCACTATTTGCCGGAAGCGCACACCGACTTCCTGATGGCCGTGGTGGGAGAAGAGTTGGGGTTTGTTGGCGTTATGGGGGTGCTGGTGCTGTTTGGCATCTTGGTGCAGCGCGGCTTCGACATCGGCAGGCAGGCCATTGCTATGGAACGCACGTTTGCCGGTCTGGCCGCGCACGGTGTGGCCCTATGGTTCGGTGTGCAGGCGTTCATCAATATGGGCGTGTGCCTGGGTCTGCTGCCGACCAAGGGCCTGACCTTGCCGTTGATGAGCTACGGCGGCTCGGGCATCGTGATGAACTTGTGTGCGCTGGCGCTGCTGCTGCGCGTCGACATCGAGAATCGAATTCTGATGCGCGGGGGGCGGGTATGAACGCCACAACCCAGCGCACCATCCTGATCATGGCCGGTGGCACCGGCGGGCACATCATGCCCGGCCTGGCGGTGGCCGAAGTGCTGCGTTCGCGCGGCTGGCGCGTACTCTGGCTGGGGAACCCCGACAAGATGGAAGGCAAGCTGGTGCCGGCGCGTGGATTCGATCTGGTGCCGCTGCGCTTTGCCGGCGTGCGCGGCCGCGGCCTGGGCGTGCAGCTGCGTCTGCCGTTGACGCTGGTTCGGGCCTTGGGTCAGGCCTGGGCGCGGCTGTCGCAAGTGCGCCCCGACGTAGTGCTGGGCATGGGCGGCTATGTGGCCTTCCCGGGCGGCGTGGCCGCGGCGCTGCGCGGCATGCCCCTGGTGGTGCACGAACAGAATGCCGTGGCGGGGACGGCCAACCGCTGGCTGGCGCGCCTTGCACGCCGCGTGCTCAGCGGCTTTCCCGATGTGCTGCCGCGCGGCGAGGCGCTGGGCAATCCGGTGCGCGCCGATTTGTGCGCGCAGCCTGCGCCGGCGCAGCGCTATGCGAGCCGAACCGGGCCGCTGTGCCTGCTGGTGGTGGGCGGCAGTCTGGGCGCGCAGGCGCTCAACGACGTGCTGCCCAAGGCCCTGGCGCAGTTGCCGGCGCAATCGCGGCCGATGGTCGTGCACCAGGCGGGCGAGCAGCACATCCAGGCGCTGCGGCAGGCCTATGCCGATGCAGGGGTGCAGGCGGATTGTCGCGCCTTCATCGATGATATGGCCGGCGCCATGGGGCAGGCCGACCTGCTGATCTGCCGCTCCGGCGCCATGACCGTGGCCGAAGTGGCGGCCGTGGGGGCGGCGGCGCTGTTCGTACCCTTCCCGCATGCCATCGACGATCACCAGACCGCCAACGCAAGGTATCTGAGCGATGCGCAGGCCGCCTGGCTGCAGCCGCAATCTTCCCTGACGCCCGAGTGGCTGGCCGAGTGGTTGGGCCGGCGCTCGCGCTCCGAACTTCAAACCGTCGCCGAACGGGCCAGCGCGCGCGCGCGTCCGCAGGCGGCCATCGATATCGCCGACGTCTGCGAACAGGCGGCAAAGAAATGACGACCCTCACGCTCACTACGTTCTCTGCCCCCATAGGGGGGCTCGTCTTGCTTCGGACGGCCGGGCGGAGGCTGACATGAAACACCGTATCCAACATATTCATTTCGTCGGCGTAGGCGGCTCGGGCATGAGCGGCATCGCGGAGGTGTTGCTCAACCTGGGCTACCGGGTAAGTGGCTCCGACCTCAACGAGTCTGCCGTGACGCGTCGTCTGTCCGGACTGGGCCTGCGCGTGGTGATCGGCCACGCTGCGGACAACGTTGCGGGTGCGCACGCCATCGTCACCTCTACCGCGGTGTCTGGCGACAATCCCGAAGTGCTGGCCGCGCGCGCGGCGCGTATTCCGGTGGTTCCGCGCGCCGTGATGCTGGCCGAGTTGATGCGTCTGAAGCGCGGCATCGCCATCGCCGGCACCCACGGAAAGACCACCACCACCAGCCTGGTGGCCAGCGTGCTGGCCGCCGGCGGCATGGACCCAACCTTTGTGATCGGCGGGCGCTTGAATTCGGCGGGCGCCAACGCCCAGTTGGGGCAGGGTGAATACATCGTGGTCGAGGCTGACGAGTCTGACGCCTCGTTCCTGAACCTGCTGCCGGTGATGGCCATCGTTACCAATATCGATGCCGACCACATGGATACCTATGGGCACGATGTGGCGCGGCTCAAGAGCGCCTTCATCGAGTTCACGCAGCGTCTGCCTTTCTACGGCAGCGCGGTACTGTGCGTGGACGATGCCAATGTGCGCGAGATCATGCCTTTCGTGTCGCGGCCCATCACAACCTACGGCCTGAATGCCGAGGCGCAGGTGCGCGCCGAAGACGTTCGCGCCGAAGGCACCCGCATGTATTTTCGCGTGTTGCGCCGTCTGCGCGACGCCGATCTGCCCGCGCTGCAGATCGAACTGAACCTGCCCGGCCTGCACAATGTACGCAACGCCTTGGCCGCCATCGCCGTGGCATCAGAGTTGGGCGTGGCCGACGCGGCGATTGCCCAAGCCCTGGCCTCGTTCAAGGGCGTGGGCCGGCGCTTCACGCAGTGGGGCGACATACCCTTGCCGGCCGAGCATGGCGGCGGCAGCTTCGCGCTGGTCGACGACTACGGGCACCACCCGGTCGAAATGGCCGCGACCCTGGCCGCGGCGCGCGGCGCCTGGCCGGATCGGCGCATCGTGCTGGCCTTTCAGCCGCATCGCTATACCCGCACCCGCGATTGCTTCGAGGACTTCGTGCGCGTGCTGGGATCGGCCGATGCCGTGCTGCTGACCGAAGTGTATTCGGCGGGCGAGTCTGCGTTGGTTGCCGCCGACGGCCGCTCGCTGATGCGCGCCCTGCGCGTGGCAGGCAAGGTGGAACCGGTTTTCGTGGAAGACGTGGCGGAATTGCCGCAGGCCATCCGCGATTTCGCCCGTGACGGCGACGTGGTGATCGTGATGGGTGCGGGATCGATCAGCCGCGTGCCGGCTCAGATAGGAGAGCGGGCATGAAGAATTTCGGCAAGGTGGGCGTGCTCTACGGTGGACGTTCCGCCGAACGGGAAGTTTCGCTGATGTCCGGCAAGGGCGTGCACGAGGCGCTTGTGAGCCAGGGCGTGGACGCGCACCTGTTCGATACCGGCGAGCACGGTCTGATCGAACTCGCGCAGGCGGGATTCGACCGCGTGTTTATCGCTCTGCATGGTCGCTATGGCGAGGATGGCGCTATGCAAGGCGCGCTCGAGCTGCTGGGCGTTCCCTATACCGGCAGCGGCACGATGGCCTCCAGTCTGGCCATGGACAAGATAATGACCAAGCGGGTGTGGCTGCAGCACGGCCTGCCCACGCCCGCCTTCGAGGTGCTGCAGGCCGGAGCGGATTTGCGCCGGGTGCCCGATCATCTGGGCCTGCCGCTCATACTCAAGCCCCCGCATGAAGGCTCGACCGTGGGCATCGCCAAGGTTTCGGGATATTCCGATATGAAAGAAGCCTTTGCCACGGCGGCCAAGTACGACAGCGAAGTGCTGGCCGAGACTTTCGTTGCCGGCCGCGAACTGACTGTGGCCGTTCTGGGTTCGGGTGCCGGGGCGCGCGCGCTGCCCATCATCGAGATCGTGGCCCCCGGTGGCAATTACGACTATGAGCACAAGTATTTCTCCGACGACACGAAGTATCTCTGCCCCGCGCAGCTGCCCGAAGGGCTGACGCAGGAAATCCAGGACATCGTCGTGCGCGCATACCGCGCGCTGGACTGCGAGGGATGGGCGCGCGCCGATCTCATCCTGGATCGCGCCGGCAAGCCCTGGCTGCTGGAGATGAATACGTCGCCCGGCATGACGGGGCATTCACTGGTGCCGATGGCGGCGCGCGCCACGGGTATGAGCTATGCCGATCTGTGCATGGCCATTCTTGCCGATGCATCGTGCAAGTTGCGCAGCCCGGCGCGCGCGCGCTGAGCAGGAGTCTTAAGTGTGGAACGACGCTCGCACCATCAACGTAATCGCCAACACGCTAGCCGTGCTGGCGGTGGCGGCCATGCTGGCCGCCGGCGTCGTATGGTTGTCGCAACGACCGTATTTCGACCTGCGCAGCATCGATCTGGCGCCGGCACCGGACAGTTCCCTGCATTATGTGTCGGCGGGCGCCGTGCGTTCTCAGATCGCCGGGCATGTAAAGGGCAATTTTTTCACGGTCAACCTCAACCAGATACGCGCTCTGTTCGAGTCGGTGCCCTGGGTGCGGCGCGCGTCGGTGCGGCGCATATGGCCCGACGCATTGCGCGTGAGCATCGAGGAGGAGCAACCGCTGGCACTGTGGAACGAGAACCAGATGATCAATACCTGGGGAGAGGCGTTCACGGCCAATACCGGCGAACTGGACGACGACACCAAGCTGCCGCAGTTTTCCGGACCCGATGGCAGCCAGGAACTGGTGGTGCAGCGCTACGCCGAACTGGCTCGCTGGCTCGCGCCGCTCAACCTGCGCGTGACAGACTTGGATCTGAGTCCGCGCTATGCCTGGCGCGTCACGCTGTCCAACGGCCTGGTGCTGGATCTGGGGCGAGACCCCTCGGCGGACATTCCCGATCCGATGGGCATCCCCGGCGCGATGTCGTTCTCCGCGCGTATCCAGCGTTTCGTGCAGGCCTGGCCTGCACTGCAGGGCAAGCTCGACGGCCGGGAGGTGACGCGGGCCGACCTGCGCTATCCGAATGGTTTCGCGCTGGCGCTGGCGCCGCTGCCGGCGAACCCGGCTTCCAAATCCGAATCAAAATCCTCCATCAAGAAGCGATAACACCATGACCCGTGATATCAAGGACCTCATCGTCGCCCTCGACATCGGCACCAGCAAGGTGGTCGCCGTCGTGGCCGAGATCTTGCCGGAGGGGCGGTTCGAAGTGCTGGGCCTGGGTCAGCATGAATCGCGCGGCATGCGCAAGGGCGTGGTGGTCAATATCGAGAGCACCGTCAACTCGATCCAGCGCGCGCTGGAAGAAGCCGAGCTGATGGCCGATTGCAAGATCCGCGACGTCTACACCGGCATCGCCGGCAACCACATCCGCAGCTTCAATTCCAGCGGCATGGTGGCCGTCAAGGACAAGGAAGTCACGGCCGCCGACGTGGCCCGCGTGATCGAGACGGCCAAGGCCGTGAACATTCCCACCGATCAGCAGGTATTGCACGTGCTGACGCAGGAATTCATTGTCGACGGCCAGGAAGACATCCGCGAGCCAATCGGCATGAGCGGCCTGCGGCTGGAAGTGCGTGTGCATATCGTGACCGGCGCGGTGAGCGCCGCGCAGAACATTGTCAAGTGCGTGCGCCGCTGCGGCCTGGAAGTGCAGGACCTGATTTTGCAACCGCTGGCGTCCAGCTTGGCCTGCCTGACGTCCGACGAGAAAGAATTGGGCGTGGTGCTGGTCGATGTCGGCGGTGGCACCACCGACGTGGCGATTTTCACCGGCGGAGCCATACGACACACCGCGGTTATTCCGATTGCCGGCGACCAAATTACCAACGATATTGCTGCGATGCTGCGCACGCCCACGCCGGACGCGGAGGAAATCAAGCTGCGCTACGGCGTAGCCAAGCAGGTGCTGGCGAGTCCCGAAGAAACCGTCGAGGTGCCTGGCCTGGGTGACCGAGGTCCGCGCCAGGTCAAACGCCAGGCGCTGGGTGCGGTGATCGAGCCGCGGGTCGAAGAGCTCTTTAACCTCGTGCAACAAGTTGTGCGCGAATCCGGTTATGAGGATCTGCTGGCTTCCGGCGTAGTGCTCACGGGCGGCACCGCGCAGTTGCCCGGCATGATCGAGCTGGCCGAAGACGTATTTCTCAAGCCTGTGCGCGTGGCCGTGCCCGAATATGAAGGCAGCCTGGCCGACGTGATGCACAATCCGCGCTTTTCCACCGTGATGGGTCTTCTGCAGGAGGCCCGCATGCAACGCCTGCGTGGCCGCAAAGTGGCGAATCAGGCTGGCAACTTCAAGTCGGTGCTGGGACGCATGAAGGAGTGGTTCATGAATTGAGCGGGAAACGGCGGGTTTCTAGTACCGCCGGGAGCCAGACCGGGCCAAGCGGCGCGGGGCGGACTCCGAAGAGGCGCTTCAAAACCGGTGCGGGTTGCCGATCGGCATCTGCTTTGAGGCGATTCACAGCTAGTTGGGGACTTTTGTGATTTGCTTTTAGGAAAGAGGGAGCAGTGATCATGATGAATTTCGAAATGCTTGAAAGCAGTACTAAAGGGACCGTCATCAAGGTGGTCGGCGTGGGAGGCGCGGGAGGCAATGCCGTGTCGCACATGATTCGAAACGGGGTGAACGGCGTGGACTTCATTTGCGCCAACACCGATGCGCAAGCCCTAGCCGCAACCAATGCGCCGGTGCAGATCCGCCTGGGCCGCACTGGCCTGGGTGCCGGTGCCAAGCCCGAACAGGGTCGCTCCGCCGCCGAGACCGCCCGCGAGGAAATCCGCGCGGCGCTCAACGGCGCGCACATGGTGTTCATCACCGCAGGCATGGGCGGCGGCACCGGCACAGGTGCCGGCCCGGTGGTCGCCGAGGTAGCCAAGGAACTGGGCATCCTGACGGTGGGTGTAGTGACCAAGCCCTTCACGTTCGAGGGCAACAAGCGCATGAAGATGGCCGAAGAGGGCATCAGCGAACTGGGCAAGCATGTGCATTCGCTCATCGTGGTTCTCAACGAGAACCTGTATGAACTGATGGACGAGGATGCGACCCAGGAAGACTGCTTCAAATCGGCCGACGACATCCTGCACAACGCCTGCGCCGGCATCGCCGAAATCATCAATGTCGAGGGCAACGTCAACGTCGACTTCGAGGATGTCAAGACCATCATGGGCGAGCAGGGCCAGGCCATGATGGGCACGGCCGTCGCCAACGGCGCCGACCGTGCCCGCAACGCCGCCGAGAAGGCCATCGCTTGTCCGCTGCTAGAAGGCGTGGACTTGAACGGCGCCCGCGGCGTGCTGGTCAACATCACCGCCAGCCGCTCGCTGAAGATGCGCGAAACCCGCGAGATCATGGAAACCATCCGCGGCTACGCCTCGGAAGACGCCACCGTGATCTTCGGCACGGCCTACGACGAATCCATGGGCGAGAACCTGCGCGTCACGGTGGTCGCCACCGGCCTGGGCAAGACCGCGGTCCGCCCGCAACTGGTCCAGACCGTGGTCGCCGAACTGCGCACGGGTACCGACAATATGGCCTATGCCGTGCCGCAACAGCAAGGCGACTACCGCGGCATGGACGTGCCCTCGGTGATGCGCAACCCGCGCAGCCAGGCCTCGGCCCAGGTGCGCGCGCTGGAAAGCTCGGGCATGGACCACTTCGATATTCCGGCGTTCCTGCGCAAGCAGGCAGACTGATCCATTCAGCCCCGCCCTGCTGTACCTCCCTCAATCCGCGGCCTGCCCCCCCCCTGGGCAGGCCGCGGGCGGAGCGTCCCTCCAAGCCCGAGGTGGACCGTCGCGGCACCCGTAATGGGATGAAGTAATTGACAACAAAAAAGGGACGTATCGTTAGCACAAGCGGCACTGCCCGGGCTACAATGTCTGCTCATAAAAAACATTAATTTCGTTTTTCAGCCATGTTTCGCCAGCGCAGCATTCAGAATCTCGTCCGTACGACCGGCGTGGGTGTCCACTCCGGGCGCCGGGTTGAGCTCGTCCTGCGCCCGGCCGAAGCGAACACGGGCATCGTGTTTCACCGCACTGACTTGCCTGAGGTCGTCGATCTGCCCGCGCGCGCGGATGGCGTGGGCGACACCCGTATGGCGTCGGTGCTGCAGAAGGGAAATGTACGCGTTTCCACGGTCGAACATCTGATGTCGGCGCTGGCCGGTCTGGGTATCGACAACCTGCACATCGACATCACCGCCGAAGAAGTCCCCATCATGGATGGCAGCGCGGCGACCTTTGTGTATTTGCTGCGTTCGGCCGGCATCGTCGAGCAGAACGCGCCCAAGCGCTTTATCCGGGTCAATAAGCCCGTCGAGGTGCGCGAAGGCGACGGCGCCAATGCCAAGTGGGCTCGCCTGGAACCGCATGAAGGTTTCGCCTTGGCCTTTTCCATCGACTTCCAGCATCCGGCAATCGACTCGACGGCCAATTTTGCCGAAGTCGACTTCGCCACGCACTCCTATACTCGGGAAATCGCGCGCGCGCGCACCTTCGGTTTCGTCAACGAAGTCGAGGCCTTGCGTTCCATGGGACTGGCCCGCGGCGGAAGCCTCGATAACGCCATCGTCATGGACGAGTACCGCGTACTGAACAACGACGGTTTGCGCTACGACGACGAGTTCGTCAAGCACAAGATTCTGGACGCTATCGGAGACCTCTACCTGCTGGGCAAGCCGCTGGTCGCCCGGTACGTGGCCAACAAGTCCGGACACGCGCTCAACAACCTGTTGTCGCGCACGCTGATGGCCGATCAGAGCGCCTGGGAAATCGTCACGTACGAATCGCAGGCCGAAGCCCCGGCGGCGTTCCGTGGATGGAAGCTGGCGCAGGCTTGATACTTTCCCGGCGTTGCGACAAAAACGCCGCGGATGCGGCGTTTTTCGCTTTTATGGACCGAGCCGAGAGTCCCGCAGCAATCCGAAGCGCGCGGCGTCCGAATGCAGCCACTGCCGACGCTGAGCATCGGAAATGTGCCGGGCAGCATCGCGTGCTTAAGGCCTCAAACCGCCCTCAAGATCTCCGGTGACCATGGTGCGTCAGCAGGCGCGCAATCGCGTCCGCCAAGGGGCCGGGCCGCATCGTTTTCCCCAGTTCGTCGAAAGCCTCCAGGGCTTGCGTATCCAGGGGCTGGGCCGATTTGACCGGTCGTGCCGCGCGGCTGCCCGGGCGCGGCATGCCAGCCTGCACCCGTACCGCGATCTCATCGAGCAGCCAGCCGCGTACGGACAGCGCCTGGGCCAGACTGGGTGCCATCTGCCGCAGCTTGGCAGCATAAGCCGACCCCGGCACGGCCAGCTCCAGGCGATGTTGGTCCAGCTTGATGACAGCGCAGACTTCGCCCAAGCCCGGCGGTAACAGCGCGGCCAAGGCCTGCTGAAGCTGCAGGTGGCGGTGGGCCGTGGCCAGCACCCCGGCGCCGCGCGCATCATGGCCCAGCCAGGACAGAACGGTTTCCTGTTTGCGGCCGACCTTGGGACGGTAAGAAAAGGGCTTGTTCATACAACTAAGAGGCTTGATGAACGTGATTATGCCCTTACCTACCCCGGAACGGCCCCCAGGGCTTCGTAACCTGGGTGCGCTACACTTGTCCGTTTCCCTTCGGGCTGTACCGAGACGCATGATTTCCCTGCTCAAAAAACTTATAGGCAGCCGTAACGACCGACTGCTCAAGCAATACCGCAAGCTTGTCGGTCAGATCAACGCGTTCGAGCCGCAGCTTGCGGGCTTGTCCGATGAATCGCTGTCCGCCAAGACCGAGGAGTATCGCGCGCGCATCGAGCAGGGCGCCTCGCTCGACGCGCTCTTGCCCGAGGCATTCGCCACCGTGCGCGAAGCGGCCAAACGCGTGTTCGGCATGCGGCACTTTGACGTGCAGATGTTGGGCGGCATTGCCCTGCATAAGGGCAAGATCGCCGAAATGCGCACAGGCGAAGGCAAGACCTTGATGGCCACGCTGCCGGTCTACCTGAACGCGCTGGCGGGCAAGGGCGTGCACGTGGTCACGGTCAACGACTACCTGGCCCGGCGCGACGCGGAAACCATGGGCCGGCTGTACCGTTTCCTGGGCCTGAGCACGGGGGTGGTCGTGCCTCAGCAGGAAAATGAGGAAAAGATCGCCGCCTATCGCGCCGACATCACCTACGGCACGAACAACGAGTTCGGATTCGACTACCTGCGCGACAACATGGAATACCGGGTCGAGGATCGCCGCCAGCGCTCGCTCTTTTATGCCATCGTCGACGAGGTGGACTCCATCCTGATCGACGAGGCGCGCACTCCGCTGATCATCTCGGGCCAGGCCGAAGACCACACCGATCTGTATGTGCGCATGAATTCGGTGCCGCCCATGCTCACGCGCATGACTGTCGAGCCCAAGCCGCAGGAGCCTGAGCCCGAAGGCGATTACTGGGTCGACGAGAAAAGCCAACAGGTCTATCTGTCCGAGGCCGGCCACGAACACGCCGAGGAAATCCTGTCCAAGAACGGCATGCTGCCTGCCGGCGAGTCGCTTTACGACCCGCGCCACATCGCGCTCATGCATCACCTGATGGTCGCACTGCGTGCCCACTCGCTGTATTTCCGCGACCAGCAGTATGTGGTGCAGAACGGCGAAGTCATTATCGTCGACGAATTTACCGGCCGTTTGATGGTGGGCCGCCGCTGGTCCGACGGGCTGCACCAGGCCGTCGAGGCCAAGGAAGGTGTGAAGATCGAGAACGAGAACCAGACCCTGGCCTCGATCACCTTCCAGAACTACTTCCGCATGTACGACAAGCTGGCGGGCATGACGGGCACGGCCGATACCGAAGCCTATGAGTTCCAGGAGATATACAGCCTGGAGACCGTCATCATCCCGACCAACAAGCCTATGATCCGCAAGGATCAGAACGACCAGGTATTCAAGACCGGCCAGGAAAAGTACAACGCCATTCTCGAAGACATCCGTGACTGCCATACGCGCGGCCAACCCGTGCTGGTGGGCACGACCAGCATCGAGAACTCCGAACTGCTGTCGGGCCTGCTACGTCAGGCCAAGCTGCCGCACGAAGTGCTCAACGCTAAACAGCATGCCCGCGAAGCCGAAATCGTGGCGCAGGCGGGCAAGCCTGGCCACATTACCATTGCCACGAACATGGCGGGCCGAGGCACCGACATCGTTCTGGGTGGCAGTATCGAGAAGCAGATCGAACTGCTGCATGCTGACGAGTCCCTGAGCGAGGCCCAGCGCAATGCGCGTATCGAGGAGATCCGCGCCGCCTGGAAGCCCGATAACGAGCGCGTCAAGTCCGCGGGTGGCCTGCGCATCATCGGCACCGAGCGCCACGAATCGCGCCGTATCGACAATCAGCTGCGCGGTCGCGCGGGCCGCCAGGGCGATCCGGGTTCTTCGCGCTTTTATCTGTCGCTGGAAGACGCGCTGATGCGTATTTTCGCGGGCGACCGCGTGCGTGCCATCATGGAACGCCTGAAGCTGCCTGAGGGCGAACCCATCGAAGCCGGCATGGTGACGCGTTCGATAGAGACCGCGCAGCGCAAGGTCGAGGGCCGCAACTTCGACATCCGCAAGCAGCTACTCGAATACGACGACGTTTCCAACGACCAGCGCAAGGTGCTTTATGCCCAGCGCAACGAGGTGCTGGAAGCCAGTTCGGTCAGCGAGACCGTCATCAGCCTGACAGAAGGGGTCATGACCGACTTGTTCCACGCTCATGTGCCGCCCGAATCGATCGAGGATCAATGGGACGTGGCGGGCCTGCAGCAAGTGCTGGCCAACGATTGGCAAATGACGCTGCCGCTGACCCAGATGCTAGAAGAAGAGTCCCATCTGGACGAGGACGGATTGCGGGCGCGCGTGCTTGCCGCCGCGCGCCAGGCTTACGATGCCAAGGCCGAACTGGTCGGCACGGAATCGTGGGCCCAGTTCGAGCGCTCCATCATGTTGCAGGCCATGGATTCGCACTGGCGCGAGCATTTGTCCTCGCTGGACTATCTGCGCCAGGGCATTCATTTGCGCGGTTACGCGCAGCGCGATCCCAAGCAGGAATACAAGCGCGAGGCGTTCGAGCTGTTCTCCAGCCTGCTCGATCGCATCCGCAATGATGTGGTGCGCGTGCTGTTGACAGTGCGTGTGCAGTCGGCCGAGCAGCTGGAGCAGGCCGAAGAGATCGAGCCTTTGCAGAACCTGCAGTTCCAGCATACGGATCCTGATGCGGAACTGGCCGCTGTGGCGGCCCCCGGCGTGTCTGCCATGCCAAGCGGTGCGGTGCCGCGCGTGGGGCGCAACGACCCTTGCCCTTGCGGCAGCGGCAAGAAGTACAAGCAGTGCCACGGGAAGCTTGCCTGACCTGGGCATCGGCCGGCGCGGTTCTTTGAATCGCGTCGGCGCAGTTCCTGGGCCGACGGGGCCGCCTTGCGAAAGTTGCGATGCTCGCCCCGGAAAACGGGGCTGTGCTTCGGATTTCATCCGGATAGTACCCGGCTTGCAATGTCTTCAACCGGGACGGTTGAAAACCCGGTTTATTGCAGCAACGGTTGCGGTGGCAGCAGGTTCACGCCGGTGGAAATACTTTCCTCGGCCACGCCATAGATGTGCAGGGTGATGGCCACCTCGTCGCCGCTGTTGCCCAGGCGGTGGGTCTGTTGCAGGCCGGGGATGGCGGTGAAGATGTCGCCGGGTTTGCGGGTGATCTCGCCGTTGACCGACAGTGTCTGAGTGGACGGATTCCAGTCGTAGAGCGTTTCCGACAGCTCGCCTTGCAGCACGCGGTAGGCGCACCAGGTCTTGTGGCCGTGCACGGGGCTATGCTGGCCCGAGCGCCACACCAGGTAGACGATCGTGAAGCGGCCACTCGGATCGGCGTAAGCCACATGGCGGCAGTAGCCGTCGGGCGAGCCGGCGCGCAGCGCTTGCGGTAGGGCTTCCAGCAGATTGTCGGCTTGCCTGAGGTTCGTCGCCATTTGCAACAGCAGGTTCGAGGCGGCGGTCTGCTCGGCCTGATCGGTGGCGGTGGACAATGCCTGCAGCGAGGCGTTCGGGGCGATGACGGAGTCGGTGGCGGCTTGCATGTCGGCTCGGGGTGCGGGTAATGGGAATCCGTCTATGCTAAAGCGCGGCCCATAGAATAATTTTGCCTAATTCGTGCCGGATGACGGCCGCGGTGAAATATTTTTCCTCCAGTACAAAGGAACCCCTCATGGATCAGACGGACTTCAAGATTCTCGGGCTCATGCAGAAGAATGCCGACCTGTCTGTGGCCGAGATCGCCGAGCAGGTCAATCTGTCTGTGACGCCGTGCTGGCGGCGCATACAGAAGCTCAGGGAAGATGGCGTCATCCTGCGCAATGCGGTGGTGCTCAACCCGCAGGCGCTGGGACTCAATCTCACGGTCTTCGTTTCCATCCGCACCAGCCAGCACAATGCCAAATGGACGCAGAGCCTGGTCGGCGCCGTCATGGCTTTGCCCAATGTGGTGGAGTTTCACCGCATGGCAGGCGACGTGGACTATCTGCTGAAGGTGGTGGTCCAAGACATGGCGGCCTACGACCGCTTCTACCGGCGTCTGATCGACGCGGTGGATCTGCTGGATGTCAGTGCCAGCTTTTCCATGGAGGTCATAAAGAGCACCATGGAACTGCCGTTGAGCAGGGAGTGACGCGGCTTCAAAGCCGCGGCGTTACAGCATCGGCAGCGGCCGGCTGTGGCGCGCCTCGTCGGTCGCCACGTAGGTCAGCGTCGCCTCGGTGACCTTGACGATCTCGGCGTCCAGGCGCTGGCGCTGAGCGTAGACGTCTACCTCGACGGTGACCGAGGTGTTGCCGGTTTTGACGATCTTGGCGTAGAAGCTGAGCAGGTCGCCCACAAATACCGGCTGCCTGAAGACCAGTGCGTTCACCGCGACGGTGGCGACCCGGCCGTTGGCCCGGCGCGCGGCCGGGACGGCGCCTGCGATGTCGACCTGCGACATGATCCAGCCGCCGAAGACGTCGCCGTGGATATTGGTGTCCGTCGGCATGGGCATGACGCGCAATACCGGGTCGTCGTTGGGCAGCGTGACGGGAGTGCAGGCGTGTGACATGGCTTGGTTCCGTTGCGGGTTCTATCGGGCCAGGCGCTGGAGCGCCAATTGGACCCAGTAAGTCGCGCCCAGCGGCAGCAGCGCGTCGTTGAAGTCGTAGCTGCCGTTGTGCAGCATGCAGGGACCCATGCCGTGGCCCTGCGCACGGTGGTCGCCGTCGCCGTTACCGATCCAGACGTAGCAGCCGGGTTTTTGCAGCAGCATGTAGGAGAAGTCCTCGGCGCCCATGGTCGGCGTGACGTGGTCATCGACGTTGTCCTTGCCCACGATGCCGCGCATGACCTCGGCGCAGAAGGCGGTTTCCTGCGGATCGTTGATGGTGGGCGGGTAGTTGCGGTCGAAAACGAAATCGACCTGGCAGTTCATGGCTGCGGCGGTGTGTTCCGCGATCTCGCGCATGCGCCGCTCGATGAGATCGGTCATTTCGGTGGTGAAGGTGCGCACCGTTCCGCGCAATTGCGCGTCGGCGGGGATGACGTTGTCGGCGCTGCCAGCATGGATTTGTGTGATGCTGAGCACCGCGGCTTCGATCGGGTGGCGGTTGCGCGAAACGATGGTCTGCATGGACACCGCCATCTGCGCGGCCGCCATGATGGGGTCGTGGCCCAGATGCGGCATGCCACCATGAGCGCCCTTGCCCTTGACGACGATGGAGAATTCGTTCGCCGAGGCCATGATGGGGCCGGCCGTCACGCCGAACTGGCCCACCTTGAAGCCGGGCCAGTTGTGCATGCCGAACACCGCTTCCATGGGGAATTTGGTGAACAGACCGTCGTCGATCATGCGCTGGGCGCCGGCACCTCCTTCTTCGGCGGGCTGGAAGATGAGATAGACCGTGCCCGCGAAGTCGCGATGCCGGGCCAGGTACTGCGCCGCGCCCAACAGCATTGCGGTGTGGCCGTCGTGGCCGCAGGCGTGCATCTTGCCGTCGTGCTGGCTGCGGTGCTCGAAGGCGTTCAGTTCCTGCATCGGCAGCGCGTCCATGTCGGCGCGCAGGCCGACGGCGCGCGGCTTGGCCGGATCCTGCGGCAGCTTGCCTTCGATGACGCCCACCACCCCGGTGCCGCCCAGGCCGCGGTCGATGGGAATGCCCCACTCCTGCAGCTTGGCGGCGACGATGTCGGCGGTACGGAATTCTTGGTAGGACAGTTCGGGATGCGCGTGCAGGTCGCGCCGGACGTGTGCGATTTCTTCCTGCCAGGCAACGATGGGTTCGATGAGTTTCATGATGAACTGCGTGCGGAACGCATGAGATATGTGTCTTCTCAAGGGTATCATCAACGGCCAAAATCGATAAATACGGAGACAACCTATGCCGCCGCGTCCGTGGCTGGCGCATTATCCGCCGCAGGTGGCGGCCGAGATCGCGCCGCATGATTACACTTCGCTGACGGATATGCTGAATCGGGCGTGCAGGCGGCATGCGCGGCGCACCGTCTGCCGTTTCATGGGCAGCGACCTGGGGTACGCCGCGATGGATGCCAAGGCCGCGGCTTTCGCCGGCTGGCTGCAGGCGCAGGGGCTGGAACGAGGCGCCCGCGTGGCGCTGATGATGCCCAATGTGCCGGCCTATTTCGCCGCCCTTCTGGGCGTGCTGCGCGCCGGCATGGTGGTGGTCAACGTCAATCCGCTCTATACCGCGAAGGAACTCGAGCATCAACTGCGCGACTGCGGTGTATCGGCCATCGTCGTTCTCGAAAATTTCGCGCATGTGCTGCAGAAGACGGAAAACGTTCCCGAATTGCGCACCGTGGTGGTGGTCGCGTGCGGCGACATGCTGAGCGCGCCCAAGGGGGCGCTGGTCAACTTCGTCGCCCGGCACGTCAAGAAGCGCGTGCCGGCCTGGCGCATCGAGGGCGCCCGTACCTGGGCCGATGCGATCGGCGCGCGCAAGCCTTACACGCCGGTGGCGATGGGCCTGGACGATCTGGCCGTGCTGCAGTACACGGGCGGAACGACCGGCCTGCCCAAAGGGGCGATGCTTACGCACGGCAACCTGGTAGCCAATGTGCTGCAGATGGTGGAAGTGGCCCGCCCGGCCCTGGGCGACTTGAACGGCGCGCACGCCGAGCGCTTGACCATCCTCGGAGCGCTGCCGCTCTATCACGTGTTTGCCATGACAGTGTGCGGATTGCTCTGCATGCATGCGGGTATGCGCAATCTGCTCATCATCAATGCGCGCGACCGCACGGCGCTGATCAACACGTGGCGCAAGACGCCCGTGCATCTCTTTCCGGGCGTCAATACTCTGTTCAACGGGCTATTGAGCCATACGCAGTTCGCCGGCCTGGATTTTTCCGCGCTGCGCCTGACATTGGGCGGCGGCATGGCGGTGCAGGCCTCGGTCGCCGAACATTGGTTCAAGGTCACCGGCAATGCCCTGATTGAAGGATATGGGCTTTCGGAGACCTCGCCGGTGATCGCGGTCAATCCTACCGACAGCACGTCTTATAGCGGCACGGCAGGCCTGCCCCTGCCCTCGACGGACGTGGCCATTCTGGACGAAGCCGGCGCGGTGCTGCCATCCGGCCAGGCGGGCGAGGTGGCTGTGCGCGGGCCGCAGGTCATGAAAGGCTACTGGGGGCAGCCCGACGAGACCCGGGCCGTCATGACGGCCGATGGGTTTTTCCGCACAGGCGATATCGGCGTGCTCGACGAACGCGGTTGCCTGCGCCTGGTCGATCGCAAGAAGGACATGATCACCGTGGCGGGATTCAAGGTGTACCCCAACGAGGTCGAGGCGATCGTGGCCACGCATCCGGGGGTGCGGGAATGCGCCGTGGTCGGCGTGCCCAACCGGCATTCGGGCGAATCGGTGCGCCTTTTCGTGGTGCGGTCCGACCCGGCGCTGAGTGCGGTGCAGCTCATGGCCTGGTGCCGACGGCGGCTGGTGGGCTATAAGCGGCCGCGCAAGGTGGTCTTCTGCGACGAGTTGCCCAAGAACAATGTGGGCAAGATCCTGCGCCGGGTCCTGCGCGAACCGGTTTGAGCGCGCCGTCTCAGGGCTGCCCGGGCTTGAGGTGTGGCGCGATCATGGCGACCAGTTCTTTGTGGACCTGGGGGTTGCCGGCGACCACGTAGCCGCCCTTGGGCCAGGGGTCGGCCTGGTGCATATCGGTGCAGATGCCGCCCGCCTCGCGCAGGATCAGCGTGCCGGCGGCCACGTCCCAAGGCGCCAGGCCCATTTCCCAGTAGCCGTCGTAGCGGCCGCAGGCCGTCCAGGCCAGGTCCAGCGCCGCCGCGCCCAGGCGGCGAACGCCGCGGGTGGTGTGGATGGCGGCATTTAGCGTGGGCATGTACTGTTCGGCGAAGGAAAAATCGCGGAACGGGAAGCCGGTGGCCACGACCGATTCGGTCAGGCTGCCGGTGCGCGAGCAGGCGATGCGCCGGCCGTTGAGCCATGAGCCTACACCATAGACGCTGGTGAACAGTTCTTCACGACAAGGATCGTAGACCACGCCGATCACGGGGGTGTCGACCTTGACGGATTCGTCGATCGAAACCGGCGTTCCGGCGTGCGCGATTAGGGCAATGGACACGGCGTAGTGCGGAATGCCGCTCAAGTAATTGGTGGTGCCGTCCAGCGGATCGATATACCAGGTGGCCGGGCCTTGCGGCACGCCGCCGGTTTCTTCCGCTACGATGCCCAGGCCCGGCATGCGGGACTGCAGCGCCTCGATGACGGCCGCTTCGGCTTCGCGGTCGGCTTGCGAGACCAGATCGTTGCGCGCCTTGTGGTCGATGATCAGGTCGGCCCGATGGTGCGCGTACGATTGCAGCACGGCTGCGCCGGTGTGGGCGGCGCAAACGGCTGCGTCGATGGCCATGCGCAGATCGAGCAAGTGATGCTTGGGGTGGCTGGTGTTCTGCATAGGTATAGTGTAAGCCTGCCCGCTATGCGGGGCCGCATCGGCGGGGCGATTGCGCGGCGATGCGTGGCGCATAGCCAACGGCTTCTGTTATGTTGGCGGCGCATTTGCAAAATTCCATGTCTTCTTCCTACATACCCTTGCAGCCCGCGACCTTGTCGTTCGATGATGCGGGGCACCCGTTCAGCGCATCCTACGGCGACGTCTATCACTCGCGTACCGATGCGCTGGGGCAGGCCGAGCAGGTATTCCTACGCGGCAACGATCTGCCCCGGCGCTGGCAGGGCCGCGCCCGGTTCACGGTGTGCGAGACCGGCTTTGGGCTGGGCCTGAACTTTCTGGCACTGTGGCGCGCCTGGCGTGCCGATCCGCGGCGCGTGGCACGCTTGCATGTGGTGTCGATCGAAGGACATCCGCTGGAGCGCGGGGCTTTGCGTGCGGCCTGGGATCGGCATCTGCCGCGAGAACTGCGCGCATTGGCCGATTTCCTGGTTGAGCAATGGCCGCAGCGTCTGCCCGGCCTGCACAGATTGGAATTCGAAGATGGCGCCGTCACGCTGACCCTCGCTTTCGGCGAGGCTGCGGCGGTCGCCCCACGCTTGTCCGCGCACGTGGACGCCTATTTTCTCGACGGTTTCGCGCCCAGCCGCAACCCTGCGATGTGGTCGCCCGAAATGCTGGGCGTGCTGGCGCGCCTGGCCGCGCCCGATGCCACGCTGGCGACCTGGTGCAGCGTGGGCCATGTACGGCGCACGCTGGCCGCGGCCGGTTTCGAAATAAAACGTGAGCAGGGCTACGGCAAGTTGCACATGACCGTGGGCAGGCGTGCCGCGCAGGCCGTGCCGGGTCCCGCACTGCCCTGTGCCGACCCGGCGCCGGTGCTGGTGATCGGTGCGGGCCTGGCAGGGGCCGGCGTGGCCCAGGCGCTGGCGCTGCGCGGACGGCAAGTGACGGTGCTGGCGCCCGACGACGACGCGGGCGCGCATCGCGGCCATTTGGCTGCCGCGCTGACGCCGGTGATCGCGCGCGATGACAATCCGCGGGCGCGCCTGTCGCGGGCCGGCAGCCTGCGCGCCTTGCACCGCTGGGCCGGCCTGGATCAGGCTGTGCGCCGCTGCGGCACCTTGCAGCTGGAGCGCGATGTTGGCCGGGCCGCGGCCCTGTCCGAGGCCCTTTCCTGTCTGGCTTTTCCCGAGGACTGGGCGCGTTTCGTCGACGCCGGCCAAGCGGGGCGACTGGCAGGGCTGCCGGTGGCGCGCGGCGGCGTGTATTTCCGTGACGGCCTGCTGGTGCGGCCGGATCGTCTGGTCGCTGCGCTTTTGTCCAGGCCGGGCGTCACTCGCCGGGCTGGCATGGTCGCGTGCATCCGGCCGGCCGCCGGGATGTGGCAGGCTTGCGACGCACGGGGCCTCGTGTTGGCCGAAGCCGATCAAGTTGTGCTGGCCTGTGCCGCCCAGGCGCCGGCGTTGCTGCGGGCCAGCGGCCTGCTGGACCCTTTTTTGCCCAGATTGGCGCAGATGCATGCTCTGGCCGGCGAAGTCACGCAAATACCCGCTTGCGCGTTGCGCGGCGGCCCGCACTGCATCGTGGGAGGCGAGGGCTATCTGCTGCCCGAGGTGCAAGGCTGGTGTGTGGCGGGCAGCACTTATGTGCACGGCGCCGCGCGGGCAGAGGCCGGCGCCGCAGGGCAGCGCGTCAATCTGGACAAGGCGGCTGGGCTGCTGGATGCAGGCGCAGGGCTGGCTTTGCGTGGGCTGCCGGCCGGCGATCTTCCCGGCTGGGCCGGTTGGCGGGCGGTGTTGCCCGGTCGCCTGCCGGCCATCGGGCCGCTGGCCCATGCCGACGGCGTCTGGCTGGCGACCGGCTATGCTTCGCGCGGCCTGAGCTGGTCGGCCCTGGGCGGGGATTTGATCGCCGCTTGGCTCTGCGGCGAGCCCTTGCCCCTGGAAACCGACCTGATCGCCCAGATTCTGCCCCGCTAGGGGGAGAGGGCAGCTTTTTTTTTGTAGCCCCAAAAGGGCAGTCAAAGGGCCGAAAATCCCTGGTTTCGCACCCGTTTCGCACCCGTTTCGCACACAGTCGGCCCGGGTCCGAAGGGCGCCGAGTTTATTTCAAAAGCCAAATCCGTCAAAATAGAGGCTTTTAGCTTTCTGGCCCAGAACCCGAGGTGTCTTGCCGTGCCGCCTAAGTCCAGCTTAGTCCAACTCACCCCGCTTGAAAACGCCCAGCTGTCGACGAGCCGTCCCAGCCGCATCGATTTCGACCTGGGGGGCGGCCTGTCCTTGGCGGTCGAAGCCCATGCGCCCGGCGTGTTCCGCCTGCGCTGCGGCGATCCCGCCCTCCTGAGCGACGAGAAAGCCAGCCCGCGTGCGCGCGTGCTGGCCGAAATGCTGCTGGCGCGCCAGGAGGCCGTGGGCGAAGCGACTGTCGCGCCGCGCGCGGGCGGCTGGCGCATCGAGCAGGGCGACGCAACGCTCGACGTGCAGACCAAGCCTTTGCGCATCACCTTGTCGCGTGGCGGGCATGCTGTGCTGTCTTCCTCCGCAAGTGAGGCATTCGCCCATCAGGAACTGGATAGACCCGAAGACGCCACCTGGACTGCGAGCTTCGTGCTCAAGACCGGGGAGCACGTCTACGGCCTGGGCGAAACCCCGGGCGATCTGAACCGCCGCGGTGAAGATATCGTATCGGACGATCCCACGTACCGCGCCTTGCCCCTGGCCTGGAGTCCGCGCGGTTGGGGCCTCTACGCCAACACCTTGCACCGTGTCGAGCACGCGCCGGGCGTGGCGCCATCGGGCTCGGCCTATGTGCTGACGATTGCCGATCCGGTGCTGGATCTCTTTCTCTTCGCCGGCGAACCCGGCGAAATCCTCAACCAATATACGGCGCTGACGGGTCGTGCGGGTCAGCCCGGGCTATGGGCCATGGGGGCCTGGCTGCAGCAGGCGCCGGGCGAATCGGCCGAGCAGACGGCCGCGCTGGTTGAACGCCTGCGCACGGAGCAGATCCCGCTGGATGCGGTGTCGCTGGGAATGCCGGCAGCCTGGGGCTTGCAGTCCGACAAGTTTGCGCTCGAATGGGATGGCCAGCGTTTTCCCGATCCCAAACAAATGCTGGGGCTGTTCCAGAAACACCACGTGCACGTGTCCGCATCGTGTCTTCCTGCCGTGCCGCAGGGCAGCGCCTTGTTCGAGGAACTGGAGGACCGTGGTTGGCTGTTGGCCCGGGACGAGGGTGGCGCGCAGGTCTTTGACGGATGCGCGGCCACGGGCGGCCGTGCGTATGGCCTGCTCGATCTGACTCACCGCGATGCCTACAACCTGTGGGTGGATCGCCATCGTCAGTTGATGGAGGACGGCGTGGGCGCGCCGGCCTGCAGTACCCAGATCGATATTCCCGACGGTGTGTGCGGACGCAGCGGCGAAAGCGGCGCGTCGTTGCGCACGCAGTACCCGCTGCTGGCGCGCCGCGCGCTGTTCGACGCCGTGGCTGGCCACAAGGTGCCGCCGGAAGGGGTGATTCCCAGCACCGATCTGTTCCCCGCGGTCCAGCGCCTGCCCTGGCAGACCGGACCGCAAGTGCCCAACAGCTGGGAGGGCCTGGAACACAGTCTGCGCACATCGCTGTCCATCGGTGCCAGCGGCGTGCCGGTGCAGACGCACAATATCGGCTCGGCCAGCGCCCCGCTGGACGGCATGGACGCCGAACTCTATCTGCGCTGGCTCGCCATGGGCGTGTTCTCGGCCAACTTCAGCTTCCAGGGGGTCGAGGGCCTGATGCCCTGGGCGTTCGGCGCGCAGACGCTGGACCATGCCCGCACCTGGATGAACTGGCGCTATCGCCTCATTCCTTACGTGCTTGGCGCAATCGAGGACGCCGCACGCACGGGCCTGCCCGTGCAGCGCTCCATGGCTATGTCCTTTCCCAACGACCCCGACGCGCATGCCTGGGACCTGCAATACCTGCTGGGTCCGGCCCTGCTGGTGGCGCCAATCACCAAGCCTGGCAGCGAGGTCAAGGTCTATCTGCCCAAGGGCGAGGCCTGGTGGGACCTGAATACAGGCCACCGCTACGAGGGCGGCACGGTCTGGACGCTGACCTGCGGTCCCGAGCAGTACCCGGTGTTCGGCCGCGAAGGCCATATGCTCTGCATGGGGCCGCTGGCCCAGCACGCAGGCGAGTTCAATTCGGCGCGCATCCTGGACGAAGTCTGGATGTTCGGCATGCCCGTGCACAATCCGGTGGTGATGCGCAACAAGATCCGTGTGATGCAGATGCAGGGGTCCAGTTACATCAAGGGGTTGGAAGGCTTGCGGATTCTGCCGTCCGAGGGGCTCGAAGTGAAGCGGCGCGGGGCGGAAGTGCGGATTTCGCACGCGCGTTGAGTTCTTGACGCGTTCGGCGTGCCTGAGTCTGGGGGCGGGTCGGGCCTGGTTCGCAGCCGCTGCGAATGGCTCCGTCCGGCGTGCTCAGCAAGGCGGGGGCTTTTTCGTAAGTAAGGTCGTCCCTGCCCAAGAGCAGCATGATGTTGCGCATGCTTTCGGGCAGTTCGTCGAGCGATTCCCGTGCAGTCCTGTTCCTGCAGCGGATCGCGCATTAGCCGATCATGGGCAGTACACCGCGAGTCGTGTTCTCATGCAGCGCCGCTACGCTGGAATTTGACGATTCGGTCATGGAGCGACGGCGACCTGGGTTAGGTGGAAAGGGTGCCGCCGAATTATCACAAAGTATTACATGCGACGTCGAGGCCTTGGACGCCTGCAAGCACCGCTGCGGGAAGAATATCGCCGTAGATTGCCTGGCCGAATGCATCAGACGCGAACTGCGGGACGTGCGCCTAGCTGAGCGCTGCGGCGTGGACGGCTAGAGTGAGGGCCGCGCGCTCGGCGCGGTATTTGCCGATGCGCAGCTTGTGGACGAAGCCGTTCTGGGCCTTGCCGCGGTTCAGGCGGATTCGATTGCGTGGAGCGCCGCGGCAAAGCGCGGATCGTTCAGATACGCGACATTGAATCGAAACCAGGGTGATGGGCCTTCGCCACGAGGCGAGAATACGGCGCCCGGCGCGAGAATGACGCTGTGATCGAGCATCCTGCGCGCCAACGCGATCGAATCCTCGTGCCCCGGCAAGCGCGCCCACAAATACAGGCTCTGCTCGGTAGGCCGGTAAATCATCGCGCCAACTTCCTCGAGCGCCTTGATGCCGGCCGCCGTGGCGCGCCGCAGCTTGTCCTGCATGCGATTCGTGTGCCGCAGGAAATGGCCTTCGCTCAGGATCACTTCCAGCGTCCGCTCGCAGTACTCCGAACTGCTGACATGTGTGAGCATTTTGACATCGGCAAGGTCGCTGGCCAGCTCCGGGTCACAGGCAAGAAAGCCCACTCTCAGCGACGCCGACACGGATTTGGAGAAGCTGCCGATGTAGATCGTGCGGCGCAACTGGTCGAGCGTGGCGATGCGCGCCATCGGGCGCGGCTTCAGGTCGGCCAGCGCATCGTTCTCGACAACGACCAGATCGTGCGCTTCGGCCAATCGCAGTATCTGGTGGGCTTTTGCGGCGCTCGTGTCGGTTGCGGTGGGGTTGTGTCCTACCGACTGCGTGAAGAAGAGCCTGGGCCGATGCTGCTTGATCAATGCCGCCAGCGTTTCGATGTCGGGGCCGTCTTGACTGCGCGGCACGCCGAGCATGTTGATGCCGCTCAGCTTGAGCTTGCCGAATAGCGTGTAATAGCCGGGATCGTCGACCAGCACGGCATCGCCGGGCCGCGCGAAGTAGCGCAGTACGAGGTCCATCGCTTGATTGGCGCCGTGGGTCAGGACGATCTGCCGGGGCGTGGCATGGATCTCGTAGCCCGCCAGCTTTTGCTGCAGGTGCTGACGCAGCGGCAGATAGCCATAGCGGCTGCCGTAGCGGAACAGCGAGCCCACGCCGGTGCGCACGACGCGCTGGTGGAACTGATCCAGCCGCGTTTCTTCCAGCCATTTGATGGGCGGAAAACCCTCGCCCAGATTCAAGAATTCCGCCTTGCTGCGCAACTGCTCGCGCATCAGCCAGACGATGTCCATGGCGCGGTCGAGCGTCGAGGTCTCGGCCTCGTCGGTACGCGCGCGC
This sequence comes from Bordetella sp. FB-8, assembly GCF_000382185.1. NCBI lineage: Bacteria > Pseudomonadati > Pseudomonadota > Betaproteobacteria > Burkholderiales > Alcaligenaceae > Bordetella > Bordetella sp. FB-8. Next base: position 704,193 of record NZ_KB907784.1, on the reverse strand, counting down.
GTCGAGCGCGCCGTGACGAAGAAGCCGGCGCCACGGCGCGGTTCGATCAGGCCGCCCGCGGTGAGGATGTCGAACGCGCTGATCACGGTGTTCTTCGAACAGCCGTTGCTCATGGCGTATTCCCGGATCGACGGCAGTTTGTCGCCGGGTTTGAGCAGCCCCGCCTCGATTTGTCCGGCCAGATTGTCCGCGATTGATCGCGCCAGGCCAGATCCCGGTTGCGCCATGTCGAGTCCTTGTTGCACAGCAAGATGGGTGTTTAGGGTACACCGACAAAACTGTTCTAAGAAAGTGTGCCTTTTTATATGGGTACAGTTGACCCATCATTTGCCCAATTGAACGTCGCCTGCAACGCGGCGGTGATTGATAAAACCAAGGAGACACGCAATGGGCATCGATTCGACGCTTCCCGACTTCCGCAAACTCACGCCCGCTCAGCGCTTGCAGCACATCGCCCGCGCCGCCGGCTTGTCCGATGCGGATCACGCGCTGCTGTCGCGTCCCGGCGCCCTGCCGATCGAAACGGCGGACGGCATGATCGAGAACGTCATCGGCACCTTCGAACTGCCCATGGCCGTGGCGGGCTACTTCCAGGTCAACGGCCGGGACGTGCTCGTGCCGATGGCGGTGGAGGAGCCCTCTATCGTGGCCGCCGCCTCATTCATGGCCAAGCTCGCGCGCGTGGGCGGGGGCTTTCGCACATCCAGCACCGGGCCGCTGATGCGGGCGCAGATACAAGTGGTCGAGGTCAGCGATCCGCATGGCGCGCGTCTGTCCATTCTCGAGCACAGACAGGAACTGGTCGAATTGGCGAATAGCCGCGACAGGGTGCTGGTCGGCCTGGGCGGCGGCTGCCGCGACATCGAAGTTCATGTGTTCCAGGACACGCCGCGCGGCGCGATGGTGGTCGCGCACCTGATTGTCGACGTGCGCGATGCGATGGGCGCGAACACCGTCAACACCATGGCCGAGGCTCTTGCCGGTCGCATCGAGCAGATCACGGGCGGCAAAGTGCGCCTGCGCATCCTGTCCAACCTGGCCGACCTGCGCCTGGCGCGTGCGCAGGTGCGTTATGCGCCTGCGACGCTGGCCACGAAAGAGTATTCGGGCGCGGACGTGATCACGGGGGTGGTAGATGCCTATCTCTTCGCGGCGATCGACCCGTACCGGGCCGCGACCCACAACAAAGGCATCATGAACGGCATCGATCCGATCATCGTGGCGACCGGAAACGATTGGCGTGCCGTGGAGGCTGGCGCCCATGCCTATGCGAGCCGCGGCGGCCGCTACACCTCTCTGACGACGTGGGAAGTGGCCTCCAACGGTGATCTTGTCGGTACCATCGAAATGCCCATGCCGGTGGGTCTGGTCGGCGGCGCCACCAAAACGCATCCGCTCGCGCGGCAGGCGCTCAAGATCATGGACGTGAAATCGGCGCAGGAGCTTGGCGAAATCGCCGTCGCCGTCGGGCTGGCGCAGAACATGGGCGCCTTGCGCGCATTGGCGACCGAAGGCATTCAACGCGGTCATATGGCGCTGCATGCGCGCAACATTGCGCTGGTCGCGGGTGCCGCGGGCGCCGATGTCGACTGGGTTGCGCGTCAGATGGTCCAAGCCGGGGATGTGCGCGCCGACTTTGCCGCAACCCTGCTTGCGCAGCGGCGCAAGGCATGAAAGCGCGTCCTTGAAGAAAGAAAGCCGCGGGCGCGCAGCATACCTGCGGCGAAACAGGCGGTACCCCGGTAGTTTTTCGGGAAAACAATAACGTCCATCAATGGAGGTAGACATGCAAACGATGAAGGACTTTGGCCGACAGGCCGGCGCAGGCGCGAGTCCGCGATATGCCGAGGTATGGGGTGATACGGTCGATACGAGGCATCTGGGCTGGTCGGTGCTGATCGGCGCCGCGGTCAGCTTTGGCGCTTTCGAACTGGCTCTGCGGTTCCTGCAGCCGCTGGTCGCCCAGGCTGCGATGGGGCGGGCGTATGCCATGCTCGTGGGCCTGGGCGGCTGTTTGGTGGCAGGGGCCATCTGTGCCCGGCTCTTCAAGCCCAAGCGCGTCGTGGTCGAGCAGGAGGCATCCGACGAAGGCATGCGCGCGGAACTGATCGATCGCCTCGTCGTCGAAGCGGGACCGCAAGGTTCGATCAGGCTGCTGCCGGCCTATGTGGTGGCCGAGATGAAAGAAGCGGGCCTCTACGACCTTTTCGCCGGCGCCGAAGCGCGCAACGCGACCAACGAGGTCGCGCTCGAACATGCGGGCAGCAGAGGGGTGGCATGATGGCGGCTTCCATTTTTCAAGACGTATGGGCCGCCGTGGCGATGGGTGTGATCGGCGCCGTCGTATTCGCGGCGATAGGCCTGGTTTCGGGCACGGACGAAACCACCACGATCGCGCCGCTGACGCTGCTTGTCGCGCTGCTGGGCGTGCCGCCTGCCGGGGTCTTCATGTTCTTCATGGCGGGCGCCATATCCAAGCACATGACGCACGCCATCCCGACCGCGCTGTTGGGCATCCCCGGCGACACGATGGCCGTGCCGCTCATGGACGAGGCCGTCGCCCTGCGCAATCTGGGCGTGCCGCATATCGCCTTGCGCAAGATGGTTTCGGGAGCGATCATCGCCGCCTTCGTGGCGGTGCCGCTTGCGGTCGCCTTCGCCTGGCTGCTCGCGCCCTACGGCGCGAAGATCACGCCCTATGTGCCGTGGCTATTCCTGGCCGCGGCCGTCCTGATCGCGTATCTCTCGGCGGGTCGCTGGGCCGCCGTCGCAGCGCTTGTGCCCTTCGTCCTGATCATCGTGGGGCTGCAGGCGCTCACCGCGCGCTATCACGTGACGCTGGGTGTGAGCTACTTCCTGGGCATCGCGGTGGGTCCGCTCGTGGCCGACCTGTTCTCGCTATTGTCGCCCCGCAGCCGCCAGGCCATGTTGCGCGAGGCGCCGCGCACTTTCTCGCTTGCGCCTGATATCAAGGGCTGGGGCGGGTACTTCCCGAATCCGCTGAAGGTGCTTGATCGGCGGCAGGCGGGCCTGACTGTCGGCACGGCTGCCATTTCCAGCGCGACGTTCTTCTTCAGCCCGGTCGCCATGACAGTAGTGCTGGGCGAGGCGGTGGCCGCGCGCGTCCACAACGCCTATCACCGGCTCACAACGGTGATCGCCGCGCGCAACGGCGTGACCGAGGCGACCTACATCGCCGAGGCGCTGATTCCGCTGATCGCCTTCGGCCTGCCGCTCAGCCCCGTGGCGGCGGGGCCGGCGGCGCCACTGTTCAACGCACCGCCGCGTTTCACGGTCCACGGCGCGGATGGACAGATCCACAATCTGCACACGCTGATGACGCCGGGCGCTTTCCTTGTCTATGGCCTGCTGGCTGTGGTGCTGGCGGCGGTGATTGCCTATCCGCTGTCGATGAACTATGCGCATCGCGCTGCTTCGTTCGTCGCGCGCCGCCTGAGTCACGAAGCCATCATCGCGACATTTGTCGGCCTGGTGGTGGTGATCGGCTTCTGGGAGGGCGGCGTGGCGGGCCTGCTCGTGGTAACGACGGTCGGTCTGGTCGGCGGCCTGATGTATCGAGCATTCGGACTCAATACGGGCGTGCAGTTCATGGGTTTCTACACTGCGGTATTGAGCGTGCCGGCCTTGGTCAAACTCTTCATGTGACAGGCAGTGCAACCGGACTGCCCGCGCAAGTTCGCCGCTGGTGGTCCGGTTTTGGCAGGGGCGGCAAAGTCAGCCAGCCCGGCTTCTGCAGGCATTCGACGACGGCGCGCAGGGTTCGCGGATATGCCGAGTGATTGCCGACGTCGTAGTAGCCCAGGGGCTATTTGCGGCCGTCGGGGCGGGTATGCGGCAGGGTGTGAAGGACGCAGTTTTCGGCGGGCGGTGGCGCCGACGCAGCGGCGCCGGCCGTGGCGGCTCGCGCCTGCCCCCAGGTGGCCGGTCAGCCGCATGATGGTCGGCAGCAGTATGCGCAACAGTAATTTCATAGGTGTCGTATCACCGCCAGCGTGATGTCACCGAATTGTCCGGCCTTGCCGGCATAGGCGTGCACGTCGTCGACCAGGGGCCTGGCCAGATCGGCCGCCGCGCCGGGGCGCGTTCTCGCCTGCGCCGCGGCGCAGGACTCATGTGCCGAGACTGTCGCGCAGCGCCTGAAGAAATGCATCGCTCGTCGGGCTTAGCGGCGCATTGGCGCGCCGGATGACGCTCAGTGGCCGCTGAACCATCAGGTTGTTGAGCGGCAGGGCGACCAGTGTGCCTTCGTCGAGTTCTCTTGCGATGCTGATGCGCGGCAGCCATGCGATGCCGCCGCCGTGCATCACAGCCTGCTTCAATGCCTCGGTATTGCCGAATTCCATCACGCTGCCTTGCCGGATGCCGTTGGCGTCCAGCATTTCGGTAATGAGTTCGCGCGTGCCGGAGCCGTGTTCGCGCATCAATAGCGGCTGGTTGTCGATGTCGGCCGTCGTGACCCGCTTTTTGCGCAGCAGTTCATGGTCCGCGGCTACCACGGGCACCAGATCGTCCGTCTGGAACTGCTCTGCCACCAGTCCGCCGACGTGCAGAGGGCCTTCGATAAAGCCCAGGGTAAAGCGCATGTCCGCGACCCCCTGGGATATCTGTTCGGTGTTGCCGACGAACATGGTGATGCGTACGTCTGGATTGGCGCGGCGGAAAGTGGCCAGGCGCCGGGGCAGGACATAGGTGCCGTTCGTGTTGCTGGCGCCGATCGACAGGTGGCCCTTGCGCGCATCGGCGATTTCCTGCATTGCAGCCTGGGCGGTGCGCGAGATGTCGAACAGACGGGCCGCGTATTCGTGCAGCACTTCTCCGGCGTGGGTCATGCGCATGCCGCGAGGCCGGCGCTCGAACAGCACGACGCCCAGGCGGTCCTCGAACTCCTTGATCTCGCGCGACAGGGCGGGCTGGGAGATATGCAGTTGCTGCGCTGCAGCGGAGATGCTGCCCGTTTCCGCAACGGCGTTGAAGATCGCCAGGTGGTGAAGATTCATATGCATTTTCTATATGGTAAGCATCATATAATTGTATTTTATTTATATATAACCGATGGCCATAATTTGCTCCTGTTTTAAGCGCGCGCCTATCGCACCACTGCATCGGGCAGCTATCGCATTTGAAAAGGATCTTCGTCATGCGCCGTCTTTCCCTGCACACCGTCCCCGCGGGTCTGCTGCTGTCCGTGGCCGTGGCCTGTGTCGCGCTCTGGCTCGGCCACATGGAACCCGTGATCGGCGGCCCGGTGTTCGGCATCATTCTGGGCATCCTGGTGCGGGCGTTCTTCGCGCCGCACGAGCGCTACAACTCCGGCATCGGCTTTGCATCGAAGTACGTGCTGCAGTGGTCGATCATCGCGTTGGGCGCGGGACTGAGCCTGGCGCAGGTGGCCCATACCGGCCTGAATTCGCTGGCCGTCACGGCCGTGACCATGTCGATCGCCGGCCTGTCCGCCTGGGGCCTGGGGCGTTTTCTCGGGGTCGGCGGCAAGCTCACGCTGCTGATCGGCGTGGGCACGGCCATCTGCGGCGGGTCGGCCATCGCCGCGGTGACGCCCATCATCAAGCCGGATCAGCACGAGACAGCGTTCTCGATCTCGACCATCTTCCTGTTCAATATTGTCGCCGTGCTGCTGTTCCCCGCTCTGGGTCATCTGCTGCACTTGTCCGATTCGGGCTTCGGCATGTGGGCGGGCACCGCCATCAACGACACCTCGTCGGTGGTCGCCGCCGGCTACAGCTACAGCAAGGCCGCCGGCGACTACGCGACCATCGTCAAGCTCACGCGCGCCACGCTCATCATCCCGATTTGCCTCGCGTTGGTCGCTATCGTCGCCTACCGCGAGAAGCGCCACGGCAAAAGCGATTTCAAGCTCGCGCGCGTGTTTCCCTGGTTCATTCTGTGGTTCCTGGTCGCCTCGGCCTTGCGCACTGCGGGGGCGTTTCCGGCCAGCGTCCTGCCTTTCATTCACATGGCAGCCGATGTCATGATCGTCGTGGCGCTGACCGCCATCGGGCTTTCGTCCAACTTGCGGCGCATGGCGCAGACCGGCGTGCGTCCTATCCTGCTCGGCCTGGGTGTCTGGGCCGCGGTATCCGTGAGCAGCCTGCTCGTGCAGGTGCTGATGGGGCAGATGTAAGGCAGGTCCCCGGCCGGCGCAGGCAGGGCAGATCGGGGAGGGTGTTTTGACCTGGCTCTTCGAGATATGCCATAATCGCTGGCTAGACGGGGGTCGATAGCTCAGTCGGTAGAGCAGCGGACTTTTAATCCGTTGGTCGCGAGTTCGAGTCTCGCTCGGCCCACCAAGAATTGCAAAAAACCAAGCCCCCTGCGGTCTTTAATCACCGCAGGGGCTTTTCTTTGTCCGCCGGGCAGCTAGGCCCAGGCCAGGTCTGCTAGGCAGCGGCCAGGCGCAGCGGGGCTGCTTGCCCGAGCTGCTGAGCCGTCGCTTGCGTAGAGGCTTGCAGCTTGAACGAGGTGGCAGTCTGCGCGAGCCGTTGAGCTTCGTCCTGCAGCGACATCGCGGCCGCGGCAGCTTCTTCGACGAGCGCGGCGTTGCGCTGGGTGGCTTGGTCCATGTCGTTGACCGCGCTGCTGACTTGGCCCAGGCCGCGGCTCTGTTCCTGCGCGGCCGAGGCGATCTCGGCAATGATGGTGTTCACGCGGCCCACGGCTTCGATGATTTCGTTCATGGTGCCGCCCGCTTCGTTGACCAGCGACGAACCCGCCTCGATGCGCGAGGTCGACTTGAGGATCAGGTCCTTGATTTCCTTGGCGGCGGTCGATGAGCGCTGGGCCAGCGCGCGTACTTCGCTGGCCACGACGGCGAAGCCGCGGCCCTGTTCGCCGGCGCGCGCGGCCTCGACCGCCGCGTTCAGCGAAAGAATATTGGTCTGAAAGGCGATGCTTTCGATCATCGCGGTGATCTCCGAGATGGCCGAGGAACTCTGGCTGATCTCGCCCATGGTGCCCACGGCCCGGGACATGACATCATGCCCCTTGCGTGCGATATCGGCCGCCGATGAGGACAGGGTGTTGGCATGCCGGGCGTTCTCGGCGGTCTGCTTGACCGTCCCCAGCAACTGTTCTGTGCTTGCCGCAGTCTGCTCCAGCGACGCGGCCTGCGATTCGGTGCGAGCCGACAGGTCGGCATTGCCGGAGGCGATTTCGCGGGTCGCGGTGGCGATCGCGTCGCTGCCGTCATGCAGCGAGACGGCGATCCGCGTCAGGCTTTGCTGCATGTCCACAAGGCCTTGCAGCATGCGGCCCATTTCGTCGCGCGATTGCACCCGGATGTGGCCGCTCAGGTCGCCGGCGGCAATGCGGCTGAAATGGAAAATTGCCTCGTTCACCGGGCCCACGATGGCACGACGCAGAGCGGCCCAATTGGCGAGGGCGGCCAGCACGCCGATGATGATCGCGGCAACACTGGCGAAGACGGAGCGCTTGTAGGTGCGTTCGGTCGCATCGTATGCGGCTTTGGCCTGGTCGAACTGGTAGGTCTTGAGGGCGTTGGCGGCGATCTGCATCTGGGTGTAGACGGTGCCGACGCTGACCATCAGCTTGAGGATGCTGTCCCTGTCGCCCTTGAGCGTGGCTTCCTGGTACCTGTCCAGCTCCCGCTCGGTTTCCTGGTATCTCTTGTCGACTTGCGCCGCCAGGCGATCTTCGCCTTGGTCGCGCGGCATCGCCATGTACTGCTTCCAGGCCTTGTCGGCGGCAGCCTTGACCTGGGTCTCGATCCCGTACATTCTCTTCGCATCGTCCGAGCCGGGGTTGATGGCGCAGCGATCCAGCGTCGTGCGCTGCCGGCCGACGAAGATCGTCATTTCGCCGACCGCGATGGACTTGGGCATCTGCACCGAATACGTCTGTCGGTTCGCCTGATTGCTCGCGGTCATACCAACCAGGCCAATGGCGCCTATGCAGATCAGCAACAGACCCAGAAAGCCCATTGCCACGGCAATTCGGCTATTGATCGACAAACGGGAAAGAAAAGTCATGAACGTCTCATATAAGGTTGGGGGGGCGAGGGTACCAAGTAAGGTAAGGTTGGGGGCCGAGGGCACCAAGTAAACAAATGTCAACAGTCTGCCCTGCCGCCATTGCGATGGCGTGGTTGCAGCGCGCGGGCCGATTCTCTTTAGTGCCATGGCACAAGATCCTGTTCAAGCATCTCCCGGGTATCCCGGGAGCAGATGTCCGCGTCGGTCTGGGATTTCACCGTTCCAGAAAGGAAATTGCTCGAGTTGGTCCACTATATGGACTATTTGTCGATTTCAGGCCTGGCATGCAGGTTTGGGGTTGTTCCGCATTTTGATATTCAATGCTTTTAGTCTGATATATTGGGCAAGGAATAAAACTTCATGGCTACTAGGTCCATTCTGTGGACCTTCATGCAAATAAGGCGATGCCGGCTTTTCGCAAAGGCACCGGGTTTGCCGCGAGCGCGGTGGTGCCTGCGCCGGGCGCGAAGCCGCAAAGGAGAAGAGCGGTGCGCCACATTGAGCATCCAGGCCCCATTGCCGCCCAGCGGCGCTGTACGGTGGACTGCGACGTCCGGCATGCCGAGGTAAAACTGCCGGCGGGCATGACGCTGCTTGCGGCGGTGACCGCGATCCTTGAGGCCAACCATACACAAGGCGCCGTCGCCCGGCTGCGCGGCGGCGCCTTCACGCCCTTCGCGTACTGCATGCCGGCTTTGTCTTCGACGCCGGAGCATGCGGTGTATTTCAGCGATCGCCACGAACTGCAGGGCACCGTCCGCCTGGAAAGCGCGAGCATGACCCTGGGCCGGCGCGATTGCTCGCCGTGGTTCCATTGTCATGGCATCTGGCGCGACGTTGCCGGCCGGCGCCTGAGCGGGCATGTGCTGCCCGACGACGCCATGATCGCCGAGCCGATCGATGCCTCGATATGGTTTCTGGACGGCGCGTGTTTCGAGGTCGTTCCGAGCCGAGAAACGGGATTCTCCCTGTTCGAGCCGGTTGCGGTATCCGGCTTTGCGCCGCGCAAAAACGGCCCGTTTGCAATGTCGATACGCCCCAATGAAGATTTCTGCACCGCACTTGAGGCCGAATGCACGGCGCGCGAAATCGCCCGGGCCCGGGTGCATGGCGGGGTCGGGAGCCTCATCGGTACGACTTTCGACGACGGCGCGCAGGTGCTGCCCATCGCGACGGAGGTATTCATCCGCGAGGGCGTTGTTTCGACGACGGAGCAGGGCGGCCTTGCCGCGACGATCGACGTCTCTCTCGTCGATCACCTGGGCGGTCTCAGCGAGGGGCGTCTTCGGCGAGGCGCGAACCCGGTCCTCGTAACGTTCGAACTCCTGGTCGAACCGATCGAATTTGCGCATGCATAGCGGCCAGGCCGGCATTGCAAGCCTGACGCCCTTCGAAGACTTGCCGGTCGATGCATGGCGGCGCACGTTCGAGGTCAACGTCACCGGGCCGCTTTCGCTGGCGCAGCATGCCGCCAAGTGCATGAAAGAACACCGCTGGGGCAGGATCATTAATATTGCCTCGACCAGCGAGCGGTATCCGCGCCGGGGTCGGACGCGCAAGCTACGGTACTTCCAAGACGGCGCTGATCGGACTGACGCGGCAGATGGCGGTCGAATTCGCCGTTCATGGAATTACCGCCAACGCCGTCGCGCCCGGCCCGATAGAGACACCGCTCGCGCGCAAACATTCCGCCTCGGCGCGCGGGCAGTATCTGCGTTCGGTTCCCTTGAACCGGTACGGCCTGCCCGAGGAAGCCGCGGCCGCGGTTGCATTTTTTGCAACCGACGACGCGGGGTATGTCACGGGCCAGACGCTTGCCGTCGACGGCGGCTTTTGGGCTGCCGGAATGCTTCAGGCATAACTCATAGCGCCGGTTCGTTCTGCCCCCCCCAATGTGAGCGGCAGACCGCTGCGCTTCCACGCGCTCAGTCTGCGATGGGTATCGCGCGGCCGAACAAGGCACGCTCTCGCGAATGGCATCAAGGTCAGGCCCTGGGTGGCATGGCCTGCGCATGGCTCGCCGCCAAGTGCTCCAGAAATTGGTCAAAACGGCCCACGGCATCCATCGTTCCGCACCCAAGGAATAAAGATGCTCACATAATGCCTTGCTTTTTATGACAGAGTAAGACTAGGGGTATTGCCGTTGTATTGTATTTGTATATCTAGACACGTATTGATATAGGTATGGTAACTATCTTACACTGCGGGAAAAAGCAATTAGGGCTTGCCTTGGTCAGACAAACCAGCGGCGAAATTTAAACGCAAGAAAGTCTCGACAAAAGGGAAGAAAGAATGTTTCAAACAATAAAGTCCAAGATCGCGCTGATGATGCTCTTTAGCCTCGCGATAATGATCGTTATTGGCAGCCTTGGAATTATCGGTCTCTATAGAGTAGACAGTACTGCTGCCGCAATTTCCGGCAGCAATATCGCGTCCATCATTAAGATGGGCAGTGCCCGCTCTGCGCTGCAGGATGTCCGCACTCAGTATTTTCGGGCTTTGGGAGAGAGCGATCCGGCCGCGCTGCAGAAAGATATTGCCGCCATGAAGCAGTACGAAGCGCACCTCGACAATATCTGGAAGAGCTACTATCCGGCCGATGTCTCGACTGTTGAAGAACAGGCTGTCGCCGACAAGATCAACGCCGCACTGCCTGCGTTTTACGCGTCTGCCGACGCCATCGTAGCAGAGGCCCTCGCGGGCAAGAAGGCCGACGCAATTCAAAGGATATTGCGCGATCGCCCGGAAACGGCGGCGTTGGTTGCTGAATTAACGCGTGATGTCGACATCAATCGCCAGCAGGCAATCGATGCCTCGGATCAAACGCATAATATCTACATAAATTTCCGGATTACCTCGATATTGCTACTCGGAGTTGGCCTGATCGTCAGTGTGCTGTCGGGTGTTTGGCTGCTGCGCGTCATTACCCGGCCGCTGAATCGGGCGGTTCGCGTTGCCCAGGATGTGGCCGGCGGCAAGCTGGAAAACCGCGTGATCGTGGACCAGGGCGGAGAGTTCGGCCATCTGTTGGCCGCGCTCAAGACCATGGACGAGAAGCTGTCGTCCATCGTGCACAGTATCCAGGTTTCGGCCGAATCGGTGTCCTCGGCCTCAAGTCAAATCGCCAGCGGCAATATGGATCTGTCGACGCGCACCGAGGAGCAGGCCGCGTCGCTGGAGCAGACGGCCGCGAGCATGACCGAGCTGACCGAGACCGTCAAGCAGAACGCGGACAATGCCCGTCAGGCCAATGCGCTGGCCGGTGGCGCGGCCGACTTGGCCGACACGGGCAATGAAGCGGTGCAGGCCATGGTCGGCACCATCGGCGAGGTCAGCAGCAGTTCTGCGCGTATCTCGGAGATCACCGGGGTGATCGAGGGCATCGCCTTTCAGACTAATATCCTGGCGCTAAACGCGGCGGTGGAGGCGGCGCGGGCCGGCGAGCAGGGGCGCGGCTTTGCTGTGGTGGCCAGCGAGGTGCGCACACTGGCGCAGCGATCGGCGTCGGCGGCCAAGGAAATCAAGGATTTGATCAGTTCGTCGGTGGCCCTGGTCGAGAACAGCGCCAGGCAGGCCTCGCAGGTGGGCGCGACGATGGGCGAAGTGCGCCAGTCGATCCGCAACGTGTCGCAGATCGTCTCGGAGATCTCCAACGCGTCGGACGAGCAGAGCCGCGGCATCGACCAGATCGGTACGGCAGTCTCCCAGATGGACCAGATGACGCAGCAGAACGCGGCGCTGGTGGAGCAGGCCGCCGCCGCGGCGCAATCCCTGCAGGAGCAGGCGCACGATTTGACAGGCGCGGTGTCGTACTTCAAATTTGCCGGCATGACGGCGCAACCGATCGTCCAGGCTCAAGCTGTCGTCCAGGCCAGGCCAGCCTCGACGCCGCCACGCAAGCGCATTGCCGCCCCGGCGTCTCCACCTTCGCCCAAGCCGTCCCGAGCAGCGGTAGCCGCGATTGAGCACAAAGAAGGCGATTGGGAATCCTTCTGACGGTCATGTCAGCCGGGTTGGCATAAAGGACGGCCGTCCTTTATGCCTGCATGGCATCCTCTCAGGGACGGCTGGTCACGATTGCGCCGCGTCTTCTGCGTCGGCCGTTGCCGTCGCGGGCGCGACAAAATCTGCCACTTTCTTGCGCGATAGCATTCCCAGGAATTCATCGTCCTCGCCGGTGACCGCCACGGGTTGGTCGCTGTGCACCAGTTGTGCCAGCACCTGATCCAGGCCCGCTGTCGCGGGCACCGACGCCAGTTCGTCCACCATCGTTGAGATATCCCGCTGTCCTTTTTCCCGGGCTTGCCTGGCCGCCTCGACAGTCAGCACGCCGGCCAGGCGCTTGCCGTCGAGCACCGGTGCGTACTGATAGCCCAGTACCGACATCTGTTCGAGCGCGCGGTCCGGGCGCGAACGCATGGTCAGCGTCAGGCTCGGCGGGTTGAGAACGTGGGTGGCATTAAGCGCCTTGGTGCGGTTGACGTCCTGCAGAAAGGCCTGGACATAATCGCTGGACGGCCTGAGCAGAATGTCCTCCGGCGTGCCTTCTTGAACCAATTCGCCGTCCTTCAGGATGGCGATGCGGTTGCCCAGTCGCAAGGCCTCGTCCAGGTCGTGCGTAATGAACACGATTGTCTTGTTGAGCTGGGCCTGTAGCTGCAGCAACTGGTCCTGCATTTCGCGTCGTATCAAAGGGTCGAGTGCCGAGAAGGCTTCATCCATCAGCAGAATTTCGGCATCGGTGGCCAAGGCACGGGCCAGCCCCACGCGCTGGCGCATACCGCCCGAAATCTGGTGCGGGTATTGCATTTCAAAGCCCGACAGTCCCACTTGGACGAGCCAATGCCGGGCGCGCCGTTCGCATTCGGCTCGAGACACGCCCTGCACGGCCAGTCCGTATGCAGTATTTTCCAGTACCGTGCGATGCGGAAACAGGCCAAAGTGCTGGAACACCATGCTCATCTTCTGGCGCCGGAAAGATTCCAGCGCGCGCGCGTCCAGGGCAGTGACGTCGATGCCGTCGACCAATATCCTGCCCGCGCTCGGTTCGATCAGCCGGTTGAAGTGGCGAATCAGCGTGGACTTGCCCGATCCGGACAGGCCCATGATGACGTAGATGCTGCCTTCTTCGATGGATAGGTTAATGTCGCGCAGTCCCAGCGTGTGGCCGCTCTTGGCCAGCAGGGTTTCTTTGCTCATGCCGTCGCGCACGGCCTGCAGCCACCGGTTCGGGCGTGGACCGAAAATCTTGTCGATATTGCAGACTTCGATCTTGCTCATCGCTGTCCTCCTTTGCTTACGCGGTGCCCATAGGACTGGGTGATGCGGTCGAACACCACGGCCAGCGCCACGATGCCCAGGCCGGCCAGCAGCCCGCGGCCCACCTCCAGGCGGTTGATGCCAAGCAGCACTTCGTAGCCCAGGCCGCGCGCGCCGATCATTGAGGCGATCACCACCATGGACAGAGCCATCATGGTGGTCTGGTTGATGCCGGCCATGATGTTCGGCAAAGCCAGCGGTAGCTGCACGCCGAACAATTGCTGGCGCGGATTGGCGCCGAAGGCGCGGGCGGCCTCCAGCACCTCCCGGTCGACTAGGCGTATGCCCAGATCGGTCAGGCGTATCAGCGGCGGCACGGCATAGATCACTGTGGCGATAATGGCCGGGATGTTGCCCAGCCCGAAGAGCATCACCACCGGGATCAGGTACACGAAGCTGGGCATGGTCTGCATGACGTCCAGCAGGGGCAGCAACATAGTGCGCAGCCAGTCGACGCGCGCCATTAACACACCCAGCGGAATGCCGATCACCACGGAGCTCGCGGTTGCCATGATCATCAGCGCCAGCGTCTGCATGGCCGCGGCCCATAGGCCGATGGCGCCCACCAGGCACAGCAGCACGCCCATCGCCAGGCTCAGGCCGATGCGCCGGCCTGCAAGCCAGGCGATGAGCATGATCGCTAGCACCACGGCCCACCAGGGAGCGCCGCGCAGCAATTGCTCCAGCCACACCTGGGCGTGCAGGAAAGGCATCGACATGGCCTGCAGTTGGTCGCCGTAGCGCGTGACGATGTGCTGTACGAAGGCGTCGATGCCGTCGCGCATTCCGCGCGCAGAAACGATTTCAGGAAACATGGACATCCTCGCCGCTTACAGCGCGGCCTGGACCCGTTGGGCCACATCGGCCGGAACCCATTGCTTCCAGGTCGCGCCTTCGTTCTTGAGGAACCACTTGGCCACGTCCGGTGCCTCGTCGCCCGTCTTTTGCATGTGAGCCAGCGTTGCGTTCAATTCGGGCAGCGGAATGGACACCTTGGACAGGAACCCGGTCAGCTTGGGCGCCTGTTTCTCGAACTTCGTGTTGACCGCGGTAAATACGGGGTTGGACGGGTAGCCGCTGGGCTGCGGATTCTTGCATGAAGGCGAGGTCAGGCACGGGTGCGTTTTGGCGTCGTAGGGCGGCATCTGCAGCTTGACCAGGTCCAGCGCTCCCACCAGGGGGGTGGGGTACCAGTAATAGAAGACGATGTTCTGCTTGCGCTGGTAGGCCGACATGATCGCCGCCTTTTGCGCCGCGCCGGTGCCGGGCGAATACAGCGTGTAGCTGCTGCTCAGCTTGAACGCGCGGTACAGGTTGCCGTTGGTGACTTCGCAGCCCCAGCCGGCGGGGCAGGTATAGAAGCGGCCTTTGGACGGCTCTTCGGGGTCCTGGAATTGCTTCTTGTACTTGGGCAGATCGGCTACCGATTTCAGTCCGGGCAGGCGCTTGGCCGTGTAGCGCGGAATGAACCAGGCCTCACCGCCCAGGTACAGTTCGCCCAGGCGTGCGACCTTGCCGGTCTTGAGTGCTTTGGCCCAAGGTTCGGCCACGCTGTTGAGCCAGACCTCGGAGTTGATATCCAGGTCGCCGCGCTCCAGCGCGGCCAGTGCCGGCAGGGTTTCGACAGGCAGCACCTGGGTCTGGCAGCCATAGCCTTTTTCCATGATGAAGCGCTCGAGCTCGACCATGACCAGGTTGGACGACCAATTCATGCCGCCGAATTTGACGGGGCGATTGATCTCGCACTGTACGGCCGCCTTCGGCGCAGTGGCAGCTTGTGCCATGCCTGCACAGGCGGAAAAGAGGGCCAGACCGGCCAGGATCTTGCAGAAGGGGAAACGCATAGACTTTTGCCTCCATAGGTTCAAGGACACAGGCCGGCAGGATTGCCGGTCTATGCCGTGTAGCCAAAGGGGGGTGTGCGGAAGACGGGCAGAACCGCCAATACAAACCGACACCGGTAGATATGAGACGCCAGCCAGGGAGGCTGGACTCATCAGGGCAGCCGACGCCATGCATTCCGCGTATTGCGAAAACGCATTGCGTTGACAGAAATTGAACAGAGTTAAGTAAAGATGGGGCGATCTTAACGAGGAGTTGGATTTAAATCAAGTCAATTAGAATTATTTCGATACAAACGATTAGGTAAATAATGATTTCCCCCCACTTGGAATGGTGGGGGTGCGGGTGCGTTCTTCCCTCTTAAAACGAAGCGATTTGCGGTCTGATTAGTTGCGTTTTATTTAGTTACTTATTCCTGGCAATACAGGATCGTTAGCGTGCTTGCCAGGTGGGCGGGTTTGGGAGATTGGATTCAGTCCCGCTTTTCTTATACTTTGGCAATATATGATGCGAATTATTTCTTTCGTGGCGTGTAGTTAGCGCTTGTCCATCAGAGGCTGCATTAAAAGTTGCTGCTGCTCCAGGTTCGCGGGCAATAAGCCCCCTCTTGACGATTTCTTAACCAGAGAGTGGGGTTTTGAGCGGCGAACAAGACCATTCGACCCTGGGCAAGCAGCCCATCAGCGCGGCACAGCCCGCGGTCAGCGATGTGCGCAGCGACGACGGTATGCGGCAGGCCGAGATTGGCGAGATGTCCAATCCGGTCACTCGCGGCGCGTTCGATTGGCGGCGGGTCACCACGTTAGCCGGTACGATCCTGTCCACTAAGAGCAAGGATCTGCGGTGGCCTGCTAGCTGGCAGGCGCCTTGTTGCAGCAGCGCGGTCTGCCGGGCCTGGTCGAGGGTTTGCGCGTCGTCAGCGACATGCTCGCCACGTATTGGGACACGCTTTTTCCACCGCTGACGCGTCTGCGCAGGCGCCGCAATGCGCTGCAATAGCTGATCGAACGCGTCGCCGGGCATGGCGAGGAGCACACCGGTCATCGCTGCCTGCGCAGGAACCCGAACTGGTCGAAGGCTTGCGCGCATGCATGCAGGGCATCGATGCCATTGCCGCCGAAAAGGATGATGAGGCGCCGTCCAGGCGTTGTCTGTTCACACTGGTGGCAATCTTCCGGTCAAGGGACCGCTGTCGCTTGCATTTGCGGCGACTGGACAGACCATAACCTAGCGTTTGTCCTAGATACAGGCCGCCCACAGCTGCGTGCTTTCTGTTGGTTTGAGTAACGCGCTCGCGATTAAAGTTCCACGTCAAATGCAAGGCCGGCTGTTTCGCAAATCTTGCAAATTGCCTGAATATATTCGGCGACCCGCGTCTGGGCTCGGCCATGCCGCCAAACGTTGTGCGTCGCGGTCGAAAAATGGTGGACAATTCCGTGAATTGTCATATTTCGCGGTCATGATACGAGGCCGGTTCCCGCCGAACAGGTGCGGAGCAGGGCGACTGCGCATCGTGTAAGGGGTTTGCATGGAATTCGGCTTCACTCTCAACCGGACGGCCAACGCGTCGGCGTGGCGCCTTCTGCCCAACGGCTGGGACTTCGTCGCCTTTCCTCTCATAATCTGCCTGATCGCTATGGCCGCCGTGGGCTTTCACCAGACCATGGCCCCCATGTCCACCCTGCACGAGCAGGTCATCTCGCTGGATCCGAGCCATCTGCCCGAATACGCGCTGCGCACCACGCTGCGTATGCTGGCCGCCATGGTGGCCTCGCTGCTGTTCACGCTGGTCTACGGCACCCTGGCGGCAAAAAGCAAGCGTGCCGGGAAGGTGCTGGTCCCCATCCTGGACATCCTGCAGTCGGTGCCGGTGCTGGGCTACATCTCCTTTACGGTGACCTTTTTCCTGGCGCTGTTCCCGTCCCGCGTGCTGGGCGCCGAACTGGCGGCCATCTTTGCCATTTGGACCAGCCAGGCCTGGAACATGACCTTCAGTTTCTACCAGTCGCTGCGCACGGTGCCGCGCGACCTGGACGAGGTGGCGCGCGGCTTTCATCTGACTGGCTGGCAGCGCTTCTGGAAGCTGGAAGTCCCCTTCGCCATGCCCGGCCTAATCTGGAACATGATGATGTCCATGTCCGGCGGCTGGTTCTTCGTGGTGGCCTCGGAATCGATCACGGTGGGCGACCAGAGCATCACGCTGCCCGGCATCGGCGCCTATCTGGCGCAGGCCATTTCCGACAAAAACATGCATGCCGTGGGCTGGGTGATCCTGGCGATGGTGATCGTGATCCTGGCCTACGACCAGCTGCTTTTCCGTCCGCTGGTGGCCTGGGCCGACAAGTTCCGCATGGAAAACACCAGTTCCGGCGCTGCGCCAGAGTCCTGGCTGCTCGATCTGATCCGCCGCACGCGTCTGATCCGCCTGCTGCTGGTGCCCGCGAGCCTGCTGATCTCCAGGGCGGCGCGTGCGCCACTGCGCCTGCCGGTCAGGATGGCTCAGTCCGCGCGCAAACCGAAGAAGAAAGTCGCATCACGGGCTGGCGATCTGGCCTGGGGCGTGTTCGTCGTGCTGCTCACGCTCTACGTGGTCTACCGCGTGGTGGCCTATGTCAGCACCGGCGTGAGCTGGGGCGACGTAGGCCACGTATTCCTGATGGGTTTCATCACCTTGGTGCGCGTGGCGCTGCTGATCGCCATCTCTTCCCTGATCTGGGTGCCGCTGGGCGTGCTGATCGGCCTGCGTCCGGCGTTGGCCGAGAAAATCCAGCCGCTGGCGCAGTTCCTGGCGGCCTTCCCCGCCAACCTGATGTTTCCGGTATTCGTGATCGTGATCGTGCGCTTTCACTTGAATCCGGACATTTGGCTATCGCCGCTCATCGTGCTGGGCACGCAGTGGTACATCCTGTTCAACGTGATCGCGGGCGCCGCGTCCTATCCCAACGATTACCGCGAGGTCTCGGCCAATTTCCATATCCGCGGCTGGCAGTGGTGGCGTAAGGCCGTGCTGCCGGGCATCTTTCCCTATTACGTCACCGGCGCCATCACCGCCTCGGGCGGTGCCTGGAACGCCAGCATCGTGTCCGAGTACGTGCAATGGGGCGATACCAAGCTGGCCGCGCACGGACTGGGGGCCTATATTGCACAGACCACGGCCGCGGGCGATTTCCCCAAGATCATTCTGGGCATCACCGTGATGTCGCTGTTCGTGACCCTCTTTAACCGCTTGCTGTGGCGGCCGCTGTATGCCTATGCCGAATCCCGGCTGCGGCTCGATTGAACCTATAAAACCATATCGACTATGCAGACTCCATCCTCGGGCCTCGGCCAGGAAATCCTCAGCCTCAAAAACGTCTATCGGGGATTCGACAAAAACCAGGGCGAGCTTCTGGTTCTCGACGGCGTCAATCTGCAACTGCACGAGGGCGAGATCGTCGGCCTGCTGGGCCGTTCGGGCTCGGGCAAGTCGACCCTCCTGCGCATCATCGCCGGCCTGATCAAGCCGTCCGGCGGCGAGGTGGACTATATGGGCAAGCCGCTCAATGGTCCGGCCAAGGGCGTGGCCATGGTGTTCCAGACCTTTGCCCTGTTTCCCTGGCTGACGGTGCTGCAGAACGTCGAGGCCGGCCTCGAAGCGCAGGGCGTACCGGCCAAGGAGCGGCGCGCCCGCGCGCTGGCGGCCATCGACCTCATCGGTCTGGATGGTTTCGAAAACGCCTACCCTCGCGAGATGTCCGGCGGTATGCGCCAGCGCGTGGGGTTCGCGCGCGCGTTGGTTGTGGATCCGACGCTGCTGTTGATGGACGAGCCTTTCTCCGCACTGGACGTACTGACGGCCGAGACCTTGCGTACCGACTTGCTCGACCTATGGACCCAGGGCCGTATGCCGATCAAGTCGGTGCTCATCGTCACGCACAATATCGAGGAGGCGGTGTTCATGTGCGACCGTATCCTGGTGCTGTCGTCCAATCCGGGCAAGGTCGTGTCCGAGATCAAGGTGCCGTTCAAACATCCGCGCAATCGCCTCGACCCCGCTTTCCGCAAGCTGGTCGACGACATCTATGCCCAGATGACGGCGCGCCCGGCGGGAGGCTCGGCGCGCGGCGCGCTCGAACTGGGAAGCTGGCTTCCCAGCGTGTCCACCAACCTCATGGCGGGCCTGATCGAAACCCTGGCGGCGGCACCTTACAACGGCCGCGCCGACATGCCGGACGTGGCCCGTTCACTGCAGCTGGAAGTCGACGATCTTTTCCCTATCGCCGAAATGCTGCAGCACCTGGGCTTTGCCGACGTTCACCAGGGCGATATGTTCCTGACCCAGGCCGGCCGCAAATTCGCCGAACTGGGCACGCAAGAGCGCAAGATGATGTTCGCCGAGCACCTGCTCAAGAACGTGCCCCTGGCCGCGCGCATCCGCGCCGTGCTCAACGAGCGCCCAGGCCACCGCGCCCCGCGCGTGCGGTTTGAGCAGGAACTGGAAGATTTCTTGTCCGACGGCGCCGCCGAGGAAACGTTGGACGCGGTCATCGATTGGGGCCGCTATGGCGAAATCTTCTCCTACAACGACCAGAGCGAAATCTTCAGCCTGGAAGACGTGGAGTCGTAATGCCGCGCGGCGCGTCGACTTGTGACCTGCGCCAGCACAGCAGGTGCTGCGGCGGCCCATCATCTTTCTAGACGCCAGCGTTGACCGCGGCGCAGGTCGGAGGTGGCCCGCTTGAGCCAGGTCGTTCGCAGGCCAGGTCATGGATGCCAGGGCGGCCCGCCATGCCCGGGAGGCTCGGTTTTCCGAGATTATTTCCGGGGCTGGCGTCTTATTTAGTTCCAGTCGTCGGAGCCGCCGCCGCTGTCGCCCCAATCGGAGCCGCCGCCGCTGCCGTCGTCCCAGGAACCGGCGTCGTTCACGCCGAAATCATTGCCGCCCATGTCGTAGTTGCTGCCCGGGTCGTTCTGCACGAAGTCGTTGCCGGTATCGATGGGCACGGCCTGCTGCGCGCCGCCGCCCATGACCTTGTGCATCAGCGCTTCGCCTGCCACCATGCCCGCGCCCACCGCAGCGCCCGTGGCCAGGCCACCCAGGATGCCGGAACCCATGCCGCCGGCGGCCGGCGGCATCATGCCGCCAGACCCGTAGCCGGGACCGTAACCGCCTGCGGGCATGACCGGACCGCCCGGGCCCGCGGGGCCGGCAGGGCGCCAGCCCGCTGCCGGACCGGGTTCAACGATCGTCCGCTGGGAGCGTGCCCGGATGATCATGAGGATGATGAGCAGGACTGCCAGGCCCCCCAGCAGCGGCCCCCAGGGCACATGGACGCCGCCGTTGGCCTGAGCCGCCCGCCCATTGGCGCGCGCGTTGCCACCGGACAGCAGCGACTTCAGTTCCTGCACCGCACCGGGCTTGGCAAAGGATAGATTGGGATCGATCTGCTGGGCTTTCTGCAATTCGCCGCGGGCGGCGTTCAGCTTGCCCTCTTTGGCATAGAGGTTGGCCTGGATAAAATGCGCCTTGGCGCTGTTGGGGTGGTCGCGCAGCACTTGGTCCATCATGCCTTGCGCCTGGCTGTAGTTGCCTGCCTTGGCGGCCTGATAGACCTGGTCCACCGTCGGGTCGGCGGCCCAGGCAGTGCCGCACGCCAGGAGGGCGCCGGCGAAAATCAGTTTCGGGATGAGCTTTCCAAACATGTCGATGACTCCCACAAGAGGGATATATGAGATGAGGGCGTCTTGTGAAAAGTTCAAGCCCCGTTTGCGCAAGCGTAGCGCAAGATGAGAGACGCAGGACGTTACGAAAGCTTGCTGCTGTAATGCTTTGGCATTGCAATTGTCACGTCTTACTGCGCAATCTATTGCCCTGGGTCGCGCGCTTGCAGCGTCTGCACCAGGACTTGCCGCGCCTGGGCGTATTCCCGTCCGTACAGGCCATGGTTCACGGCGGCCATCACGAGCGCCTGCTGCGCCTGCGGATCGGCGTCGTCCAAAGGCAGGGAAAGCGCGGTGCCATCCTGCGATGCCGACAGGGTGCTCGCGTGGTTCAGCGCTTCCAGAGGATCGGCATACAGCCGACTCGGCTCGCCGGATGAGCCGGCGCTGGGCCGATCGGACAGAATCAGCTGCAGCCGTTCTTCCCAGATCACCAGGCGCGCGAGCCGGGCCAGCAGGCTGTGGGCCCGGCCGGGTTCGGGCAGGTCGGGTAGCGCGCGGGACTGTATCCAGCGTGGAATTTCATCGGCCGGCATGGGCCGAGCGACCACCCAGCCCTGTGCGACGTCGGCTCCCAGTATGACGATGGCTTCCAGCAGATCGGTCGTCTCCACGCCTTCGACGACCACATCTTTGCCCAGCGAGTGGCCGAGCCGGGTGAGCTGATAGATGAAGCGCAGCACGTTGGAGCTGTCCTGGTGGACATTCATCACAATACTGCGGTCGATCTTGATGGTGTCGAAGGGCAATTCCCGCAGACGGCTCAGACTGCTGTAGCCCGAGCCCAGATCGTCCTCGGCAAGGCGCACGCCCAGGGCCTTGAAGTGCTCAAGTTCGTCGGCCACGTCCATGTGGCGCGGAATTTCTTCGGTCTCCAGGATTTCCAGCGACAGCTTATGCGGTGCGCAGCCGGATTCATCCAGCGCGCGTCGCGTCGCCTGAAAGTAGCGGGTGTCGGCCAGCGCGCTGGAAGGCATGTTGATGGAGACGTGCAGATCCATCCCCGTGCTTTCCAGCCAGTTGTTGCGCTGCGCCAGTACCTGTTTCAAGCCCAGCGAATAGAGATCGACGAAGTCATCGGAGGTGAGCGCGGGAAAGAACATGCCGGGCGCCAGCAGGCGGTCGCCATCGCGCAAGCGCGCCAGCGCCTCGACTTTACGGATCTCGCGCGTACGCAAGTCCAATAGCGGCTGGTAGTGCATCTCCAGCGCGTTGGAGCGCAGCAGCGAAGTCCAGCGCTGGCGTTGCAAATAGGGGGCAAGGCGGGTCTGGCCGTGCTGGGATTCGAGGCGGTTGATCGCGAACGCCAGCAGCATCTGCACCTGGATAATCAGATTGGCCTGAGCCGGACCCGCCGGGCCGCGGCGCAGGCGACCATAAATATTGAGCACAGCCCGGGGCGTATGGCCAGGCCGGCCCAGGGGAATGGTCGCCGCGGACTGCAGGCCTGCTTGATTGAGCAGTTCTTTCCAGGGCTGCGGAATGCGCGCATCGTCGGCAATGTTCGGACTTTGCATGATCTGCCCGGTGTGCCATGCCCGGCTTGCAAGTCCATTGTCGGGCTCGTTGATGCAGGAAGCCTGCTGCAAGGCATTGGCGGCAGCGAGGTGCTGCTTGAAGTCATCGTCACCGGCGATGGCTTCGTAGCGTATGAAGCCGTCCTGGTCCGGTCTGCCGAAGGCGCATCCATCGACGCCGTCGAGCTCGTGCAGAATACTGGCGGCGCGGTTGATCAGGTCGGTGTAGCTGTCGGCTTCCCAGGCCAGATGGGTCAGGCGCAGCACGATGTCGTTGCGCGCCATCTGCTGCGTGGCGTATGCCTGTGTCTGCCACCCCAGATCGCGGACGAGGCGTCGGCCCAGCACGGCCAGGGCGCGCTCGTGTACCGCGGTATCGACGCGGTTGCGGAACTCGGCGTAAAGGAAGTTGTTGCCGCGGATCAGGCTGGCTCGGTCCAGGCGCATCATGGTGTGCCGCAGGCCGGTGGCCAGCGCAAGCCGGCGGTGCGCCTGCTCAGTAAGCGCGGGTCCTATCAGGGCGCTCAAGCTGTTGGCATGGTAGACCTCTACTTGGCCGAAACCGGTTCCGGACGCGACATCCGGCGCGGGCAAGCCCGAGCGTTCGGCCAGGTAACTGTGAACGCATTCGACGATTTCACCCAGGTCGTTTTGCAAGGCAAGGCTCAGCGCGCGCATGTCGCCGGCCCAGGTGGGACCGTACAACTGCGAAGCGTCCGTAGCGCTGTTTTGCCTGTCGCTCTGTTGCATGGGGTGCAATATAGGTCTATTTACAGCCATGTAGATAAATACCGGAAACCCCTGGGGTTTGCCCTGATTTTCCGGGAAAACATGGCCGTCATGCATTTAGCTGGTTGTAAACTAGGTCGCTTCTTGCACGCTCGGGCTTCACGCGGGGGCCCGTGCAGCAAGCGTATACGGCGGCGCCACGAGCGCATGCCGGAGCATTCTCACCATCAAAACGCGAGGGATCAAATCATGCAACTCAAGCACATCCTGGCGGGCATCTGCCTGGCCGCGGCAGGCACTTGCGCCGCCATGGCAGACGACCTGGGACCGACCCTGACCAAGATCAAGCAAACCGGAGTGATCACGCTCGGCTATCGCGACTCGTCGATTCCCTTCTCCTATCTCGACGGCCACCAGAAGCCCATCGGCTTTGCCATGGACATCTGCTATCACATCGTCGATGCGGTCAAGGCCAAGTTGAGCATGCCCAACCTCAAGGTGAACCTGGTCCCGGTCACATCGGCCACCCGCATTCCCCTGGTTGCCAACGGCACGGTCGATCTCGTGTGCGGCTCGGCCACCAACAACGAAGCGCGCGAGAAGCAAGTGTCGTTCAGCCAGACCTACTACCTCACGGCCAACCGCGTCGTGAGCAAGAAATCGAGCAATATCCACAGCATCGAAGACCTGAAGGGCAAGACCGTGGTTTCGACCTCGGGTACGACCAATATCCAGCAGCTGGCTGAAGCCAACAAGTCCAAGGGCATGGGCATGAACATCCTGGCCGCCAAGGACCACGCCGAATCCTTCCTCATGGTCGAAACCGGCCGGGCTGTCGGCTTCGCCATGGACGACATCCTGCTGGCCGGCCTGGTTGCCAACTCGAAGGATCCGCAGGACTACGTCATCACACCCGACGCCTTCAATAAGGCCGAGCCCTACGGCGCCATCCTGCCCAAGGGTGATGCGCAGTTCAAGGCGGTTGCCGATCAGGCCACCACGGCGCTCTACACCAGCCCCGAAATGGAAAAGCTCTGGGCCAAGTGGTTTACCTCGCCCATCCCGCCCAACAACGTCAACCTGAACGTGCCGATGAACGAGGCCATGAAGAAAGCGTTCGCGCACCCCACGACCAGCCCCAACGTCGCCGACTATTGATTCCTTCGGCTGCAAGGCGGAACATGCAGGCACCGCGCCTGCGTTCCGCTTTTTTAAAGCGCGCGTGCCTTGCGTACGCGCGTTTGTCTTGAGAGTGATCGCATGAACTACCACTGGGACTGGGGTGTTTTCTGGCACCCCTTGCTGGATGGCACCGGCAACTATATGGACTCGCTGCTCATCGGTTTGCAGTGGACGGTCCTGACTTCACTGATCGCCTGGGTGATCGCCTTGACCATCGGCTCGGTGCTGGGCGTTTTTCTCACCACGCGCTCGCCGCTTCTGGTACGCATCGCCAACATCTATGTCGAGATCTTTCGCAACATACCGCTTCTGATGCAGCTTTTCCTCTGGTATTTCGTCGTGCCGGAGCTGTTGCCCAAGGCCTGGGGCGACTGGGTCAAGCAAATGCCCGACAGTTCCTTCTTTACGGCGGTGGTGGGCCTGGGGTTGTACATGGCGCCGCGCATTGCCGTGCAATTGGCGGCCGGCATCTCGGCCCTGCCGCGCGGACAGCGCATGGCGGGCCAGGCCATGGGCCTGACCACGACGCAGACCTACCGCTACGTACTGCTGCCCATGGCGTTTCGCATCATATTCCCGCCCTTGACTACCGAATTCCTCAACACCATCAAGAACAGCTCGGTAGCCATCACCGTCGGCCTGCTCGAACTCACGGCGCGCGCGCGCGCCATGCAGGAGGAAACCTTCCAGATATTCGAGGCTTTCATCGCCGCGGCGGTGCTCTACCTGCTGCTCAACATTCTGGTGACGGTGTTCATGCGCTGGATAGAGCGACGGCTGGCAGTTCCCGGCTATATCTCGGGAGGGCACTGATCCATGTTCGCCCATTTCGATTTCGGCGCCATCTATCGCGCGCTGCCCTATCTGTTTCGCGAAGGCATGACCTTCACGCTCATGCTCACGGCCATCGCCACGTTCTTTGGCGTGATCCTGGGCACGCTGATCGCCATGATGCGGCTGTCGTCGGTGCCGATCCTGCGCCAGTTCGCCGCGTTCTACGTCAACCTATTGCGCGCGCTGCCCTTGGTACTGGTGATCTTCCTGATCTATTTTCTGTTGCCGTATGTAGGCCAATGGGTTACCGGCGCGTCGCGGCCTGTCGAGGTCGGGGCGCTCAATTCATCGATCATCACCTTTACCGTGTTCGAGGCGGCCTATTTCTCCGAGATCATGCGGGCGGGCATACAGTCCATTCCCAAGGGACAGGTCTCGGCCGGCTACGGCATCGGCCTGAGATACCCGCAGATGATGCGCTATGTGGTTCTGCCGCAGGCGTTTCGCACCATGCTGCCCGTGATCTTCATGCAGACCATCGTGCTGTTCCAGGACACGTCGCTGGTATATGTGCTCTCCATCACCGACTTCCTGGGCGCCGCGTCCAAGGTCGCCGAACGCGACGGGCGCGTGGTCGAGATGTACCTGTTCGCAGCGCTGGTTTATTTCATCATTTCGTTCTCGGCATCGCGATATGTCCGGCGGCTGCAGAACCGCCTGGCCATCATCCGTTGACCGTGGCTGACAAGCAGGAGAGCCTTTCCATGGCTATGATTACTCTGAAAAACGTCGACAAGTGGTACAACCCGCAGTTTCAGGTATTGAAAAACTGCTCCACGTCCATCGACAAGGGCGAAGTGGTCGTGGTGTGCGGCCCTTCGGGTTCCGGCAAATCCACGCTCATCAAGACCGTCAACGGCCTGGAGTCCATCCAGGGCGGAGAGATCATCGTTGACGGTACCTCGGTGGCAGCCAAGGGCACCAACCTGCCCAAATTGCGTTCGCGCGTAGGCATGGTGTTCCAGCACTTCGAACTGTTCCCGCATCTGAGCATCACGCAGAACCTTTGCCTGGGCCAGGAAAAAGTACTGAACCGTTCCCACGGCGAAGCCGTGGACAAGGCGATCAAGCTGCTCGACCGCGTGGGGTTGAAGGCGCATGCCGACAAGTTTCCCGGCCAGTTGTCGGGCGGCCAGCAGCAGCGCGTGGCAATCGCCCGCGCGCTGGTGATGGATCCTATCTGCATGCTGTTCGACGAACCCACGTCGGCGCTGGATCCGGAAATGGTCAACGAGGTGCTGGACGTGATGGTGGCGCTGGCCAAGGAAGGCATGACCATGATGGTCGTGACCCACGAAATGGGCTTTGCCCGTAAAGTGGCCGACCGCGTCATCTTCATGGACGATGGAGAAATCGTCGAAGACGAACCCAAGGACGCGTTTTTTCAGGCCGCCAAGAGCGAACGCGCGCGCCAGTTCCTGTCCAAGATCCTGTCTCACTGACCGGGCCGCCCGTCAGGGCGCCCGATGGCTCCTAGTCCGGCGCCGGACGCGGTGCCAGCCCGGGCAGGCCCAGTCCCTGCCGTAACCGCTGGCAGTCGGGGTTCACGCCGCCGTCGGCCTCCCAGGCGTTGAACTCGCGGCAGGTCGAGGACCGCAGCGGGTAGATGGCGCAATGGATGCCCGGTTTGCCCAGCTCTCCGCGCAGGGCCGAGCAGCGGCCGCCGCCCTTTTCGGTGCCCTGCATGCAGACGCGCAGCGGCGAGATTTGCGTGACGAATTCTTCCGGCACGGTGCCGCCATTGGCGCCCGCCACTTCACCGCAATAAAACGACACCCGGAAATGCGCGCAGCAGGCGCCGCAATCCAGGCAGGGATTGATGTCGGCAGGGGGCAGGGCGGCATCGGGCATGGCGCGGCGAGTGTACTGGAACGGCGCTGCAGGGTTCGGTTACATGCGGCAATTTCATCGTCGCGCCGGCTACGCTAATCTGAATAAAAGCCGCATGTATGCCGGCCTGGAGCACACTACGCATGACCCGCAAGAAGAAAATTGCATTACACGCGCTGGCCCTGCTGCTGGCGTTACCGGCCGTTCTCGCAATTGTGGTGGGCGTGGTGGTGTCCAAGCTGGACATGAACCGCTTCAAGCCGAGGATCGACGCCGAGGTCTCGGCCGCGCTGGGCCGGCCTTTCGCCATCCAAGGCGATCTGTCGGTGACCTGGGGGCGCGGCGCGCCCGCGGACTCGGGCTGGCGCGGCCTGTTGCCGTGGCCGCACGTCATCGCGCAGGATCTCACTTTGGGCAATGCCGCCTGGGCGCGCACGCCGATCATGGCCAGTCTCAAGCGTGTGCAGTTCGCGATTTCGCCCTTGCCCTTGCTGGTTCACAGGGTCGTGATCCGCGACCTGCAACTGACTGATCCTTCATTGGACTTGCAGCGCCTGGCCGATGGGCGGGCCAATTGGGATCTGACCTTGCCCGCATCCGCAGGGGCCGCCGGCGCGTCGTCCTCCTGGTCGGTCGATATCGACAAGATAGGCTTCGACCAGGGCACGGTCGCGTTCACCGACGATACCTTGAAGGCGGATGTCTCGCTGAAAATCAACCCGCTGGGCAAGCCCATACCCTTTGCCGATATTGTCGGCATGCAACCGGATGCATCCCAGGCGTCCGTCGCTGCGCAGCCCGAGGCCGTCGCGAAGTCCGCTCAAGCCAGCGATGACTTGGAGGCCGACACTGCATTGGATCAGGCTGAGAAGGCCGGCAAGGCCTATGCGCAGAATGCGTCGGACTACATCTTTGGCTGGAAGGCCGCGGGCCGCTATCGCGGACTGCCCTTCAAGGGGGAGGGGAAAATCGGCGGCATGTTGGCCCTGCAAAATCCCAAACTGCCTTTTCCCATACAGGCCAAGGTCGAAGTAGGGCGAACTCGGGCATCTATCGTCGGAACCTTGATCGATCCCAAGAACCTAGGGGCGCTCAATCTGCGCCTGTCCTTGTCGGGCGCGTCCATGGCCGACCTGTTTCCGCTGACGGGCGTGGCGCTACCCGATACACCGGCCTACTCGACCGACGGCCGCCTGGTTGCCAACCTGCGCGACAAGGCCGGACCGGTGTTTTCCTATCGCGATTTCGACGGCAGGGTGGGCCAGAGCGATCTGCACGGCACGCTGCGCTTTACCCTGCGCTCGCCGCGTCCCAGGCTGGTCGGCCAGGTCTGGTCCAATCAATTGCGCATGGTCGACCTGGGGCCTCTGATCGGCATCGGGGCCAAGGACGGCGATACGCCGCCGCCCAATGCTGCGGCCGCCGCCGCGCGGGCCGCGGCGGGCAAAGTGCTGCCGGCTGCGGCTTTCCGCACCGACCGCTGGCGCGACATGGATGCCGACGTGACCTTCTTCGGGCAGCGCATCCAGCACAGCGGCCGCCTGC
Source organism: Bordetella sp. FB-8 (assembly GCF_000382185.1). Lineage (NCBI taxonomy): Bacteria > Pseudomonadati > Pseudomonadota > Betaproteobacteria > Burkholderiales > Alcaligenaceae > Bordetella > Bordetella sp. FB-8. The sequence goes on along the minus strand of NZ_KB907784.1, from coordinate 675,668 downwards.
CCTTGTCCGATCTGAACACGCATGTGGTGCTGCAGGACGGCAAGCTGACTATGGATCCGCTGCGCTTTGGCATTGCGGGTGGCACGATCGCCGGCGCAGTCCGGCTCGACGGATCCAGGACGCCGATGTTGGGCAGGCTGCGTGTGTCGGCGCAGGCGCTGCAGCTCAAGCAGCTGTTTCCCGATATGCATGCGCCTCAGGCGCAGGGCATGCTCGGACAACTGCGCGGCAATGCGATCTTGTCGGGCAAAGGCAATTCGGTGGCGGCTCTTCTGGGCGACGCCAACGGCGAAGTGCATGCCTTGGTCAACGACGGCGTCGTCAGCCGCGGGCTTATGGAGCTGGCCGGCCTGAACGTGGGTAACTACCTGATGGCCAAGCTGTTCGGCGATGACGACGTCAAGATCAACTGCGCGGCGGCCGATCTGGGTATGAACAAGGGCATCATGAAAACCCGCGCCCTGATGTTCGACACCGAGAATGCATTGGTCAACGTCAATGGAACCGCAAATTTCCGCGACGAGACACTGAACCTGACGGTGTCGCCCGAAAGCAAGGGGTTTCGGATTTTTTCTCTGCGCTCGCCGCTTTATGTAAGAGGCACGTTCGCCAAACCGGATACCGGCGTGGAAGTGGGGCCGCTGTTGGCGCGCGGCGCAGGCCTGGTGGCCTTGAGCGTGGCTCTGACCCCTGCGGCCGGCCTGCTGGCCTTGATCGCCACGCCAAGCAGCGACGCGCACGCGCAGAGCGCGTGTGCCAAGCTACTCACCGAGGCGAGAGGACCGGTCCGGCTCCCCGCGAAAAAATGAATATCATCGAGCCTTAGCCGGGATGGCGGCCTGGGTTTGACTTGGATTGGAAAAAATATATATAATTGCTGTCTTCGCTTTTTTATGTGTAGTTCTTTACGCAAAATAATTCTTGCGGCTAAAGAGCGAAAAAATCACGCGGGCTGTTAGCTCAGTTGGTAGAGCAGCGGACTCTTAATCCGTAGGTCGAGTGTTCGAGCCACTCACAGCCCACCAGAATTCTCCTGATTACTCAGGTACTTAACGCCACCTTCGCAGGTGGCGTTTTTGTTTCTGGCGTGCCGCTGTGGCGCAAACGTGCCGTGGACTTCACGACCGTGTCAATCGTCCTCGCGTGATCCGCTAGGTTGGCCGGGCTTAGATGTGCATACCGCTGCACCATCTGAATCGAACTCCACCCGCATGTCACTATCAGAGTACGCCTATCTTTGATGACACGATGCCTGCGGACATAGGGCTTGCTCCGCTGCCTACCGGCCGTTCCAACGCATTAGTTTCTGTGTTGGAGCGTGCGCTATTGGAACTGTTGAGCGATGTTGGCAAGCGGCAGGAGCTTGAGGAGGCGCGTCACCTTGTCGAAAGCATCCGTTCACCCTGCATGCCGGTGCTGGAGGAATTGTTCACCCATCTCACTCGCATCAAAGTGGTTCGGTTGGCGTACGGTCTGGCCGAAGAACTCGACATGCCTTGGAAAGCCCTGGCCTGGGAGCACTGTGTAAGACTGGGCGATGGCAAACGATGGGTGTCGGTCAGCAAGAGCGGCATGCGTCTGGATTTGAGGGGACCGCAATGAACCAAGAACGTCCAAACGTATTCATTGTCTCTGCCTCTGGCCGATGGCCATACTTGTTAAACGCCGATGCATAGGTTTTTTGTCTGTACGGGTCGGAAATAGAGTTTTTTACAGATAAAATACGAAAAATAGAATAAATTTAAATTCCGTAGAAATTTTCTCAGCCCGATAATGGCTACTCCGCTGGGTTACAACGCGCTCATTGCCCGCTTCAACTTGACGGTGCCGCCGCTGCGCCAGACCTTTTGGCTGGGTGAGCGAGCAACTGAGACTCGCACCCAGACGGTCGTCGGCACAGAACGCATTGAATTGCCTCGCGGCCGCGTGTCCGCGGAACAATCGACGGTAGAGCAGCTTACTTTCGCGCTAAAGCGTGAGCACCTGAACTTGACAGTGCTAGGAGCGCTTTTTGAGCATCGTCAGGTTCTCACTGACATCCAGGAATGGCTGACCAGTCGACCAACGTCCAGCTACGCTCGCCAAGCGGGATACCTGGCTCACTGGCTGGCTGGTGCGGACTTTGCGTATCGGGCACCACCCGGGGCTCCGCGCGTGCGCTTGCTGAACGCCGATACGTACCTGGTCGGGCCGGAAACGTCCAGCCCGCAGTTCGCGGTAGTCAATAACCTGCTCGGGAGCCGCGAGTTCAGCCCGCTAGTACGCAAGACTGAAGCGCTTCAGGAGCTGCTGGCCGAAGACCTGCGCGCCAAGGTTGCTATGGCAATGGACGCCATTGAACCGGAGATGCTCAGTCGGGCTGTGGATTATCTGTACCTTTCCGAAACCCGCTCAACCTATGGCATCGAGGACGAGGTGCCAGACAATAATCGTGCCGCCAAATTCAGGCACCTGCTTGAAGCGGCCGGCGAGCCGGGCAACCTCAGTGAAGAGATGCTATGTGGCTGGCAGAATCTCATTGTGATGCCGCTGAGCGCTGAGTTCGGTTATCGAGCGTCTCAGAACTGGCTGTCGCGCCCTGGACGATTGCGCAATATTGCCGACTTTATTCCGCCACCGGCTGAACTAGTGCGGCCCATGATGGACGCGGTTGGTCGGGTGGCGGCGTACGCTGCGGAAGGGGTGCTCGACCCGGTAGTGGCCGCTACCTGTGCCGCCTTCGGCTTGGTCTTCGTGCATCCGTTCTTCGACGGTAACGGACGGCTGCACCGCTTTCTCCTGCACCACGTTCTGCGCCAGTCAGGATTTACGCCGGCTGGCCTAGTTTTGCCTCTTTCGGCCCGCATGCTCAAGCAGCTAGACCGTTACTCTGCTTTGCTGAAAGCCTACTCGAAGCCTCGCACGTCGCTATTGAACTACCAGCTGGACAGCGACAGCGCCACGCTTCGTGTTAGGTCACCCCAGCCATTGTGGCTATACGCTTACTTTGACGCCACCGAGATATGCGAATTCGTGCTCCAGTGCTGCAAGCTTTGCGTAGAGGAAGACTTGGTTTCCGAAGTGGACTATCTCCGCAGCCATGACCAGGCAGTGCGTGAACTCGAAACTTGGCTGGACATGCGTCAATCGAAACTGAATTCGCTCATTGACATCATCGTGCAAGGCCACGGCGCGTTGTCTCGGCGCAAGCGCAACTTTGTTGAGGAACTCACCGATGAGCAGGTGACGCGTGTCGAGGAGGTCGTCGCCCGTAATTTCGCTCAATACATCGACAAACGAGCGTAGAAGATTACTTAAAAAAATATCATTTATTAGTATTTTTTTTGATTCTGTAGATTCTTGATTGGCCAGCAATCAGCGTGTAGAGGAATCCGAGTCACTACGCCCCGCAGGCGGGCTACGCGTACGGTCTGGCCGAAGAACTCGACATGCCTTGGAAAGCCCTGGCTTGGGAGCACATCGGGGCGCCGCAAGGTCGATTGCGGGAGCTATTGGGTGGCCGCTGAACAATCCGCCTCAGGCCGGATTGCCGAAAGCGAAAGCCGCATCGACCGATATCAATTCAAATATCAATACGGCAAATAAATCAATTTGCGCACATCAATCACGCGACTTACGATAAGCGGCATCCATCCGCCACCCGGGCACTGCGAATGCGACGGGATGGCACATCAAGCTGGCACATTCAAACCGACCGGTCAGGAGACACACACATGATGGTCCGTTCAATCGGCGGTGCCCAGCACGTTCCATTGTCTTTGTCCACGATGCACGTTCGGTTGAACTGGCGCGACCGATACGTAGAGAGGTAGAGGCAAAGCATGCGTGATGAAACGTCCATCCTCAACCCGGGCTCCCTCGATAAAAGCAAGTCTTCCCCGGGCGCCGGGGAGGAAATCAAGGCCATGCCGCATGGCCTGAAAGTGGATTGGTTTTTGCGTTCGCGGCTGAAATTGCGCCATTTGCAATTGCTTTTGATCATCGACGAACAGCGCAATCTGCACCGCGCGGCAGAGCGGATGAACATATCCCAGCCAGCCGCATCGAGGCTGCTTTCCGAAGTCGAAGCCATCTTCGGCCAACCGCTTTTCGAGCGACAGCCGCGTGGATTGATACCCACGGTACAGGGCGAAATTCTCATCCGTAACGCCGGCATGGCGCTGCGCACATTGACCCAGGCGGCCACGGAGATAAATGCTTTTACCCAAGGCCAGACTGGCATGGTCACCATCGGTACGGTAATGGCGCCGATGATCGAGCTGCTCGTAGATGCGATCGAGGAGGTGCGCGCGCAACACCCAGGACTTCACATCACCGTCGAACACGAAATCAGCGATGTGCTGGCGCCCAAACTGCTGGAAGGCGAGATCGATTTCGCGCTGGCGCGCATACCCTCTGATCTCGATCCTAGGCAATTCACATACCAGGAACTATGGGGCGAGGAGCTTTACCTGCTTTGCCGCGAGACGCATCCCTTGGCCGGCAAGACAACCGTGGGTTTGGCCGAGCTGGCGCAATGGCCATGGGTTCTGCAGCCCCGTGGCACGCCGCTGCGGCAGAAAATAGAACAGGTGTATCTGGCCGCAGGTGTGCCGATGCCCGCGTCCATCGTCAACTCTACCTCGGCGATCATGTCGCTCATCATGGTCAACCAGTCCGATGCCATCACGTCGCTGGAATGGAATGTCGCGAAACTCATGACCGGTACGAACCGCTTGTGCATGCTGCCATTTTCCGAACGCATGGTCCTTCAGCCGTATGGGTTGCTGACTGCCTCGGATCGCCCCCTTTCACCCGGAGCCCAGGTGATGCGCGAGGCCATCCTTAGACTGGCTAAACGCCGACATCCGAAAAAATTCCAGACCGATTTCCGGTCGCTGCCTTCATCGGCTTGAATCGCATGGGCGAGCGGCATGTGCGGCGATGTCCGCATATGTACCGAAAATGCGCGAGCAGAGTAAAAAATTCGAACGGCGCCGCAACGGCGTAAATGGCTTGAAACGCCATAAAAAGGAGAGGTAATGAGCAAAATTCTGACGGCGTCTTATCCCAGCCTGAAGGACCGCGTTGTCTACATCACCGGTGGGGGAACCGGTATCGGCGCCTCGCTGACAGCCGGCTTTGCTGCGCAGGGCGCGAAGGTCGCCTTCGTCGATATTGCGCAAGAAGCAAGCCTTGCTCTGGTCGAGCAGATCGGCAAAGAGACTGGACGCGAACCCTTGTTCTTCTCTTGCGACATTCGTGACATCGCCGCTTTGCGCGAGAGCATCGCTCAGACGCAGGCGCAGCTTGGCGATATCGACGTGCTCGTCAACAACGCCGCCAATGACCAGCGCCACAAGATCGAAGACGTGACACCGGAGTTCTGGGACGACCGGATGGCGATCAATCTGAGGCCGCAATTCTTTACGGCCCAGGCGGTCGCGCCGGCGATGAAGGCTCGTCGAGCCGGCTGCATCATCAATTTTGGTTCCGTCTCCTGGAAGAAAGGCCAGGGGGGCATGCCTGCCTACACTGCAGCGAAAGCGGCAGTCCACGGGTTGACACGCGGCCTGGCACGCGATCTCGGACCTTACAAGGTCCGCGTCAACACCATCATTCCGGGTTGGGTTCTAACCGAACGCCAGAAGACGCTTTGGGTGACGCCCGAAGCCGACGCCGAACGTGCCGGCCAGCAGTGCATTTCCGACTGGGTAATGCCCGATCATCTCGCTGCCATGGCCCTCTTTCTTGCAGCTGACGATAGCGCGGCTTGTACGGCGCAGGAGTTCATAGTCGATGGCGGCTGGATCTGACATGGGCGCCGCCGTCCGCCTTTGCGATCCGGCGGGCGCCCTGCTCGGTGAAGGCCCTGTCTGGCATGTGCGCGAGCAGGTGCTTTATTGGGTTGATATCAAGGGCAGGCGGCTGAACCGCTATATCCCCGGCGAGGAGGCGGTGCGGCGATGGGTGCTGCATGACAGGTTGGCATGGGTGCTGCCTCGGCGTTCGAACGGCTGGATTGCAGGCCTCTCGAGCGAGATCGGCATTTTGCAAGTGGAGCCGCAGCTGTGCTTTACATCGCGTGTCCGGATCGAGCCTGAACTGCCTGGCAATCGCCTCAATGATGCGAAGACAGACGCCAATGGCACGATCTGGTTCGGAACCATGGACGATAGCGAAATTGCGCCCAGCGGCAGCTTGTATCGATTGTTGCCTGATTTCTCCGTCGAACGCGTCGATACAGGCTACACCGTCGCCAACGGTCCGGCTATCGCGCCGGACGGACGATATCTCTATCACACCGATTCCGCCGCGCGCACGATCTATCGTCATGTTCGTCACGCCGACGGCACGCTGGGGCCGCGCCAGTCTTTTATCCGCTTTGCGCAAGCGGATGGTTTCCCCGACGGCATGACCGTGGATGCCAAGGGCGGACTGTGGGTCGCCCACTGGGGCGGCGGGCGGGTCAGCCGGTTCACCGCCGACGGCATCTTCGACTGCGCCGTGTCCTTGCCGGTATCCCAAGTCACCAGCTGCTGCTTTGGCGGCGAGCAACTGGACACTTTGTTTATCACCAGCGCTGCAATCGGGTTGAGCGCAGCGCAGCGCATGCAGGAACCTCTGGCAGGAAGTTTGTTTTCGGTGATACCCGGCGTCAAAGGGATGCCGTGTCCGGCTTTCTCCGGTTAGGGCCTGCCGCGCGATTGCCAGCCAGCCCGAAGGGCGAGCATCTCAAAGCGCGCCTGGCTGCGTTGCCGATGCTCGCCGTCGTCCCGCTACGCCTGCGCTTGGCGCCTTGCCAGGCCCGTTTGGGGAGGCTCATGCGCGGCTCCTTTTCGCGTTAACAGGCCCTCATTCACATGAAAAGAATGGATAGCAGAATTGGTATTGATTCGTCGATATTAAGCATTTGATTTATATCGACCGATACGTAAGATGCAGTGAGGCAAGAGCAGGACTATTAATAAAAATCTCAGGAGACATCGCATCATGGAAAAGAAGGAAGATCCGCAGGGTTTGCAAAGCGTCAAACGCCGTCTGCTGATGCAAGGAGGGCCCGCGCTGTTGACCGCTGCTGCAGGCGTGGCGGCCATGGCCGGCGCGCCCGCAGCAGCCATGGCCGCCGAGACGGCTGCCACCGTATTGCCTGCCCACAAACGTTGGAAACTGGTTTTCGTGAACCACGTCACGACCAATCCGTTTTTTGTCGCGACACGATACGGCATCCAGGATGCGTGCACCCTGTTCGGATGCGACTATCAATGGACGGGTTCGGAGACCGCCGTGGTCGGGGAAATGGTCAATGCGATGAATGCGGCCATCGCAGGCCAGGCCGACGCCATCGGCGTGGCCATCGTCGATCCCAATGCCTTTAACGGCCCCACCGAGGCGGCCTTGAAGGCGGGCATTCCGGTTTTCTCCTACAACGCCGACGCCCCTGCCGCAAGCGGAAACAAGCGACTGGCCTATATCGGCCAGGATCTCTACAAATCGGGCTATCACATGGGGGAAAAGATCGTCGAACTGGTCGGCAGCGGCCATGTCGCACTATTCATCGCCACGCCGGGTCAGTTGAACATACAGCCTCGTATCGACGGCGCCATTGCCGCGATCAAAGCCTCAGGCAAGCCGATTACGTACGATGCCATTGCAACGGGCGCCACGATCGACGTGGAGCTACCCAAGATCAAGGCCTATTACCTTGGCCATCAAGACGTCAAGGGCATGTTCGCGGTTGACGCAGGCTCCACGCAGTGCGTTGGCCAGACGATGCAGGAATTCCACCTGACCCAGAAGGGCATCCATGGTGGCGGATTCGATCTTGTCCCGCGCACGCTGGAATACATCCATTCCTCCGTGCTGGACTTCACCATCGACCAGCAACCTTATCTGCAAGGGTTCTACACGGTGATGGAAATGGTCATGTACCTGGCTTCGGGAGGTTTGACCGGCCCGGCCGATATCAATACCGGTTTGAAGTTCGTGACCAAGACGACGGTGGACCCCTATCTCAAGACGTCCACACGCTATGAGGGCAACGGTTCCAAGGCGCAGATCGTACCGCGCTCGGGTCCGATTGTCGGCTGATCCTGGGTCGACCGGCATCCGCGGATGCCGGTGCCTTCATATTTGGATGGAACAACGTGAAAGTTTTCTCCAGAAGTCTACCTTTGCTATTGCGCAAGCCCGAGACAAGCGTCCTGCTGGTCGGCGTCGCCTTGGTCATTATCTTCCAGGTCATGACGCCCGCTTTCTTTACCGATGCAAACATGCAGACGGTAAGCCAGTTCTTCGCGCCCTGGACCCTGATTGCCTGCGGGGAGATCATGCTTCTCATCTCGGGCGAAGTGGATCTGTCCAGCGGACAGATATTTGCACTGACGCCCTTCATCATGCATTACGCCATTTTGGCGGGGCTGCCGGTGATCTTCGGTGTCATCGTCGCGCTGCTGATCGTATCGCTGCTGGGTTTTTGCATTGGCTTCATTACCGTGCGCCTGGGCGTGCCCTCATTCATCACCACCTTGGGCGCCATGCTGTTGTTCAACGGACTCACATTGACGATCAGCAATGGCTTTCCGATCAACACGCCTACGGACATCGTTGGCAACGTGCTCGGTGGCTGGGGATATAGCGAAATACTGTGGGCGTTCGGAATCGCGATGGTCATGCATGTGGTGCTTCGCCATACGCGCTGGGGTCTGCATACCGTGGCGGTGGGCGGTAACCCCAGCGGTTCGGCGGAGGCCGGCATCCATATCCGTCGCGTCAAGATCGGCAATTTCATGTTGTGCAGCACGCTTGCCGGTTTCGCGGGCATTCTCAATGCCTTTCACATTACATCGATCGATCCGAACGCGGGCGGAGCCAATGTGATGTTTCTTGCCATCGCCTCCGCCGTGATCGGCGGCACTTCGCTGATGGGTGGATCCGGCACGATTCTTGGTGGTCTGATCGGCGCCGCGGTGCTTGGCATTTTGCAAGACGGTTTCACGCTGCTCGGTGTCAACGCCTTCACTTTCGACATCATCACGGGCGCGGCGATCCTCGTGACCATGATTTCCAACGTTCAATTTGCGGCCTGGCGCCGCCGGAGCCGCAGCTGAAATGAACGACACCACCTATGCTCTGGAAGCGCGCGACGTCACCAAGCGGTTCGGACGCATACAAGCGCTGCATGGAATTTCTCTGAAGCTCAAGCCGGGCGAAATGCTGGGCATTCTCGGCGACAACGGCGCGGGAAAATCAACTTTGATGAAGATATTGTCGGGCTATCACGCGCCGACGACCGGCGGGCTTTTCATCAATGGCCAACCTGTTTCGTTCACGTCGGTGGACCACGCGCGCTTGTTCGGCATCGAGTGTGTCTACCAGGATCTTGCGCTGGTAAACACCCTCTCCGTTTATCACAATATGTTCCTCAATCGCGAACTTCGCCACGGTTGCACGCCGTTTCTCGACCATAAGGCCATGCGTAAACGCGCCGAGGCTGCGTTGGAGGATATCGGCGTGACGGTGCCGTCGGTGGACGAGGAAGTGGGCATGCTATCGGGCGGACAGCGCCAGGCCATCGCCATCGCGCGCGCCGTTTCATCGAATGCGCGCGTGCTTCTGCTCGATGAACCGCTGGCAGCGATGGGCGCGCGAGAAGCGAGCATGATCATTGCATTGATCGAGCGGCTCAAGGCGCGGGGAGATGTTTCGATGATCATGATTGCGCACAACTACGCGCAGACCTTGGATGTCGCCGATCACGTCATGATGGTTCAACGCGGTACCTGCACCTATGAGGGACGGTCGGCCGATACGTCGGTGCTCGAGCTGCTCGACGTCGTCAAGCGCGAATATCGCGCCGCTGCACAATGACGGCGCCGCACTACAAAGGGGTGTTTCCCGTCGCCCCCACCATATTCGACGAGACCGGCGCCTTGGACCTGGACGGACAAAGACGCGCAATCGATTTCATGATCGATGCGGGATCGCACGGTATCTGCATACTGGCCAACTTTTCCGAACAATTCGTACTGACCGACGCAGAGCGCGATCAGGTCATGGAGACGGTGCTGGAACATGTGGCCGGACGCGTACCGGTCATAGTCACCACCAGCCATTTCAGCAGCGCAGTCTGTGCTGAGCGTTCTCGCCGGGCTCAGGAACTGGGCGCTGCGATGGTGATGGTCATGCCGCCTTATCACGGCGCGACCTTCCGCGTTTCGGAACACGCGATTGCGCAATTTTATCGGGCGGTTTCCGATGCCATCTCGATCCCGATCATGGTCCAGGATGCGCCGGTGGCCGGGACGCCGCTATCCGTATCCCTTCTTTCAACAATGGCCAGAGAGATCGAGAACCTCGCCTATTTCAAGATCGAAGTGCCTCAGGCGGCAGCCAAACTGCGCGCTCTGATCGAGGCCGGCGGCGAGGCCGTCATCGGCCCCTGGGATGGTGAAGAGGCGATCACGCTGATGGCCGATCTCGATGCCGGGGCCACGGGAGCGATGACCGGCGGAGCTTATCCCGACGGGATTCGCCAGATTGTCGATGCCTATTTTGCCGGCAACCGCGCCGCGGCGCTGCAGGCTTATGCGCGCTGGCTGCCACTGATCAATTTCGAGAATCGGCAATGCGGGCTTGCGACCTGCAAAATTCTGATGAAAGAAGGTGGCGTGATCCGGCATGAAACCGTGCGTCATCCACTGCAGCCTGTGCACCCGGATACCCGTGCCGGACTGATTGAACTGGCGCGGCTCCTGGATCCACTGGTTCTGCGCTGGGGGCGTTGATATCCGGGGTGAATCCGCCATCGCGCTGTCCTGCATTTTTAACGAGCTAAAAAACATCATGACCACCAAGCCTCTCTCCAAGCCGACGCTACGGTCTCGCGCCTGGTTCGACAATGGATCGAATCCCGATATGACGGCGCTGCATATCGAGCGTTACATGAATTTCGGTATCAGCCAAAAAGAGCTGCAAGATGGCCGACCCATTATCGGCATTGCACAAACGGGCTCTGATCTTTCTCCCTGCAACCGGCATCATCTCGAGTTGGCCAAGCGAATCAGGGAGGGCATTTACGAGGCGGGCGGCGTTGCGCTGGAATTTCCCGTGCATCCCATCCAGGAAACCGGCAAGCGGCCAGCGCCCGGGTTGGATCGGAACCTCGCCTATCTGGGACTCGTAGAATTGTTGTATGGATATCCGCTCGATGGCGTGGTGTTGACGATCGGTTGTGACAAAACGACGCCCGCCTGCCTGATGGCCGCGGCGACGGTGAATATCCCGGCCATTGCCCTGTCCGTCGGTCCGATGTTGAATGGCTGGTTCCGAGGCGAGCGTACCGGCTCGGGCACCATCGTCTGGAAAGCGCGGGAATTGCTGGCCAAGCAGGAAATCGACGAAGCGGGCTTCATCAAACTCGTTGCGTCCTCCGCCCCGTCCACAGGCTATTGCAACACCATGGGCACGGCAACGACGATGAATTCCCTGGCCGAGGTGCTTGGCATGCAATTGCCCGGCTCGGCTGCGATTCCGGCCCCTTACAGGGACCGGCAGGAGATGGCCTATCTGACCGGCCTGCGCATCGTCGAAATGGTCAAGGAGGACTTGAAGCCCTCCGACATCCTTACCCGGGAAGCCTTCATCAACGCGGTTCGGGTGAACTCCGCCATCGGCGGTTCCACCAATGCGCCGATACATCTGAACGCGCTGGCCCGCCATATCGGCGTCGAGCTTTCCGTCGACGATTGGCAGACCTATGGAGAAGATATTCCGTTGCTCGTTAATCTGCAGCCCGCAGGTGAATATCTGGGCGAGGATTACTATCACGCCGGCGGTGTGCCGGCAGTCGTGAATCAGTTGATGCGGCATGGCTTGATTCATGAAGCGGCGCTGACGGCGAACGGCCGCACCCTGGGCGAGAATTGCCGAGACGCCGAGATCATGAGCCGGGAAGTGATTCGGCCTTTCGAGCAGCCTTTGAAGCCCAAGGCGGGATTTCGTGTTTTGCGCGGCAACCTCTTTACCTCCGCCATCATGAAGGCGAGCGTTATTTCAGATGCGTTCCACGCCCGCTATCTTTCCAATCCTGATGATCCGGATGCTTTTGAAGGGCGCGCGATTGTTTTCGACGGGCCTGAGGAGTATCACGCGCGTATCGACGATCCAGCATTGAAGATAGATGCCGACTGTATCTTGTTCATGCGCGGCGCCGGCCCTATCGGTTATCCGGGAACGGCCGAAGTCGTGAATATGCGCGCGCCGGACTACCTGATCAAATCGGGCATCAAAGAGCTGCCCTGTGTGGGCGATGGCCGTCAGTCGGGAACCTCGGGATCGCCTTCTATTCTCAATGCTTCGCCCGAAGCCGCGGTGGGGGGCGGGCTAGCCTTGTTGCGCACGGGAGATCGCGTGCGCATCGATTTGCGGAAGGGTCGCGCCGACATGCTGATTTCGGACGAAGAGTTGGCGGCACGCCGCAAGGCGCTGGAGGCAGCCGGCGGCTACGCGTATCCGGCCCATCAAACACCCTGGCAGGAAATCCAGCGCGGGATCATCGGGCAAATGGATACAGGCGCAGTGTTGGAACCCGCTGTCGCCTATCAGAAAATAGCGCAGACTCAGGGTATTCCTCGCGACAGCCACTGAAAGCTGTCTGGTCAGTTTTAAATGCGCCTCAACATACCAGTTGGACAGCGACAGCGCCACTCTGCGTGTGACGTTACCCCAGCCACTGTGGCTCTACGCCTACTTTGGCGCCACTGAGATTTGCGAATTCGTGCTCCAGTGCTGCAAGCTTTGCGTAGAGGAAGACTTGGTTTCCGAAGTGGAGTACCTCCGCAGCCATGACCAGACAGTGCGTGAACTCGAAACTTGGCTGGATATGCGTCAATCGAAACTGAATTCGCTCATCGCCATCATCGTGCAAGGCCACGGCTCATTGATGGGCAGGTGGCGCGTGCCGAGGAGGTCGTTGCCCGTAATTTCGCCCAATACATCGACAAGCGGACTCCGCTAACTTGCTGGAGCAGGGCCACCGCGAGGAAATGCCGTGAACGAAACAGTCTCCACCATTAACGCGAAAAATATCACCAGTTCGCTTCAGCAAGGTACCGAGGCGGCGCTGCGCCGTGCGCCAAGCAAAGCGCGGGAGCGCGCTCGACAGGCCATGCAGCAGGAAAGGCAAACGGGCAGCCAGCAGCCGCGTGCGACGACATGGTGAAATTGAAGTGGGTGCTGCTGTATGCAGCGTCGATTGCAGGACTCGCCGGTAGGTCGCGAGAATACGGTCAGGCGTTTCTGAGGCGTCCGAAGCCTTGCCGCCATTTGCCGCAAATCGATGCGGAAAATGGCGGAAAATGACTTCAAGCACTTGGGCCAACTCTTCGGGGTTGGCCCATTTGCTTTTGGTCTCCTGTAGGTGCCATGTAGGCATCTGCGATCAGCCTCGAGCCGTCTTTGCAGTTGAAAGGCCGGTGCGGCAGTGGGTGTTTAGGATGTTTGACCGGATCGCGCCGCACGCTGTGGGGCATCGCGCGCTTTTAGCCACCACCTGCGAATCCCGACAAGCAGGGGCGACATTAACGTGTCGGCGCAGGCTTGCGCTGCCTGCCGGACGGCTTCGCCTTGTGTGGGATACGCGTGGATGACACTTGCAAGGCGGCACAGGCCGACTCCGGCAACCATTGCCAGTGACACGACGTTAATCATCTCCGCTGCGCCGCGGCCCACAATAGTCGCGCCGAGGATTTGGTCCGTTCCCTCCCGGACGTGTATTTTCACGAACCCGTCCTCGGCCCCGTCGGTGATTGCCCGGTCGACATCATGCATGGGCACAGTGAAGGTTTTGACGGGGATGTTTCGTTCTCTCGCTTCTTTTACGTAAAGCCCAACGTGTGCGACCTGCGGATCGGTATGGGTGCACCAGGGCACGGTCAGAGCGCTTAGCCGCTGGCGCCCGAAGAGCAACGCGTTGTGGACCACGATGCGGGCAGACGCTTCAGCGGTATTCGTAAACCGGAACTTCAGGCAAACGTCGCCTGCGGCGTATACGTGTGAATTGCTGGTACGCAGAAAATCGTCCACATGAATTCCCGTGACCTCATCGTACTGAATTCCGGCTGCGGCAAGACAGAGCCCCTCTACGGCCGGCAGGCGGCCGATGCCGGTCAGGATATGGTCCACCACGGTCGTTGCGGTGTTGCCTTCGTTCAATAGATCCACATGTTTGCGGCCGTCTTGTTCGCGTACTCGCGTGGGCTGACTGTTCAGGTGAATTTCCACGCCATCGCGGGCGAGCGCATCCGAGACCATTTGCGCGGCGTCGCGTTCCTCGGCCGGAAGAAAGAGCGGTTCGCGGTGCGAGATCAATGTTCGGGTGCCAAAGCGGGCGAAGGCTTGCGCGAGTTCGCACCCCAGCGGCCCGCCGCCGACGACAAGCAGGCTGGCCGGCAACTCCTGCAGATCGAAGATTGTTTCATTGTTGAGGAAGCCGGCTTTCTCCAGCCCTTCGATTTCTGGCAGCATTGCGCGCGAGCCTGTAGCGATCAGGGCCTTGCCAAAGCGCAGTTTGATGCCGTCGACATCGACCGAGTCCGGGCCAACGAAGTGTGCATGGCCAAAGTACAGGTCGATGCCGGCGGCAGCCAACTTTGCGGGAGAGTCGATCCGGACGAGCCGTTCGCGGATGCGCCGCATGCGAACCATTGCGGCAGGAAAATCGACGGAAATTTCGCAAGGACGGAGTGCGCCATAGCGTGGCGCCTCGCGCATCATGGCATACGCTTGTGCGGTGCGGATGAGCGTCTTGGATGGTATGCAGCCGTTGTTGGCGCTGATGCCTCCGATAAGATGGGCTTCGATCAATGCCACGCGCGCGCCCATTGCGGCCGCGGTGCGCGCCGCCATCAAGCCGGCGGGTCCGCCGCCTATCACCAGGAATCGGTATCTGGCGGGGGGGCGCGGGTTGCGCCAGCCTGGCGGTTGCGCGTTGATCATCATGCCTGCGCCGTGGTCAGCCAGCCGCCCCGAAAGCCCGCACGTTGCAGACCTGTTCGCACGCAAGGCACGCCTCGCAATAGCCGCCAGATCATTCCCGAGCGAAAATTCTCGATCATCAGGACGATCATGCCCTGATCAAGTCCGAATTCGCAGTCGGAAACCCAGTCGTGGCCCAACGGCGTACGTACCGTCGCATTCGAGCCACTTGCACGCGTGCAGACGCTCAGGTCGCTCATCCGCCTGTGCAACGCGCGAAGCACCACCTCGGGCGCAAAGACGATAGACGCCAGAACGGCGGCTGGTGAGAAAGTGCCGTCGTCCGGTCCCCAGGGCGCCCCTCGGGCGGCATAGCCATAGAAAGTCTGGCGCCGCCCGCAGACCGCTTGTGGCGGCGAGCTTGGCCCATCGCCTGCGGAAAGTCCCCAATGGTCTTCGTCCAAGCCGTTGAAGTTATGTGGGTTGCGGCTGGCGTATTCGCGTTGCACCTGGATTGCCCGACGGCTGTTTTCAAAATAGTCGCAGCGCTTATCGCGCATAAAGCGGTCCCGGATGCCGCGAAAGTCGATCCAGGCGTGCGAGAACTGATGGATGAACAAGGGGCCGGCGTACAAGTAGTCGACGCCATACAGGTTCTCCCACTGATAGGTCAGGGTCCAGGCTTCGAAGCTGCTATGGCTCAGGGCATGGGTGGGGGATCCGAGTCCCAGCACGTAGATAAGAAAGGCTTCGCTGTATCCCTGCCATCCATAGTGCAGAAATCCGCTCTCCGGCCGCCAGCCTTGCGCGACGGCAGCGCCCTCGGGCTGGGCCCAGCGCCAATTGACGCGACGGTACAGGGCGTCCGCAAGGGCGCGCACCTCGGTCTCGTCCTTATCTGGCGCGGTGAAATACGCCGCCGCGGTTAGCATCCCGGCGATCAGCAATGCACTGTCGATGAGCGACAGTTCGGAGCGCCATGCGCGCCGTCCGCTGTCCATGTGTAGAAAGTGGAAGTACAACCCGTGGCAGCCGGTCGAGTCGGGTGTTCCGCTCTGGTCGCTACTCATGAAAAAGCGCAGCGCCGCCAAGCTTCGCTTTACGGCCTGTTCGCGCGGCATCCAGCCGCGTTCAACCCCGACGGGATAGGCCGACAGAGCAAGGCCGACCACGGCGATACTGGTGTGCGAGTCAGGACGCGACGTGTCCGCCACGAGTCCGCGCATAGGTTCGGCGTAGGCGACAAAGTAGTCAAAAGCGGCGCGTTGCAAAGTCTCGATCAGGCTTTCGTCGGCCGCGTCCCAACCGCAGGGTTCGGGTCTTGGCAATGCGCTCACGGCGAGTCGCTCGGAAGTAGGCTGCCGTCGTGCGGCGGGCTATGAGATGGCGTGACCATAATGCCGCCGGCGTGGCCTCGCGCCGGACCGATCTCCCGGTTGCGACGCACGAGCGCATGCGAGACCGCGGGCTTTCCGGCCAGTGGGCCGATATGCAGACTCATTCCGGACTTTTTTGACGTTTTATTTTGGGGCGAGATCATGGCAGCACCTCATTTAGCTGGCGATAGCGCCGGATCAGCGTCCGGGTGGAGCTGTCGTGGCGGGTGTCCGCCAGGTCAGGACCCGCCAGTTCCTTGACGGTCTGGTCGGCCAGCACTTTGCCAAGTTCAACCCCCCATTGGTCAAAGGAGTCAATGTCCCAAATGACGCCTTGGGTGAAGACGCTATGTTCGTACATTGCCACCAGCGCGCCGAGCGTATGCGGCGTCAATTTCCTGGCGAGAATCGTGTTGCTGGGATGATTGCCCGGCAGGACATGATGCGCGACCAGCGCATCGTCGACGCCCTCGGCGCGCCACTCGGCCGCGGTCTTGCCAAAGGCCAGCGCTTGGGCCTGCGCAAAGAGATTAGCCATCAGCAGGTCGTGCGGGTTGTCGGGCTGATCGCCTGATGCGGTGCTTGGATTGAGGCTCTGTCCAAAGCCGATGAAGTCGCACGGCACTTGACGCGTGCCTTGGTGCAGGAGCTGGAAGAATGAATGCTGGCCATTGGTACCCGGCTCCCCCCAGACGATGGGCGAGGTATTCGCGCGCACCGGCAGACCCGCCCGCGTGACGTGCTTGCCGTTGCTCTCCATGGTCAGTTGCTGCAAATAAGCTGGCAGGCGAGTCAGATATTGCTCGTAAGGCAGCACCGCCTGGGTGCTGGCGCCCAGGAAGTCGTTGTTCCACACCGCCAGCAATCCCAACAGCGCGGGCATATTGTGTTCCACCGGCTCTTGCAGGAAGTGTTCGTCCATGGCCCGCATCCCCGCCAGCATGTCCCGGAAATGCGCAGGTCCGATCGCGATCATGGTCGACAGCCCAATGGCCGATGCAAGCGAATAGCGGCCGCCCACCCAATCCCATAGTGCAAAGGTCTGCTCGGGGTTGATCCCAAAAGCGGCCGTCGCCTCGGTATTGGCCGAGACGGCGGCAAAATGCCGGGCAGTTGAATTCGGGGTGTGCAGTTGCCGCAGGCTCCAGGCGCGCGCGGCATGGGCGTTGCACAAGGTCTCCCGTGTCCGGAAACTCTTGGAGCACACGATGAACAATGTTTCGCCTGCGTCCAGGCCGCGCGTGGCTTCGGCCAGCGCAGTCCCGTCAACGTTCGATACGAAGCGCAGATCGATCTCGCGCTGGCTATAGTGCCGCAAGGCCTCGTAGGCCATGACCGGCCCTAGGTCGGAGCCGCCGATACCGATGTTGATTACGTGCCGGATGCGGCGGTTGGTGTGGCCTAGCCAGTGGCCGTCGCGTATTTGTTCGCTGAAGTGCGCCATGCGGTCCAGTTGGTCATGGACTTGGGCCACGATGTCAACGCCGTCCCGCCACAGCGGCCGGCCGGCCGGGGCGCGCAGTGCCGTGTGCAGCGCCGCGCGTCGCTCCGTCGTGTTGACCGGGTCGCCCCGGAACATGGCGGCGATCCGTTGCTCCAGGCCGCAGTCGCGCGCCAGCTCGGCCAGCAATCCAATGGTGTCGGCATCAATGCGGTTCTTGGAGTAGTCCAGGTAGAGTCCCGCGGCTTGCACGTTCAGCCGCGCGCCGCGCTGTGGATCCGCAGCGAAAAATTCTCGCAGATGCATGCTGCCGATGTCGCGATAGTGCGTCAAAAGCGCCTGCCATGCGGGCTGCGTCGTCGTGGCGGCGTTCATGACATCGGCGCCGGCGAGGTTGATGCCAGGGTCATGCGCTTGTCCCGGATACGCACGAGAAGCGCCTGCCAAGACTCGGCGAACGCGTCGACTCCCTCACGTTGAAGGCGGGCGCCTAGCGCGCTGATGTCTACCCCCGCGTGCTGGAATTCCTCGATCGTGGCCTGGGCGCAGGCTGCGTCCGTTGTCAGGGTCTGGTGAACGCGTCCATGGTCCGCGAATGCCAGCAGGGTGTCTTGCGGCATGGTGTTGACAGTGTGGGGCGCCTCAAGGGCTTCGACATACAGCGTATCGGGAGCGGCCGGATCCTTCGTGCCGGTGCTGGCAAACAGCAAGCGCTGGGGCCGCGCTCCGGCCGCGGCCAGGCGCTGCCAGCGCTCGGAGTCCAGCCTTTGACAGCCATTCTGGTAAGCGCGCGTCGCGACGGCGATGCCCAGCCGGTTGTGCAGCGGCTGGGCAAGCGTCTGCTTTACCGCTACGTCCCAGCGGCTGACGAACAAGGATGCGACCGAGGCTACGGTGGGATCCCGGCCTGCCGCCAGCCGGCGTTCGATGCCGCGCATATAGGCTTCGGCCGCAGCCTGCACGTGCTCATCGGAGAACAGCAGCGTCACATTGACGGGTATGCCGTCAAAGATGACCTCCTCGATCGCCTCGATGCCTTCGGTTGTGCCGGGGATCTTGATGAAAAGATTTGGGCGCCCGGCCTTGGCATGCAGTCGGTTCGCATCCCGTATCGTATGTGCCGCGTTGTGGGCCATCAGGGGCGAGACCTCAAGCGACACCCAGCCGTCCTTGCCGCGGGAGGCATCGAAGGCGGGCTTGAACAGGTCGGCCGCCTGGGTCAGGTCTTCCAGCGCGAGCGCGAAGAACAGATCCTCATCCGTTAAGCCCGCTGCATCCAGCGTACGGATGCGAGTGTCGTAACTGTCGCCAGCGGCAATGGCTTTCTCGAAGATGGTCGGATTGGACGTCAAGCCCGTTATTGAAAGGTCCTCGATATAGTGAGCGAGTGTGCCGCTTGTCAGCAATGAGCGGCTGATGTTGTCCAGCCAGAGGCTCTGGCCAAGCTGGTGAAGTGCCTGGGTGGGATTCATCGCATGTGTCCGTGGCTTATGCCGGTTGGGGGTTGTGCCATTCGTCGTCGGCCCAGATGAAGGTGTTCGAGGCGGACGGGCCCCAGGACCCCTGCGGGTAGACGATGGCACGGGGAGGGGCGCGCAGCACCGGGTCCACCACGGCCCAGGCGGCCTCGATGGCGTCTTCGCGCGCGAACAAGGCGCCGTCGCCGTCCATTGCGTCGGCGAGCAGGCGCTCGTAGGGAGATTGCTCTTCGGCCGCCGCCTCCAGCATCGAAAATTCGCACTGCTCGCCCACGAACGCCTTGCCGGGGCTTTTCACGCGCGCGGCCAGCGCAATCGTGGAATGCGGCGACAGATGAAAACGTACATAGTTCGCGCCTTCGCGCGAGGTCGCGTCGCCGAACAGATCTTGGGGCGGCGTTTTGAACCGAACCACCACTTCGCAAGCGGTGACGGGAAGGCATTTTCCCGAACGCAGATACCACGGCACGCCGCCCCAGCGCCAGGAGTCTATGTGCACCCGCAGATTGCAGTACGTCTCCACGTCGGAGTCGCGCGCAACGTTTGGCTCGTCGCGGTAGCCTTGGTACTGCCCACGCAGAATATCGCCGGCGCCCAGCGGGCGCATACTGGAAAATACGTCCGCCTTGTGGCGGTGTACTGCCTCGAAATCGCGGCTGGCCGGCGGCTCCATTGCCAGTAAAGCCACCACCTGGAACAAGTGGCTCTGCATCACGTCGCGCAGGCAGCCGGCGCTTTCGTAGAACCCGCCGCGTCCCTCGATGCCGAATGACTCGGCCAGCGTGATCTGCACGGCCGCGATGTGATCGCGATTCCACAGGGGCTCAAGAAAGGTATTGGCAAAGCGAAAGTACAGGAGGTTCATGATCGCTTCCTTGCCCAGGAAATGATCAATGCGAAAGATCGCCTCTTCGGGAAAGAACTCGCGGGCGATCTTGTTGAGTTCGCGCGCCGAGGCCAGGTCGCGGCCAAACGGCTTTTCAATGATGACCCGGCTTGCTTCGGCCAGTCCGGCCGCACCCAGGCCACGCAAAACGGTAGAAAACAAGGCGGGGGGAATGGCCAGGTAGAAGGTCGGATGTCGCGCCGGACGCAACGCGTTGCGCAGTGCCTCAAAGGTGCCCGCATCGCGGTAGTCGCCGCTGATATAGCGCAGCGCGGCCAGCAAGCGGGTCAGCGCGGCGGCGTCGACCTGGGCGCATTCCCGCTCCACGCTTTGCGTCGCCTGTGTCCGAAATTTTTCGATCGTCCACGGTGAACCCGCCACGCCAAGCACGGGCACTGTCAACGATCCGCGCAGGCACATCGCATATAGCGCGGGAAAGATCTTCTTGTGCGCAAGGTCGCCAGTTGCGCCGAATACTACTAGCGTGTCAGCGGATTTCCGGTCTGGATTTTGGGTATGAAAGCTCATGTTTTTGCTTGCGCCGGCGTCGGCTTAGCCGGCTGTTCGAGGTGTCCGCCGAAGGCATGGCGCATGGCTGACTGCACGCGATTGGCGAAGTCGGCGTGGTTGCGCGAGTCAAAGCGCGCATAGAGCGCGGCGCTTAGCACGGGCGCCGGCACCGCTTCGTCGATCGCGGCCTGCACGGTCCAGCGCCCTTCGCCGGAATCCGACAGACGGCCCGTGTAGCTGCCCAGCGCCGGGTCGGTTGTCAACGCCGCGGCGGTCAGGTCCAACAGCCAGGAGCCAATCACGCTGCCGCGCCGCCAGAGCTCGGCGATGTCGGCCAGATTCATCTCGTAGCGGTAGTGTTCCGGATGCCTTAGCGGCGTGGTTTCTGCGTTTATGGCGCTGGCTTGCGCACCCGCGTTGGCGTGGCGCAGGATGTTCAGTCCTTCCGCATAGGCAGCCATCACGCCGTATTCGATGCCGTTGTGCACCATCTTGACGAAATGACCGGCGCCGTGCGGGCCGCAATGCAGCCAGCCTTGGTCGGCGCTGCCGCCCGCCTGGCGGCCGGGTGTGGCAACAGCCGCGCCCGCGCCTGGGGCCAGCGTGACAAACAGCGGCGCAAGATGGGCTACCGCCGCCGCCGTGCCGCCGATCATCAGGCAATAGCCGCGTTCCAGGCCAGCTATTCCGCCGCTGGTGCCGACGTCTACGAACTCGATGCCTGCCGTTGACAGCGCCGTGGCGCGGCGCAGGTCATCGTGGTAATAGGAATTACCGCCATCGATGACGATGTCGCCTTTCTGCAGCAGGGGGGCGAGGTTGGCGAGGAGCGCATCGACAGCCGCCGCCGGCACCATCAGCCAGACCACACGCGGCCTCTGGAGGCGGGCCACGAACGCGGGCAGTGACGAGGTGCCCAAGGCGCCCAATGCCACCAGGCGTTCCATTGCCTCTGGGGCATGGTCGTGAATGATGCTTTCATGGCCGCCTTTGAGCAGGCGCATCACCATGCTGGCGCCCATGCGGCCCAGACCGATCATGCCGATTTGCATTGAGATTCTCCTAGAGAGCGAAGCAGGACCGGCAAGCAGTGTTTGAGGCGGTCTTTGATCAGGGTGATGCCTGAACCCGGCTGCGGAACGTTGTCCAGGCTCCATTCCAATCCGGCCGAACCCGGATACCTGGTCCGGCCTTCACGCCAGGCGTTGGGGGAAAAGGCAAGGACGTCCGACGCAATGACATACGGCTCGACCCGATAACGGGCGGCACCCTCAGGAGATTCCGCGTGGCGGATGGGGGCGAGGATTGTGAATATTTCCCGTGCTCGGGCGTCGTTCAATACGGCATGGGCCATCGCCGTCCTGACGGCGCCATGCGGTGCCGCGGGAACTTCAGAAACCGGGGCGTGATCGCTATCTGGCGGCGTGATGCTAAGCGTATTCACGTCTTGGACTCCAAGGATAAGTCTTGGCTCCAGAGTCGCACAGCCGTACCGGCGCGCTCTGTGCGATACCGCACAGAGCGCGCTGCATCATATCCATTATGGTTCTGTGGCGTCCTGGTGTGACGCCGCGATTGGCTGCGCCGTCGCCCGTCGCTTACGCTACGCGCGCCGGGTCCGTGCGCCACCGGACCGACATGCCTAAGCCGAGAATGCATTGTCTGAAAGGATCGACGCAAACATGGATTCTTTGATGAATAAATCAAATGCGCTTACGCCTGAATGGCTGAGAAAGATCGACGCCTACTGGCGGGCCGCCAACTACCTGTCGGTAGGCCAAATCTACCTCTATGACAACCCCTTGCTGCGTGAACCGCTGACAATCGCCCACGTCAAACCGCTTGTGGTCGGGCACTGGGGGACGGTGCCGGGCCAGAATTTCATCTACGCGCATTTGAATCGCGTCATCAATAAATATGACTTGAACCTGTTCTACGTTAGCGGCCCTGGCCATGGCGGCGCCGCACTGGTGGCTAATGTCTATCTGGAAGGGACTTGGAGCGAGGTCTATCCCGATGTCACGCAGGACCTGGGGGGCCTGAAGACGCTGTTCAAGCAGTTTTCATTTCCCGGGGGTATTTCCAGCCACGTGGCACCGACCACGCCGGGGTCGATCAACGAAGGCGGCGAACTGGGCTACTCGCTCAGCCATGCCTTCGGGGCGGTATTCGACAACCCGGATCTGATCGTGGCGTGCGTGATTGGCGATGGCGAGGCGGAGACGGGTCCATTGGCCGCGTCATGGCATTCGAACAAGCTGCTGAACCCAATCACGGATGGCGCGGTGCTCCCCATCCTGCACCTTAATGGATTCAAAATCAGCAACCCGGCCATCCTGGCGCGAATCGGCCACGAAGAACTCGCGCAATTCCTTTCCGGCTGCGGTTGGATTCCCATTTTCGTCGAAGGCGATGATCCCGCGGCGATGCATCAACGCATGGCCGATGCCACCGACCGCGCAGTCGAACTCATCCGAAAGATCCAGGACGACGCGCGCAATCGCGATGTGAAGACGCGACCGCGATGGCCGGTCATCGTGTTGCGCTCGCCCAAGGGCTGGACCGGGCCGAAAGAGGTGAACGGCGTTCAGATCGAAAACACCTTTCGTTCTCACCAGGTTCCGTTTCCGGTCAATCCGCAATTTCCCGACCACGTGCAATTGCTGGAACGCTGGATGAAGAGTTACCGGCCCGAGGAGCTGTTCGACGAGCACGGCCGCTTGTTCCCCGAGCTTGCCGAGCTGGCGCCCAAAGGCGACCGCCGCATGGGCGCCAATCCTCATGCCAACGGCGGTTTGCTTTTGCGCGCCTTGTTGATGCCTGACTTTCGCGGCTATGCCGTCAATGTGCCGGCGCCGGGCGGGGTGCTAGGGCAAGACACGCTGGTGCTTGGCACCTTCCTCAGAGATGTCGTGAGCCGAAACAAGGCCCCGCGCAATTTTCGGATCTTCGGCCCCGACGAGACCGTATCGAATCTGTTAGGCGCCGTTTTCGAGACCACAAGCCGCCAATGGGATGCCCAGACCTTGGCCAACGACGAGTTCCTGGCGCCTGATGGTCTGGTGCTGGACTCCATGCTCAGCGAGCACCAATGCGAAGGATGGCTTGAGGGGTACCTTTTGACCGGCCGGCATGGCCTGTTCAACAGCTATGAGGCGTTTATCCGCATCGTTGACTCAATGTTCAGTCAGCACGCCAAGTGGCTCAAGGTGACGCGTGAATTGCGCTGGCG
Source organism: Bordetella sp. FB-8 (assembly GCF_000382185.1). Classification (NCBI taxonomy): domain Bacteria; kingdom Pseudomonadati; phylum Pseudomonadota; class Betaproteobacteria; order Burkholderiales; family Alcaligenaceae; genus Bordetella; species Bordetella sp. FB-8. The sequence goes on along the minus strand of NZ_KB907784.1, from coordinate 651,790 downwards.
CCGCCCCATCGCCTCCTTGAACTATCTACTGGCCTCGCACGTCTGGCAGCAGGATCACAATGGCTTCACGCATCAAGATCCAGGTTTCATCGACCATGTGATCAACAAAAAGGCGGATATCGTGCGCGTGTACCTGCCGCCAGACGCCAACTGCCTCCTATCGGTCACCGATCATTGTCTGCGCAGTCTCAACTACGTCAACGTGGTCATTGCTGGCAAGCATGCGCTGCCGCAATGGTTGACGATGGACCAAGCCGTCACCCATTGCACGCAAGGCATCGGCATCTGGACGTGGGCCAGTAATGACCAGGACGCGGAGCCTGATATCGTCATGGCCTGTTGCGGTGACACTCCCACGCTTGAGGTGCTGGCGGCCGTATCCATCCTGCGCGAGAGCCTGCCCGGCCTGCGGGTACGTGTGATCAATGTGGTGGATCTTATGAAGATTCAATCCGCCAGCGAGCATCCTCATGGGTTGAGCGAGCCCGACTTCGATTCTCTGTTTACCCGCGACAAGCATGTTGTCTTCGCCTTCCATGGATATCCGACGCTGGTGCACCGCCTGACCTACCGCCGCGCGAACCAGAATATTCACGTGCGCGGATACAAGGAAGAGGGCACGATTACGACGCCATTCGACATGCGTGTGCAAAACGACATGGACCGCTTTCATCTTGTGCAGGACGTAGTCGACAGGCTTCCAGCACTGGGTAGTCGGGGCGCCTATCTGAAGCAGGCAATGCAGGACAAGCTGATCGCGCACAAGCAGTACATCAACCAGCACGGCAGGGATATGCCGGAAGTGCTGAACTGGATGTGGAAGCCCTGGGAGCGCGCCGGCTCGGCGTGACCTGGTGCGCTACGTGGGGTAGAGAAGTGCCTTTGCCTCGATTTCACATACAGCAATGCGATGATGGCAGTCGAGGAATATAAACATGGCCAAGAAGGCTACCGTAATCGCATATCCAATGCATGTAAGCGATACACTGGTTTTTCAGCAGTTTCAGGCGATGTGTCATGAATGATTCCAATAATTTTCCGCCGACGCCGCAGGGCGCCACTTCGCCTCGAATTATCGCTATCGGCGCCTCAGCCGGCGCTCTTCACGCATTGAGCCTGTTTTTTCGCGCGGCTTGCGCGATCCCGCAGGATGTCGCCTTTGTCGTGGTGGTTCATCTGGCCCCCGGTGCCGAAAGTCATCTCCCGGAGCTGCTGTCCAAGGACACGTCCTTTGCCGTCTCGGCCATCGAGGACGGTGCAATCCCGCGCTCGGGGAATGTCTATGTTATTCCGCCCAAAGCGTCCGTCATGATCGAGCAAGGCGTATTCCGTTTGCGGCCTGCTGTCGAACGCCCCGCGATTCCGATGCCGATCGATGAGTTCTTCGCCTCGCTTGCCGCGGATCAGCACGATCGCGCGATCGGGATCGTGCTGACTGGCGCGAACGCGGACGGTTCGGCGGGTCTGAGGGCGATCAAGGCCGAAGGCGGCATGATGATGGTTCAAACACCTGATACCGCCGAGCAGGATTCGATGCCCACGCATGCGATCGCCACGGGGCTGGTCGATTATGTGCTGCCGATCGAGCAGATGCCCGAGGTGTTGTTCGACTACATCGCGCGTTCCGGCAGCGGCATTGTGCCTGCCCCCGGCGATGCGAAGGGGCCGGTCGATCTGGAACCGGTTCTCCGGGCGCTGGCGGTCGCCGGTTCCGACTTCCGGGGCTACAAGCGCGGTTCCCTCGAACGTCGAATTGCCCGGCGCATGGCGGTCAATAAAGTCGACAGCCTTGACGCCTATTGCGACATCCTGAGGTCCTCGGGTGAGGAAGCCCAGGCTTTGAGTCAGGACATGATGATTGGCGTGACAGAGTTCTTTCGCGACCCGCAGGCGTGGAAGGCCCTGTCGGAGCAAGTCCTGAGCAGCCTTCTGGATGAGTCCGAAGGCGATCAGCCCCTGCGCGTCTGGGTTCCCGGATGCGCAACAGGAGAGGAAGCCTATTCGATGGCTATATTGCTGACCGAAGCAATCGAGCAACGCAAGTTAAACCGGACCTTCATGATCCTGGCATCCGATGTGAACCGGGTGGCGCTCGCGCGTGCAAGGCAGGGCATCTATCCTCCGGGTGTCGCCTTGTCTGTCGGCCCAACGCGGCTCGCGCGTTTTTTCCGTGCAAGCAACGATGGCTACCAGATTGAGCAGGGGCTGCGCGAAACGATCTTGTTCACGCCACAGAACCTGATTGTCGACCCGCCTTTTTCCCGCGTCGACCTCATCAGTTGCCGCAATCTGCTGATCTACCTCGAGCCGCAAGCACAACAGCGGGTATTCGAGGTCTTTCACTTTGCGCTCAACCCGCAGCGGTATCTGTTTCTGGGAAGGTCGGAAAGTACCGATCCTGATTCCAGCCAGTTCCAGGAAGTCTCAAGAACCTGGCGCATTTACCAGCGCAGTTCAGTTCTCGCGACCGCCTTATCCGGCTACCGGTTCTCGACAGGCACGGAACGCCGCGAAGCATTTCCACCTGCGAGTCGCGTAGGCGTACGCAGCAAAGGCTATGCGGAACTGGTCAACGCTTCCCTGCTCGAGGAGCACAACGCGGCATCAGTGTTGATCAACGCCGCTCACCAGATTCTCTATGTGAGTGGCTCGGCTGACGAGTACCTGAGGCAGCCCGCTGGCGAGCCGACAGGCAATATTCTCGATATGGCGCGTGACGGGCTTCGCCTCAAACTGCGGATCGTCTTGCGCCGAGCGACCCAGGACCACACGGTCTTGCCAGTCAGTGAAATCGTCTCCGACGGGGGGGCATCGGCGGTAAAAATAACGGTGATGCGACCGTTCGACAGAACCCACACAGGCAAAGGATGGCTCGTCATCTTTTCCCGGACACCGATGACTGACCGATCCGTGTCGCCGCTGCCAACCGGGGTGGACTCCGATCTCTGGCACCTGGAGAGCGAGCTTCACACGACCCAGCTCGAACTGGGCAGCACGATCGAAGAGCTGGAAGAGAGCAACAGCGAATTACGCGTATCGAACGAAGAAATCCTTTCGATGAACGAGGAGTTGCGTTCGGCAAATGAAGAACTTGAAACGTCGAAAGAGGAACTGCAGGCCGTTAACGAGCAACTGAATGCGGTCAATTCCCAGCTTGAGCAGAAGGTTCGCCAGCTTGAGGTGCTCAGCGAGGACGTGACGAATCTTCTGGCCAGCATGGAAATTGCCACACTGCTCCTCGATCAGCAGGGCGTGATCAAGCGGTTTACCCCGAGTGCGGGCCGAATTTTCGGTCTGGTTCCTGCCGACATCGGGCGGGCGATCACGAATGTTCTTGGAAATCCTCTGGGAAATGCGCTGCAGGAGGATGTCCGGCGGGTGCTGTCAGCCCAGGCCGGCAAGGCCGGCAAAGATATTGAAACGGTGACAGGGCAGTGGTACTTCCGATGCATCACGCCGTACATTACCGTTCCCGGAACGCCGCCGGCGGGCGTGGTGGTGACTTGGACCGATATTACCCATGTCAAGATCTCGGACGAAAGGTCCCGACGTTTTGCTGCGGCGGTTCAGGATTCGAATGATGCTATGACAGTGTTCGATCTGAATGGAAGCCTGATCGCATGGAACACAGCCGCGACCAAGCTGTATGGCTATACCGAGGCCGAAGCCTTGGGTATGACGGTGTCCGACATGTTGCCGCCGGGCGCCAGGCAGGATCATCTCGATTTCATCCGCCAAGCCGCATGCCACGAGGCGTTGCACTCCTACGAAACCCAGCGGGTCTCCAAGAGTGGTCGCGTGATCGACATCTGGATCACCCTGTCTATTCTTGCGAATAGCCAGGGCAACGTAACGGCTGTCGCGACGACGGAGCGCGAACTCACCGACCGGGGATCGAGCAATGCTCGCCCCCTCTAGGGTGCAGCGCGGGTTGCTCGTGGTCGGCCAGGGCAGCCCGCGCTAACCCGCCAAGTCAGGTTTGGATAGACAAGAGAAAGCCCCTGATTTCAGGGGTTGCGCTCTGTATCCGTACTGCTGACCGCACCGGGCAGATTCTCTCCGCCGGTTGTAAGGCCCCGTCTGCCGTCGGATTCGACGCGGTAATATTCATGAACGGAACTTGCCCAGCCGTGATCCGCCATCGAGGGCCAGCTATCTTTGTGGAATCCCGGGGCATCCTTGATTTTTTCCGACGGGATCGACAACTTGAGGCTTTTTTCCTCGGAATCCGGCGTCAATATGTGCCATGGAATGGCGTACAGCGTGTCACCCATGCCGAGAAATCCGCCACTTGACAGCACGATGTATGCGATCCGGCCCGAATGCATGTCGAGCATGACCTCTTTTACCTTGCCGACGTCCTTGTTATCGGAGCTGTAAACCGTCTCACCGTCGAGTTTGCTGGCCGCGAGTAATCGGTGGCCGTGTGTGTCAACGGCTCCGATGTTCTCGCCTAAAGTCGATGCGCCTTCGGTTAGAGGCGGTTGCGTGCCTGAATTCATGATAGAACCTCCTTGATTGGGTTGGCGAAATCCATGAGAACCGTGCCAGATCTGAGCTTCTTGACTATAGCCGAAGCTTGCTTTTGCTGGTCTTTGTTCATGCACCGGCTCCTTGAATAAAACTGGCTGGTTTCCTGGAGCCAGTTGCCTCGGATCGCCTGGCCAGTATCAGCGCGATGTCGATAGCTCAGACGCAGCTTGAGCCCCAGAGCAGCGTTTGTCGGTCCGGTATCGCACAGCAACAGCGAAGCCGTGAAATCCAGATCACTTGGCGGTTCCCGTGTCTGCATCGTCAGTGTTTCCCGAGCCGCCTAATGCCGGCTACCGAACAGACCTTTGCGCACTCCCCCCGGCATGCTGCATTACTCAGTCCTGAGGCGAAGCGAACGGGCCGATCCGGCAAATTCGCTCAAAGCCGCACAAGCGCCATTCCGGCGACTTGTTCAGGCTACTGTGATTTCTCGGAGATCATCATGAGAAACGCTTTCCCTACATCTGGTATTACCATTAATGACGATTCGGGCTTCGTGCCGGGCGGCGCCGGTGCCATGCGGCGCAAGGCCGTCGTGGATGTCCTGCCTATTCTCAGGCCTTTCAGGCTCGCTGTGTTTGCCTGCGGCATGGCGCTGGCATTGAGCTGCGCCCTGTCTGCGCGCATGGCCGTCGCCCAGCAGTCGACACCGCAGGCACAGAGCGAAAATGACCAAGGCGCTGTTGATCAGACTGAGCATGTGGCCTCGGACAGCTGGATCACCACCAAGGTGAAATCGGAACTCCTTGCCGACAGTGTCAGCAAGGGCTTTGATGTCGGTGTCGAGACTACGCATGGCGTGGTGGCGCTCAGCGGCAAACTTGCCAATTCCGGCGCAATCGACCACGTCAAGCAAATCGCTCAAAGCGTCCAGGGCGTTAAGAGCGTGGATACCTCCGCCCTCAGAGTCGGCACGCCCTGACCCATGGCCTGCGCCTTTTGCACGCCGGTTCCGGCGACTTGCACGCCATGGTTCAGAAAGTGCGCCGCTTGACCGGCTTGCCTTGATATGGCGCGGCCACACCTAGATAGGAATGACGATGCCAACTTCCAGTCATAACGTCGCACGCTTCTCCCAACTTAGGGACGGTCATCCGATACGCGTGGTGGTCGAAAAGGAAAATGTGTTGCTAATCCGAGATGGCGATGCCGTGCATGCCTACGCGGCAGATTGTCCGCATGCCGGTGCGCCGCTGGAGGAAGGTGCCGTCTGCCATGGCCATATCGTCTGTCCGTGGCACAAGGGAATATTCGCGTTGGCCACCGGCGATGTCCTCGAGCCGCCCCCGCTGGTGGCATTGGACCGTTATCCCGTTACGGTCGAGGGCGACAACGTCATGGTAGTGCCCGAAAAGTTATCGTCGCCCGCTGCCTCTGCATCCGCACGCACGGACGATCCGCGCGTGTTCGCGATCATCGGGGCGGGAGCGGCCGGCGGCGCAGCCTGCGCTGGGCTGCGCCGCCGCGGTTTTTCTGGCCGGATCGTGCTGATTGGAAAGGAGCCGCAAGCGCCCTACGATCGCACGTCGCTTAGCAAGTTCGTGCTATCGGGGGAGATGAAGCCGCAGGATGTGCCAGCGTTGTTGCCCGCGGGTTTCATTGCAAATGAGCGGATCGAGCGGATCGTGTCGACGGTATCTCGGCTGGACGCGGGGATTCGTCATATTCACTTTGAAGACGGACGCGAGTTGGCCTATGACGCTGCCCTGCTCGCACCGGGAAGCACGCCGGTCGTACCCGATATGCCCGGCTGCGATCTCGGTAACGTGTACAGGCTCCGCAGTCTGGCCGATGCGTGCGATATCGTCGATGCGGTCCATGATCGATGCCGCGTGGTCATTCTTGGCAGCAGCTTTATCGGACTCGAATCGGCTTGCGCGCTTAGAAAGCGGAACATCGATATCACCGTCGTCTCGACAGACAAAATACCGTTCTCGGTGCAATTCGGCGACCGGATCGGCTCGATGTTCCGGTATCTGCACGAGGATAACGGCGTCGTGTTCAGGCTTGACACAAAGGTGGCTGCTCTCGCCGGAGAAAGCGCGGTGCGCGAGGTCGTTCTCGCAAGCGGAGAACGGCTCGCCGCGGACGTCGTGCTGCTCGGTACGGGTGTGAAGCCCGCAACAGGGTTTGTCGATGGGGTCGCTCTGCAGAAGGACGGCGGCATTACCGTCGATGCGGGCATGTGGGCTACGCCGGGCTTGTATGTGGCCGGCGACATCGCCGTTTTTCCGCTGGATGAAGGCCGTCCGTCGGTGCGGATAGAACACTGGCGTGTTGCGCAGCAGCATGGGCTGATCGCGGCGCGGAACATGTGCGGTGCAAATGAGCGTTACGACAGTGTGCCCTTCTTCTGGACCCACCACTATGGCAAGACTTTCGAATATCTCGGGCACGCCAGTGAGTGGGACGAGATCGTGACCGATGGCGACCTCGATCTTCACGAATTTCTGGCGCTTTTCGTCAAAGACGGAAAAGTCGTCGCGGCGCTCGCCTGCGGGCGCGAGCAACAGACTTCGCGACTGATCGGATTCCTGCGCTCAGGACTGTCTGTGGATCAGGCGCTACGGATCGCCAATGGGCACGATACGGGAAGAGAGGGGAAATTTGCAGCATGAGAGCGATGGCTCCGTACGGGATCGTACCGACATGGATGGCCCGCAAGAGCATGCTTCGAACTCTGCACAGGGCTTCTGCACTTGCAGACTGTCCGATCCACCGCCAAGGAGTGGCTCATGAGTAAAACCAAACCGACGGGCGCCGCCGTCAAGCCGTTCCTGACCGATGTGATCACACTGCGCAACCACGCCCGCAAGCATCTCGAAACCGGCAATGTGACATCGACTTACCGCGGCGACGCCGAGCAGACGATCGCAATTTTGCAGTCGGTGCTTGCGACCGAAATCGTCTGCGTACTGCGCTACACGATGCATGCGGTCTCGGCATCGGGCATCTCGAGCGAAGGGGTCAGGGAGGAATTCGCACAACATGCGAAGGAAGAGCAGGCGCATATGCTGGCCGTCGCGCAGCGCATCAACCAGCTTGGGGGCAGGCCTGATTTCAACCCGGAGGGCCTACTTTCCCGTTCTGCTTCCCAATATGTGGAAGGCGGCAATCTTGTCGAGATGATTCGCGAGAACCTGATTGCCGAACGCATTGCGATCGATCATTACCGGGAGCTTGTCCGTTATTTCTCCGACGACGACCCCGCTACGCGGATCATGCTGGAGGGCATTCTGGTGGTCGAGGAAGAACACGCCAACGATATGCACGATCTTCTGGTCGCCCATGAGGGCATTCCTTCGTTGGTGAATTAAGACGCAAACGCTCGAATGCCGGCAAAGCAGAAAATATTACTTGACTGATCTGGGCTAAAGCCTCATAGTCGACATAGATTTTCAAGCGTTGCGCTTCCAGTGCCGTTGTGTTCGAGTAAAACCGTTCGCCATCATTGTCCATGTGCCTCGTTGAGGATCTCTATTGCGGACGCGTGTCCGTCTCTCATCAAGGAATTTTATGGAAACCGGTATCGTCAAGTGGTTCAACGCCGAGAAGGGCTTCGGCTTCATCATGCCCGAGGGTGGTGGCAAGGATCTGTTTGCTCACTTCTCCGAGATCCAGGGCGGTGGTTTCAAGTCGCTCGAGGAAAATCAGCGCGTGAGCTACGTCGCTGGCCAAGGCCCCAAGGGTCCGCAGGCGACGAAGATTACGCCGCTGTAAGTTTCGCTGCAGATAAATTGCACGCCCAAAGCCCTCGTAAGAGGGCTTTTTGTTTATATGGTGGCGGTAGGCGCTTTGATTCGGCCCACCTGGCCATAGGGGGCGCAGACGCTAATACGGGCTCGATTTTCTCGCCCATCTGGAGTTTCAAATGGTATGTCCGGACTCTCCGGAATAACCCTATTAGATATAGGGTCGTTTATTGTTAACAGGCCTTGGATGGATCTGATGGAACTGCATTATTCGATCCAGAAAGAACGGGATGCTCACACTCAGGGCTGAACCGTTCCTGCGTCCGCGTCGATCGCACGCGGCTTCAGGCACCTCACGGGAATCGGAAAAACAGAGTCAGTTTCGCCAGGGCACGGGATTGAAGGCCCGTTTGGCGGCGTCCAGAAACACACTTTGGCGCATGGTCAGGCCTTGGCGCGTGGGCGTCAAGGCCATTACGGGAGCAGGTTCCAGGCGCCAGGCCGGCAACAGGCGCGTCAGTTTTCCCTTTGCGATCAGCCGCGCGCAATCCCATTCGGATCGCTCCACGATTCCGAGGCCGTCGACAGCCCAGTCTCTGACCACGGTGCCATCGTTCGAGGATAATGCGCTGTGCAGCCGGACTGTTACGGCTTTGTTTGTTCGTTTGCCTGCGGCGTCATATTCAGTGAAACGCAGTCGGGTTAGATCTTGATCGTTCTCTCGCAAGGTGAGGTATTGGCACCGGGTGAGCTCAGTCGGATGCGTGAGTCCGGAGAGCCTGCGCGCAAGCGCAGGGCTTGCGCAAAGGAAACGGTCGTTCGGGGCCAGGAAATGCCCTACCCATGAGGAACCTCTTATATGGCCGATGGAAATGACAGCGTCTGCGCCCGACGCTGCCGTGAGCGGACTCTCGACCAGAATGAGCGAAATCGCGAGATTGGGGTGCGAGCGGTGCAGGTCCCGAACCAGCGGCGCGACATATTCGCGGCCGAACCCGAACGGCGCTACGACGCGCAGATGGCCGCTTACGCCGCTCGACTCTCCGGAAACGCGTGACGGGATGGACTCGATCCGCTCCAGGATTTCGATGGCCTCCTGCACGAGGCGCTGACCTTCGTCCGTGAGGGAAATGCCTCGGGCCGCGCGCGTGGCAAGGCGCATCTGCAACCGGTCTTCGATGCGCTGAAGGCGTACGGTGGCCGCGGGCGGAGTCAGATCCAATAACCTTGCAGCCGCCGCAAGCGATTGCGATGCGCCGAGCGCGCGGAGCAACTGCATGTCTTCTAGCTGAAGCATTAAGTCCTCTTTAATGATTTATTCAATAAATATTAAACACGACAAAAATATTTCTTCCTATAGTGAGAAGCGCGGGTTTGGCCGTCCGCGGGCGCATGACACTGACTCAAGGACATACTGCAATGAATTCGCCTGTTGTTCGTCATCTGATGCAAGCGGGAACGCTGGAAAAGTTCTATATCGACGGCGAATGGGTCGTACCCGAGGGCGATGGCCGATTCGCTGTCGTCTCGCCTTCCACCGAAGACACGCTCTGTGAAATCCCGCTTGGAAACGAGCGCGACGTCGACCGGGCGGTACGCGCGGCGCGCAGGGCTTTCGCAAGCTGGTCGGCGACTTCGCCGCAAGAGCGGGCCGTCTTGCTCGGCCGCATTCATGCCCTGATGTGCGAGCGCGCCGAACTGTTCGCCTTGGCGCTGGCGGCGGAAATGGGCGCGCCCATCAGCTATGCGCGCGCCGCACACGTGCCGCTTGCGGCCGAACATATCCGAGTCGCGCGCGACAATCTGGCAAGCTACCCATTTCGGATTCAGCGCGGCAAGACTGCGGTCGTGCGCGAGCCGATCGGCGTATGTGCGCTGATCACGCCGTGGAACTGGCCCATTTATCAGATCACGGCCAAGGTTGGCCCGGCCCTCGCGGCAGGCTGCACGATGGTCCTGAAGCCGAGCGAGCTCTCGCCGCTGAGCGCCTTGCTGTTTGCGCAGGTCATCGCGCAGGCGGGGGTTCCGGCGGGCGTATTCAACTTGGTAAGCGGCACAGGCCCGCAGGTAGGCGCGGCGCTTGCGGCGCATCCGCAGGTCGATATGGTTTCGATCACTGGCTCGACGCGCGCGGGTGTGCTGGTCGCGCAAGCGGCTGCCCCGACAGTCAAGCGCGTGGCGCAGGAGCTGGGCGGAAAGTCGCCAAACCTGGTGCTGCCCGATGCCGATCTGCCGCGCGCGGTTTCCCTGGGGGTCGCCGCCGCGTTTCGGAATATGGGCCAGTCGTGCAGCGCGCCTACGCGCCTGATCGTGCCGCGCAGCGCTCTGCAGCGGGTCGAAGCGTTGGCCGTGGCGGCAACGAAAGCGATGATCGTGGGCGATCCGTTCGCCGAGGCGACGACGCACGGCCCCCTGGCCAATCGGGCGCAGTTTCATAGGGTCCAGGAGATGATCGGGGCCGGCATCGAAGAACAGGCCAAGCTGATCGAGGGCGGGGCTGGAAGGCCCGCGGGACTGAGCCGGGGCTTCTATGCGCGGCCGACCCTCTTCTCCGACGTTCGCACCGATATGAAGATCGCCCAGGAAGAGATATTCGGGCCGGTCCTCGCCATCCTTCCCTACGACTCGGTCGAAGAAGCGATCACGATAGCGAACGATACGGTTTACGGACTCGGCGCACATGTTCAAGGCGCGGACAAGACACGCTTACGCGCAGTCGCCGCGCGCATACGGTCGGGCCAGGTGCATCTGGACTATCCAGCCTGGGATCCGCAAGCGCCATTCGGCGGATACAAGCAGTCCGGCAATGGCAGGGAGTATGGGATCGAGGGAATGGAAGAGTACATGGAGGTGAAATCGATCCTGGGGTTCTACGATTAGCGGCTGCCGTGCCTGACGCTGCGATAGGCCGCTGCGTGATCAGCGATTGAGGCCCTCAGGCTTGATCTGGTCCGCTCACGACGTGCTGCGTTCGGCGGTTTGAACTCGCTACCAGCCATAGAACCGTGGCCAAGCCTCGACACTGCCGTCGGGGCAGAGGGCTTGATAGACCGGATGCTGCGCGCCTGTGGCGCACGCATGGTTGGGCAGGATGCGCAGGCGTGTCCCGATTGGAAATCGCCGCTCGATCTCCCGGTCAGGCCTACCGGATCGGCTGATGACGCCGTGTTCCTGGTTTGCGCTGCTCATCAGATACCCGTCCTGCACCTGTCCGTCTTCCAGGCAGACGAGCCCATAGCCATAATCGCGCTTCTGGCGCTGGGTGCCACGGTCGCGGCTCATCGCCATCCAGCCTGCATCGACGATGGCCCAGCCTTTCTCCTTCTGGTGGCCGATAACGGTAGTCAACACGCTCAATGCGATCTCGGACGTGTCGTTGACGCCGACGTTATGCATGACCAGATCGAACATGACGTAGACGCCTGCCCGAACTTCGGTCACGCCTTCCAGATGCTCGGCGGCCAGCGCCGTGGGTGTCGATCCGATGCTCACGACGTCGCAATTGTGCCCGGCGGCGCGCAGGCGCTCGGCGGCGCGCACGCAGCCGCAACGCTCCTGTTCGGCTATGCGGACCAATTCTTCATGCTTGTCGTAGTCGTAGCTGGAACCCGCATGCGCCAACACACCGCCCAGGCGCATGCCGCCGTCCGAAAGTGTCGTTGCGACGGCCAGGAGCGTGTCCTCGTCCGGGGCTATGCCTGAACGGTGGCCGTCCACGTCGATCTCGATCCAAACTTCGAAGGGTTCCTTGTGCTCTCGGCCGTAAGCAACGATGGCTTCGGCGCAGGCCACGCTATCGGCGACGATCTTCAGGGCGCAGCCTCTGCGGCGCAGCGCCAGGGCCTGCGGGAGTTTTGTCGGGGCCATGCCGACGGCATAGACGATGTCGTGGATGCCGCATGCGAAAAATTGTTCGGCTTCCTTGAGCGTGGATACCGTGATGCCGTTCGCGCCAGCGTCGATTTGCGTCTTGACCACCTGGGCGCATTTGGTGGTCTTGACGTGCGGCCGGAATCTGACGCCGAGCGCGTTCATGCGTTGTTGCATCCGTTCGATGTTGCGGATCATGCGCGCGACGTCGATCAATGCCGCGGGCGTGTTCAATGACTCCAAATTCATCTATGGCTCCTGGCGATTCGTCGCGCGATCGGTGTCTGGTTCTGTCCTTGCGTAGGCGCAGTAGCCACTATAGGTACTTACCCAGGCGTTGTGCTAAACGACTGTTAAATCGACTGTTAAGACAAAATAAATGACGGCGGCATAATTAACTGGAATTTAACGATGCGTTTATGGGGCATTAAGCACAGAACGGGCATTTCTTCCTATAGTTAGCCGCGGGAAGATCGTCCCGTTTTGGCGTGCGCCCACTGGCAAGACAAGCTCTACGCTACGCAGCGCCTGTTTCTTGCATGGATAGCGTTCGGTTATGAAACGGCAATATTCAGAATGCGGCGCATGATGAGTGAAATACCCTGTAAACGCGCAAAGGAGTGGCGTGTGAATGTTCCCGCATCAACAATGAATCTTCGATATCGAACGTTCACCTTGGCCGACATACCTGCGGCCCATGCGCTTTCCCAAGAGTTTGGCTGGAAACACAGGTTGGAGGACTGGCGATTTTCCGCGGACACCGCCTTGGGGTTCGTGGCCCAGGCGGGCGATGTCGTCGTCGGTACTGCGATGTGCTGGAAGTACGGGGAAGACCGAGCCTCTCTCGGTCACATCATTGTGTCGTCCCGGCTCCAAGGCCGGGGTATCGGCCGCGGGCTGATGGAGAGAGTTCTGCAAGAACTGGACCCGCGGATAACGTTCCTGCATGCGACTGCGGCCGGCAAGCCGCTATATGAAAAGCTCGGTTTCAGCGAGTGTGGATTGTTGGAACAATATCAAGGAAATGTCGGTAAAAGCGTCCCGATTGCGTTGCTCGATGGCGAGCGGCTGCGTGCCGGTTCTCCCGCCGATTTTCCCTATCTCATTGAGTTGTCTGCGCGCGCCTGCGGCCTGGAGCGTCCTGCGCTTTTGTCCGCATTGCTGCGGGAGGGGGAAAGCGTGGTGATCGAGCGCGAAGGCGAGATCATTGGATTTTCCGTGCAGCGCCGCTTCGGTTTGGGGCATGTGATCGGCCCTGTGGTCGCGCAGCACGCGCGCGACGACGATCGTGCAAAGGCTCTGATTGCTTATTGGCTGGCCGCGCGCGAGGGCGATTTCATCCGTATCGACGTCCCTTCGGGAACCCCATCGGGAACCCCATCGGGAACCCGTCTGACAGACTGGTTGAGCAAGCAGGGTTTGATGCGGGTGGACGTCTGTCCGAAGATGGTTCGCAACGCTTCTGCCCAAGCGCACCGTGGCGCTCCCGATCCGGTGTTCCGGCTGTACGGTCTTGTCAGTCAGGCTATGTTGTAGTTTGCGGTATTGCCGCGCAATCAATAGGAGCTAAAGTGACTGGGCCTCTTGTACTGCACTGTGCCGATGACACGCCTGTCTCGTCCTCCGGGAGGGCGAACCGACTCGGGGCGCCTGGATCGGGTGCAAAAGCAGCCATCGCATGGCGAAGTTCCACGTGCTCCAGGACGTCCAGGCCCTGATCGAGAGAATGACCATGTCCCCACCGCTGCGCCATATATCTACTTCCCCCACGCTGCCGGCCTCGGCCGACGTGGTTGTCATTGGGGGCGGCATCATCGGCGCCTTCACCGCCTACTACCTGGCCCAGCGCGGGCTTTCGGTCGCTTTGGTCGAAAAAGGGCGGATCGGCGCCGAGCAGTCGAGCCGCAATTGGGGCTGGTGCCGGCAGCAAAACCGCGACGCCCGCGAATTGCCGATGGCAAGCAAGAGCCTTGATCTCTGGGAGCGTTTTTCCGCCGCGTCCGGCGAAGACGCCGGTTTTCATCGCTGCGGGCTTTTGTATCTCAGCAACGACGAGGCCGAGTTGTCCCGGTGGGCCAGCTGGGGCGACTTTGCGAAGACCGCGGGTGTGACCACCTATATGCTCGATAGCCGGCAGGCAACAGAGCGGGGGCAGGCGACCGGCCGGACATGGAAAGGCGGTGTCTTCTCGCCCAGCGACGGCACGGCCGATCCCGCGAAGGCGGCGCCTGCCGTGGCTGCCGCGCTCATCAAGCTCGGCGGCAGCGTCAACCAGTTCTGCGCGGCGCGCGGCCTGGAGCTGGAGGGCGGACGGGTCAGCGGTGTCGTGACGGAGGCGGGAGTCATCAAGACCCGCACGGCCGTGCTCGCGGGCGGTGCATGGGCGTCCGCGTTCTGCCGCCAACTCGGCATCCGTTTTCCCCAGGCGTCGATCCGCCAATCCATTCTCAGCGTGCTCCCAGTGGAGCAGGGGCTGCCGGATGCGCTGTTCACGTCGGGTGTGTCCCTGACGCGCCGCGACGACGGACGCTACGCGCTGGCCATCAGCGGTCGCGCGCGCGTGGACGTGACGCCGCAGCTGCTGCGATTCGCTCCGCAGTTCTTTCCTATGTTCGCCAAGCGCTGGCGCAGCCTTCTCCCCGGAGGGTTGGAGGGCATTCGTGGCGGCCATGAAACCCTGCGGCGCTGGCGGCTCGATGCCCCGACGCCCATGGAGCGGGTGCGCATCCTCGATCCGAAGCCCGATCCGTACACCATCAGGGAAACCTATCGGCGTGGCGTCGAACTGCTGCCCGAGCTTCGGGCGGCAAAGATCACGCATGCGTGGGCCGGTTTCGTCGACAGCACGCCGGATGGCGTTCCCGGCATCGGTGAAGTTCCCGGCGTGCCGGGATTGATCCTGGCGGCTGGTTTTTCCGGCCATGGTTTCGGGATAGGCCCCGGCGCAGGGCACTTGATCGCCGATATTGCCTCAGGCGCGAAGCCGATCGTGGACCCCGTGCCGTATCAACCCGGCCGATTCGACGGCTCGGCATGGGGTAAGGTTGCCGATTTTTAGGTGGGTCTGTCCTCAATCATGTCTGTGGGTGAAACGTCAGCTTATGGACATTTCCAGTCACCGAGACTTCATCGCCCTGTAATTCCGGCGTCATTGCCCGGACGCTAGAGTCACCCGCACAAAAGCCGGCCTCAACCGAGGCCGGCAGACCGGGAGATGGTAATGGCGTCGCAATCTTTCTCGCTGCTCGATGAGCAAAAATTCAAGGGCTTTCATTGGCTCGCGCTGTTCACGACGGGCATGGGCGTATTTACAGACGGCTACGACCTAGCCTCGATCGGCGTCGTGCTGCCGCTGGTGCTTGCCTCCTTCGGCATCGACCATCTGACGGGCTTCGAGACCAGTGCGCTCGCTGGCTCCGCACTGGTGGGGGCAGCGGTCGGCGCACTGATTTTCGGCGCGCTGGCGCAGAAGGGGCGCAAGCGCTATTACGGCCTGGACGTCATGCTGATGGCCGTCGCAGCCCTCGCGCAGATTTTCGCGCCCAATCTCTGGAGCCTGATCGCGATCCGCTTCATCCTGGGCATCGGCATCGGCGCCGACTATGTGCTCTCGCCCACGATCATGGCCGAACACGCCAACCGGCGCGACCGCGGCAAGAAGATCGGCATTGGCTTTGGTGTGATGTGGTCGCTCGGTGCGGTGTTCGCGGCGCTGCTTAACGTGGTCCTGAGCGCGGCTGGCGTTTCGCATGATCTGCAATGGCGTATCGTGCTGGCCTTCGGCGCGGTGCCGGCGCTCTCGGTGCTCTACCTGCGGCGCAAGATGCCCGAGACGGCGCGCTATCTGGGCCGGGTCGCGGGCGATGCGACGGGCGCGCGGGCCGTCGTGGCGCGGATCACGGGCGACGCGTCCCCCGTCGCGCCGATGTTGGACCGACGCCAATGGCGCGCGGTGTTCGCGCTGCATGCACCGGCCATTTTCAGCGCCGCATTGCTGTGGATGCTGTTCGACATCGTGGTGTACTCGGGCATTCTGTTCGGGCCGTCGCTGATCGCGCAAGGACTCGGGCTTGCGCCGACCACCTTCGCGCTGCTGACTTCCTTCGTTTTCACCTTGCCAGGCTGCCTGATCGGGGTGGCGCTGATCGACCGCATCGGCCGCAAGCAGCTTCAGGCGGCTGGCTTTGCGCTCGCCGCGCTCATGCTCGCGCTGTTCGCGTATTTTCAGAAGGACGTGGCGGGGACTCCGCTGCTGGGCCTGTTTCTGTTCGGTCTATACAGCCTGACCATCACCGCCGGGCCCAACACGGTGGCCGGTACCGGAATCCTCGGCGTCGAGCTCAGCCCCACGCGGGTGCGCACCATCGGCCAGTCGATCACGGTGGTCGGCGGCCGGATCGGCGCCTCGATCTCCGCGTTTCTGTTTCCCCTGCTGTTCGGGACAATCGGCGAAACTGGGGTGATCTACCTGCTCGCGTGCATCTCGGTCATCGGAGCCATCTGCACCCTGTTGCTCATTCCCGAGACGGCGAGCCGTTCGCTCGAGGAGATCAATTCGGATGGCGACGCCGATCTGGCGCGTGTCGTCGTGACGAAGTAGCCCGCCAAACAGGCCGGCCAGGCTTGCCCGCCGGCTAGGATACCAGCGCGCGCAGGGCTTCGAAGCAGGGTCCGTCGATGGCTTTGCCGACCTCGCCGTCCATGATGGCGAGCGCTTTCTGCACTGGCATGGCGGCGCGGTAGGGGCGGTCGGCGGTCAGGGCGTCGTAGAAGTCGGCAACGCTGATAATGCGGGCCTCCGGGGCGATCATCTGTGCGTTCAGCCCCAGGGGATAGCCCTTGCCGTCCAGGCGCTCGTGATGGGCGCTGGCGATGCCGGCCATCT
Organism: Bordetella sp. FB-8; assembly: GCF_000382185.1. Taxonomy (NCBI): domain Bacteria; kingdom Pseudomonadati; phylum Pseudomonadota; class Betaproteobacteria; order Burkholderiales; family Alcaligenaceae; genus Bordetella; species Bordetella sp. FB-8. The sequence goes on along the minus strand of NZ_KB907784.1, from coordinate 634,810 downwards.
CGCGCAAGGGTCCGATGCGCGAAAGAATGGCCATGGTATGGCTGGCGTGGCCGCGCATTTCCACCCATTCGTCGTCATCGAGTTTGTCCGGTTTTTCCAGGATGCGGCTGGAAACTCCGAGCTTGCCGACATCATGCAGCACTGCGGCGCGGCGCAGATTGCGCAGGGCGCTGCCCGAGAAGCCCAGCGCTTGTCCCAGGGCCGTGGCGTAGTTTCCGACGCGATTGGAGTGGCCGCCAGTGTAGGGGCTTTTGGCGTCGATCACGGCGCCGAAGGCATCGGCGATGGCGTCCAGATAATCTTCGTCCACCGTTACCCGATGTTCCTCGGGCTCGAGTGCGTGGATGTAGCGTTCGAGGTCGGGGTCGTTGAGCTCGCTCCAGAACTCGGGCTGGGCGCCCAGGCGCAGGAATGCGTCGGCCAGTTCGGGGTCGAGCCAGGTGCCGCGCCGGGCCATTACCTCGGCACACGCGGCCTCGGGGCCTTCGGCTTTCTGGAAAACATCGGTAATCTGCGCCAGGAGCGCGAGGCGCGCGGGCAGGGGAATGGCGTTGCCGGCCACGCCTACGGGTTTGCCGCTGCCATCCCAATGCTCATCGAGCGCGGCGATGGACTGGGCCACGTTTTCGGAAAATCGCAGCCGGCGGGCGATATCGGCGCCGCGGGTGCAGCGGGTCTGGATCAGGTCGGTGGCGATGCGGTTGCCGTCGCTCAGGATATGCGCAATGGCACGGGCGCGTAAGGTAAATGGCGACTTGGCGCCCGTGCGCTTGAAAACGAAACCGAGCGTCGGGCCCAATCCCTGGCCGATCCGCTTGAAGTCGTACTTGAAGACGCGGTCGTCGGCGAGATAGAGTTCTGCGATACGCGCGGCGTTGCTGGAGCAGCCCAGATCCTTGAGCAAGGTGGCATAGTAGACCGTGCGGCGATCGGCCGCGGGCAAGCCCAGCGTCTGGGCCACGCGGCTGGCGATCCAGCAGGCTCGCAGCGAATGGCCCGCGGGTTGTCCCTCGGTCAGGTCCAGCGCGTAGGAGAACGCGCCCAGCAATTCACTCAGCGATGTGGTGAGCGTGTCGGTTCCCGCGGCGTCGACAGCGTTCGCAAAGGCGTGGTGCAAGAAGGCCTCCGGTCAGACCAGCCAGGCCCGCCGGGGGTCGCATCGGGGCGCGGCTGCGAGGTTGGGATGTCGCCATACTAACCCCTCTTTGTGCTTGTGATTCATGTATTGCGGCTTTACTTCCGGCAATAGGATCAAGCCGCTTTGGTCGTAAATGGTCGGCCTTGTTGGAATAATCCACCATAAATCCAATCAGCCGCTATACCCGCGCACCGATATTCACCATCCAGCTATGGCCTCGATGCCCGTTCCTCCCCGACAACCGCTGCGTTCCGATCTGGTCCGCTCCCCGCGCCTGAAGCTCCTGATTCGCGGGGGATTCATGACCTTGATCCTCCTGATGGCGCTGGTGTCCGGGGCAGTCCTGGTCGAATTGCACGAGCAGATGGCGCAGCGGCTGGAGAATACGACTCATAGCCTTGCCCAGTCGGTCACGCAGACCTTCGACGGCCTGCTCGATACCGTCGACGTGGCGCTGCTGTCGCTTGCCGACGGCCTCGATCAGGACGATGACCTCCAACTGCGCTCCGCCGCCGTGACCCAGGCCTTGCGGCGCCAGCAGTCGCGCATACCGGGGATCGCCGGTTTCCGCATTACCGACGACCAGGGGCGGATCATCAACAGCAGCACTCCCACCTCGGTCTTTGTTCGGCTGGCCGATCGCGATTTTTTCGTGCGGCTGCGAGCCGACCCGTCGGCCGGCCTGGTCGTGGGCGGGCCGGTAATCGGCCGCGTCACGGGCAAATGGGTGTGGACCTTCGCGCGGCGCTTTAACCATCCCGACGGGACGTTCGGCGGCGCCGTATACGCGGCCATCAACGTCAAAGAAGTCGAGAAAATGCTGGGCAAGATCAGAATGGAAGCAGGCGGTTCGCTCGCCTTGCGCGACGCCGACCTGAGACTGATCGCGCGCCATACCTTCGGCTCCAGGAATCCGACGCCGATCGGTACCAAAAAGGTAAGCAACACCATGTTGACGGCCCTGAAGGCCAACAGCGCCGAAGGCGGCTACATCAGCGATGCCAACAGCCTGGATCCGGAACGCCGCTACTACTTTTACCTGCGCAGTCAGCGCTACGGTTATCTTGCCAACGTCGGGCTCAGCGAGAAATCCGCGTTCGCGACCTGGCGCCGTCAGGCCTGGCTTGTCGCCATCCTGATAATTTCGGCCGGCGCGGTGCTGATGGTGCTGGCCGAGCTGCTGATCCGCGCGCTTGTCAGGCAGGGCCAGTTCATCGCGTCGCTGGAGGCTGGGCGGATCGCGCTGGACCAAAGAAACCGGGCCTTGGTCGCGGCCGAGGCGGACATGTGGCGCGCCGCGAACTTCGACGAGCTGACGGGTTTGCCGAACCGGCGCCTTTTCTCCGACCGGCTCGAACAGAAGATTCGAGACGTCAAGCGCAATCGGTCGTCGCTGGCGGTCCTGTTCATTGACATCGATCGTTTCAAGGAAGTCAACGACACCTTGGGCCATGATGTCGGAGACCAATTGCTCATCGAGGCGGCAAATCGCATCACCGCCTCGGTGCGGGCGAGCGATACCGTTGCCAGGCTTGGCGGCGACGAGTTCACCGTCATTCTGTTCGGTGTCGTGGAGACAGGCGACATCGGGCAGATCGCCCAGAAGGTCATCGACGCTCTTTCGGTGCCGTATACCTTGCAAGGCGCGGCGGTCTATGTCTCTGCCAGCATCGGCATTGCCAAGCTGCCGGACGATGCGGCGACGCTGGTCGAATTGCTCAGGAACGCGGATCAGGCGATGTACGTCGCCAAGAGTGCCGGACGCCATTGCTTTCGGTTCTTCTCGGGCACGATGCAGGAGCAAGCGCTGGCGCGTATGCGCATGGCCAGCGACCTGCGCGTGGCGGTCGAGGCCAGGCAACTGCAGGTCCACTACCAGCCTATCGTTGATCTGCGCACCGGCCGGGTGATGAAGGCCGAGGCGTTGGTGCGCTGGCATTGTCCGGGCCGCGGTATGGTGTCCCCGGACGCGTTCATTCCGGTCGCCGAAGACACCGGGCTGATCCATCCGTTGGGCGATTGGGTCTTCGAGGAGGTGGTGGGCCAGATCAAGCGCTGGCGGGCGCTGTATGGCTGCGACTTCCAGATCAGCGTCAACAAGTCGCCGATCCAGTTCGCGGCCGATCCGGCGAGCCGCGCCCGCCAGGGCCGGCAAGGCTGCAACTGGCTCGATATCCTGCACGCCGAGGGCCTGCCTGGGAGATGCGTCGTGGTGGAAATCACCGAAGGCGCTCTGATGCAGTCCGACGGCAACGTTATGGCGGTCCTGCAGGCTTTCCAGGAGGAAGGCGTTCAGGTCGCCATCGATGACTTCGGCACTGGCTATTCGGCGCTGTCCTATCTGAAGAAGTTCGACGTCGATTATCTGAAGATCGACCAATTGTTCATCCGGAATTTGAGCGCCGGGTCAACCGATTTGATGCTCTGCTGCGCGATGATCGAGATGGCCCACAAGCTGGGTATCACTGTCGTCGCGGAAGGCGTGGAGACGCGTGATCAATTGGACCTGCTGGTCGAGATCGGCTGCGATTTCGTGCAGGGCTATTGGCTCGGTCGGCCCATGCCGCCCACTGCGTTCGAGGATTTCATGCGTGAACAGGGCCGCGCGTAGCAGCCCTGTTCACGCATGAAATTCGACGGCCGCCTGTCGGGATTTTTACCTGTTTGGTGGTGCAGTCGATGACTTGTCGGTGCCCTGGAGCGATACCTTGTGCAAGCGGGTCCTGGACCAGGGGCAGTTCTTTACAACTGATATCGGCGCATGCTGGGCGGAGTCCGATTCGGCGCGCAGGCTCGGTATTCATGCCTATCTGAGCACGCCCGTGAAGCTGGCCGACGCCTTGATGTACAAGGTCAAGAAAGCGCGCAGGTCCGGCCGCGCGCCGGCGGGCCAGGCAGCCGCGGGCAAGGTCCTGATTTCGCCGATTCTGCTATTTGGCGATTGCCTGCGCCAGAAGCTGGACCCCTTCCTGGATCTGGGCGACGGTCAGGCTGGCATACCCCAGGATGAACCCCGCAGGCCGGGGCGCTCCATGCAATGCCGGCTGCGCGAACAACGGCGCGACAGGATAGATGCCCACGCCTTTGCCGCGGGCCGCGGCCGCCAGCGCGGCTTCGTCGCGCGTGTCGAGAAAGGGCAGCCACAGCACCACATGCAGTCCTGCCGCGGTGCCATGCACACGGGCATCCGCGGGCAGATATCGATCGACCGCCTCCAGCAGCGCGGCGCGGCGGCGCTCGTTTTCGCGGCGCATCCGGCGCACATGGCGCTCATAAGCGCCATCGCCTATCAAGGTGGCCAGCGCCTGCTGTTCCAGCGCAGGCGCATGCCGGTCGGCCAGCCGCTTGGCCTGCCGGAAGACGGGTACCAGGGCGTGCGGCAACACCAGATAGCCAAGCCGCAGCTGGGGCGACAGCGCTTTGGAGAACGTGCCGATATAGATGACGCGTCCTTGCGTATCGATGGACTGCAAGGCGTCGATGGGACGCTGCCCGTAGCGGAATTCGCCGTCGTAGTCGTCTTCGATGATCCAGGCCCGCCGGTGTTGCGCCCAGCGCAGCAGTTCCAGGCGGCGTCCGATCGGCAGCACGCCTGCGAGCGGGAACTGATGCGACGGCGTCACATAGGCCAGCCGCACCTGCTCGTCGTCAGGCAGGCGGTCCGTGTCGATGCCGTGCGGGTCCACCGGCACCGGCAGCAGGCGGGCGCCGGTGGCCTCAAAGCATAGCCGTGCCATGAGGTAGCCGGGATTCTCGAAGGCGAAGGCATCGCCGGTATCCAGCAGGAGCCGCGCGCACAGGTCGATGGCCTGCTGGGAACCATGCACCACCAGGATTTGTTCTGCATCGCAGGCAATGCCCCGGGCGCGGCGCAGATAGCCCTGTAGCGCGCGCCTCAGCGACGGGTCTCCCTCGCTGGGGATGTAGGATAGGCACTGCTGCTGGCACAGCAGCGCAGCCTGATAGGCGCGCCGCCAGGCCAGCGTTGGGAAATCCCGCGAAGCCAGTGCGCCGTACAGGAAATCGTAGCGGGCGGGTTCGTCGCGAAGCAGAGCCGGCATTTTCATGTCCGCTACCCGGCGGCCGAAAGCGGACCAGGACAGCGCGGCTGCGGGCTGCCGGCTTGCCGCCGGCCGGACGGGAAGCGGCGCGGCCAGGGTGCCGGTCACGCGGGCAGCCCGGCCCGGAGCGGTCGCCAGGAACCCCTCTGCGGCGAGTTGCTCATAGACGGCCGTGACCGTGGTTCGCGACACACTCAGTTCCGTCGCCAGTGCCCGGGTGGACAGGACCCGTGAGCCTGGAGCGAGCGTACCGTCGTCCATCTGGCTGCGCAGCAGATCGTAGATACGGCGTCCGGCGCCGGTTGCAGCGGGGCGTGTCGAACTGGCGGGCATGACTGGACCATTAAAAATAGCCAAAACTGGTTCTTTTAAGAATGCCAGATAGGGATCATAGTCATGAAACTATTTTTTCTGACGAGTCGACCCCGCGATGTATGTTCCCGCCCACTTTGCCGAAACCCGCCCTGAAGAATTGACCCGCATCATCCGTGCGCACCCGCTGGGCATGCTGGTCACGCACGATGCCCAGGGGCTGGACGCCAATCACCTACCCTTCGAGTTCGACCCCGGCGCGGGGACGCATGGCGTGCTGACGGCCCACGTCGCGCGCGCGAATCCCGTCTGGCGGCAATGCGGCGAGGGCGCCGATGTCATGGTCGTCTTTCGCGGCGCAGAGGGGTATATCTCGCCGAACTGGTATCCCAGCAAGCACGAGGCGCACCGTCAGGTGCCAACCTGGAACTACGAAGTGGTGCATGCACATGGCCGTCTTACCGTGCGCGAGGACGAGAAATTCGTGCGCGGCATCGTTGCCCGGCTGACGCGCACGCACGAGGGCGGCGAACCCAGGCCCTGGAAGATCGGGGACTCCGCTGCCGAGTTCATCGACGAGATGCTCAAGGCCATTGTAGGCATCGAGATTGCCGTCACTGCTCTGGTCGGCAAGCGCAAGCTGAGCCAGAACAAGGAACCGCGCGACCGCCTGGGCGCCAGCGAGGTGCTGGCCGAACGCGGACAGGCCGAGTTGGCGCAGAACATGCGCGCGCCGCACTGAAGGCTGCGGCAGGCCGCCGAACAGTCCTAAGGCAGGAGCCGCGGGGTTACCTGCGAAATGTGCGCCGCGGCGGAGCGCTATCGGCGCGGCGCTCGAGATGCCGGAAGGTGATGCGTCCCTTTGTTAGATCGTAGGGCGACATCTCCAGCGAAACCTTGTCGCCGGCCAGGATGCGGATGTGGTGCTTGCGCATCTTGCCGCCGGTGTAGGCAACGACCTGATGCCCGTTGTCCAGCGTTACGCGGAACCGGGAATCGGGCAGCACTTCGTTGACGAGGCCCTGCATTTCGATGAGTTCTTCTTTGGCCATCCGGATGCTCCTATGTGTATGAAGGGGAAGTCCGGGCCATGTGCATGGGCGCTGTGTCGGACTCGGGGTATGCGTTGCGATCAGTGATTGCTCACCCAGCTCAAGCCTTCGGCGGTTGCGTAGCGCAGCGCCGCCTTGTGGCTGGGAAAGCGGGGCAAGAAGCGCATGATGCGGTCCGTGGTGCCCGTTCCGCGGCCTGATCGGATGGAAACCGAGGCGCTAAAGCCGCCATCGGTGTGAGGGGAAATGATAGGGGAGACAAGGTAACGCCCGGCCTCAATATTATTTTGCATGTAGTCTTTTTGAGGTGTGCGCCTTGATCGGAAGAAACCGTCTTGGCGCGGTTTGCAAGCAAAGGGAACGAACCATTCCCTTTGCTTGGGTTATGAAGTCTAGTTCAGCATACCCGGATGTTGGTCGCTTGCGGACCCTTGGGGCCCTCCTTGACTTCGAACTCCACGGTCGAGCCTTCGGCCAGGGAGCGGAAGCCGCCTTCGCTGCGGATCTCACTGAAGTGCGCGAACAGGTCCTTGGAGCCGTCGGTCGGGGCGATGAAGCCGAAGCCCTTCTCGTCGTTGAACCATTTGACGGTGCCGGTTTGAGTGGTCATGGTGTTTCCTTTTGGGATGAAATTTAAAAACGCGCCTACCCCGAAGGCAGAACGCCGACGGGGACAGAAACACTCAAACGCAATCAATGGGGATGCTGTAGCGAGCCGCTCGCGCGGTAAGGCCAAAGAGTATGACCAGCGGGGCTGCAGAAAGACCTTGGGAAAAGCGGCATAGTGCGAATCTATCTTTGCAAGAATATCACGATATTTGAGCAGCACGCAAGTCTTTCAACCGCTGGCCGATGCAATATTCATATTCAGCGCGCGCGGCGCGCCTCTGCGAGTCCTATGCCTGGGCTAAGCCGGCCTGGACAGACTGCCGACACACTTTTTACTTCGGCAGGAGATCACCATGAATACAGCGATCACAGCCAGGCCGACCGGCTGGCTCAGCAAGGTTCCTCAAGTCGCGTTGTCGTTCTGGGTCATCAAGATAATGTCCACCACCGTGGGCGAAACGGGCGCCGACTTCCTGGCAGTCACCGCGGGCTGGGGCCTGGTCGCGACCAGTCTGGTGATGGCCGCGCTGCTGGCCGGCGCCTTGTGGCTGCAATTGCGCACCCGGCGCTACACGCCGTGGATCTACTGGCTCACCGTGGTGCTGGTGAGCGTGGTCGGAACCCAGATCACGGATCTGTTGACCGACGGACTGGGCGTCAGCCTGTACCTCAGCACCTCGGTATTCGCCGTGGCGCTCATGGTCATCTTCTTGGTCTGGCACCGGGTCGAAAACACCTTGTCCATTCATGACATCGTGACACGGCGCCGCGAGCTGTTCTATTGGACTGCCATCCTGTGTACTTTCGCGCTGGGTACCGCCGCCGGCGACCTGGCAACCGAGGCACTGGGCCTGGGCTTTGGCCGGGGGGCGGCCGTATTCGGCCTACTTATCGCCATTACCTATGCCGCCTGGCGCCTGGGCGGCAACGCGGTGCTCACTTTCTGGATCGGCTACATCCTGACCCGCCCCTTCGGCGCGTCCCTGGGCGACCTGCTCACGCAGGCCAGGGCCGATGGCGGACTGGGCATGGGGACGGCGTGGACCAGTGCTTTGTTTCTGTCGGTGATCGTCCTGCTGGTGGCCACCGCACAGATCGGCGTGGATTCGGCCAGGCGCGGCGAAGTTTCGGAATAATCCGCGCGGCTTCGGGTACGCTTGAGGCCGCGGCCAGCGGCAGGGCATCTTCATGTCCGCCAAGCGGCGTATCCGAAGCACACAACCTGAAGAGAGGGCAAATGCGGGTATTGCTGGTCGAGGACGATCCGATGATCGGCGCCGCGATCCAGAGCGCGTTGAAAGATGCGTCCTATGCGGCGGACTGGGTCAAGAACGGGCAAACGGCGCTCACCACGCTCAGCTGCCAGCACTATGACTTGATACTGCTCGACCTGGGCCTGCCCGGCAGGGACGGCCTGGAAGTATTGGCCAGCATCCGTGCCCAGGACAACCCGGTTCCTTTGCTGATCATCACGGCTCGCGATGAACTGGATGATCGCCTGCGCGGCCTGGATGGCGGCGCCGACGATTACGTACTCAAGCCTTTCGAGATGGCGGAGTTGCTGGCCCGCATGCGGGCCGTGCTGCGTCGCAAGGGCGGCAGCGCCGCTCCCTTGCTCGGCAACGGCGAAGTATGGCTTGATCCGGCCACCAAGCAGGCCGGCGTCCAGGGTGGCGCTGCGGTGCTTTTGAGCGGCCGCGAGTTTTCGCTGTTGCACGCCCTGCTGGCGCGGCCCGGCGCCATTCTGTCGCGCAGCGAACTTGAGGATCGCATTTACGGCTGGGGCGAAGAAGTCGAGAGCAACGCCGTCGAGTATTTGATCCATGCGTTGCGCCGCAAGCTGGGCAGCGAGATCGTCAAGAACGTCAGGGGAGTGGGATGGATGGTTTCCTCAAACGGCTGAATGCATCGATCCAGCGCAAATTGTCGTTTGTCCTGTCGGCGGCCATTCTTGTGGTGGCCGTCGTGGCGGGCCTGTTTTCGTTTCTCTCCGCCCTCGACGAAGCGCACGAGTTGCAGGACGATGTCCTGCGCCAGGTGGCGCAACTCGCGGACGGCCGGGTTCTGTCGTCCGTCGTTCATCTTCAGGACGGAAACGAAGAGTCGCGCGTGATCGTCCAAAGCCTGGATTCGGGCAGCAAGTCGTCCAGGGGGGTGGATGAGGGAGGGCCTCTCGATCTGCCGCCCACGCTGTCTGACGGGTTGCAGACCCTGAGTGTCGGCAACGAGGCGTTTCGCGTACTGGTCAGAACCACGCCTGCCGGCGAACGGATCGTGGTGGCCCAGGAAGCGGCGTTTCGCGACGAAATCGCCTATGACGGTGCGCTGCGCACCGTGATGCCGCTCCTGGTCCTGGTGCCGGTGCTGCTGTGGATCGTCGCCGACCTGGTGCGCAAGATGCTCAGGCCCGTCGTCGCGCTATCGCTGGAAATCGACCAGCGCTCGGAGCAGGCGCTTCATGCCATTGAGGATGATCGGGTGCCCGGCGAAATCCGACCCTTCATCGTGGCAATCAACCGCCTGTTTTCCCGCGTTTCCCGATCCATGGAAACACAGCGCCGCTTCATCGCGGATGCGGCGCACGAACTGCGCTCGCCATTGACGGCGCTGTCGTTGCAGGTGGAGCGCCTGGCGGATGCCGAAATGTCCGAGCAGGCTCATGAACGGGTGGCGGTGCTGCGCCAGGGGATAGAGCGCGGCAGGAAAATGCTTGACCAGCTCTTGGGGCTGGCCCGGGCGCAATCGTCCATCGCGCTGCCGGCATCGCCTCTGTCCGTCCAGGCTATTTATCGCCGTGTCCTGGAAGATCTCATGCCCTTGGCGCGTGCCAAGCGCATCGATATCGGCGTCGAAGGCGCGCAGGACGCCAAGGTGCTCAGCAGCGAATTGGATATGATCGCCCTGGTCCGCAATCTGGTCGATAACGCCATCCGCTATACACCCGAAGACGGCCGAGTCGATCTTTCGGTATGCGTGTCCGAGGGATGCGCCTTACTGCGCGTTCAGGACACCGGTCCGGGGATTCCCGAAGCGGAGCGGGAGCGGGTGTTCGATTCGTTTTATCGTTCGCTGGGCAGCGAGCAGATCGGCTCGGGCCTGGGCCTGGCCATCGTCAAGGCGACGGCCAACCGCATCGGTGCGACCATCCGACTCGGATTTTCCGACGAGGCTAGGCAAGCCGGCTTGAGCGTCGAGATACGGATGCCTCTTGCCGGCATACCCCCAACAACATAGCCCTGCAGCTTGAAGAATGACCTCTACTCTCAATTCCCCATTTCCCGTCTGGGCCATTGCGGCTGTTTCCGCGCTGGGTGTCATTACCCGGCCGTTCCGGCTGCCGGAGGCAGTCTGGGCTGTGCTGGGCGCGCTGCTGCTTTGTCTTCTTGGCAGGCTGCCGTGGCTGGATGCGCTGCACGCGGTCGGCAAGGGCACGGATGTCTATCTGTTTCTCGTCGGCATGATGCTGGCCTCCGAGCTTGCGCGCAAGGAAGGACTGTTCGATTACATGGCGGTGCTCGCGGCGCGCAGGGCGGACGGTTCGGCGACCCGCCTGTTCTTTCTTCTGTACTGCGTCGGCACCGTCGTGACCGTGCTGATGTCCAACGATGCGACCGCCGTGGTGCTGACGCCGGCCGTGCTGGCCGTCGTGCGCACCGTCAATGCCAGGAAACCCCTGCCATACCTGTATATCTGCGCGTTTGTCGCGAATGCCGCAAGTTTCGTGCTGCCGATCTCCAATCCCGCCAACCTGGTCATCTTCGGCGAGAACATGCCGTCTCTGGGCCAGTGGCTTTCGCGCTTCCTGCTGCCCTCCGCGCTGTCTATTGTCCTTACCTATCTGATTCTGCGCGTGCTGCTGCGCGAATCGCTGGTCCAGAGCCTGGACAAGCAGCCGCAGGTTCCCAGGCTCAGCGCCGCGGGCAAGGCAACAGGATGGGGGATAGTCCTGATGGCCGCGGTGATGCTGGCCGCCTCGGCGCTGGGCGTGTCCCTGGGATGGCCGACTTTCGTCGCGGGAATCGCCGTATTCCTGGGGGTCTGCATACAGAAGCGCCATCTTCAGTGGGATTATCTCGCCGAGATATCGTGGTCTGTCCTGCCGCTGGTCGCCGGTCTCTTCGTGCTGGTCGAGGGCCTAGCGCGCACGGGCGTCATTGCCTGGCTTGCCCATGTTCTGGGCACCGTATCGGCGCAGTCTGCGCAGCATGCGGGTTTGCTGTCGGGTTTGTTCGTCGCGCTTGCCAGTAATCTGATCAACAATCTTCCGGCCGGCCTGATCGCGGGCAATACCGTTGCCGCGGCGCATGCGCCCGCCCATGTGTTGAATGCGGTCCTGGTCGGCATCGATCTGGGACCCAATCTGTCCGTGACCGGATCGTTGGCCACCATACTCTGGCTGGCGGCATTGAGGAGGGAGGGGGTCGAAGTGAAGGCCTTGGCATTCCTCAAGCTGGGCGCGGCGGTCATGCTGCCGACTTTGCTCGTCGCGCTGGTGTCTACCGGTTTTTTTTGACGTTGGGCCGCTAGGGCCGCAGCCATCGCCGCCTAATAGGCAGGGCCAGCAATTTCCGGTACAGCGCTATCAGCATGCCAGTCGCGGCAAGGCCCGCCATATTCCAGCATGGCCTGACCAGGCCGTAGGCCAAACAGGCGACAAGTGCCGCGCCTATCATGTCGAACGGAAAATGTACGCCGACAAAGACGCGGGCCCAGGCAACGGCAAGGTCCGCGATCAGCGCGAGCAGTCCCAGGCGCCGCTCCCCGCCAAGCAAGAACGTGAATGCAAGCGACGAAAGCAGGGTGACATGATCGCTTGGGAACGACGAGTCGGGCGCGTGCGCGAGAAACGCATGGCCCAGCCCGATGACGAACGGCCGCGGGTGGTACCAGGCCATTCCGATCAGCTGATTGATTCCCAGGGCCAGGAAACCGACGCAACAGGCGCGCACGGCAAGCTCCCGGCGCAGGCCGTTACCCGTCAGCCACAGGTATACGAGCATGGCCGGGGCCAGCCAGATCAGGTCGTTGGCAATGAAAATGCCGGCAAAGACGAGCCAATGCGGCGTTGCGGGCGTGCCGTTGAGCACGAGAAAGAGAACCCGATTCAGCGGTTCGAATACATGCATGGAATTTTTTCTGGACGGTGGATGTGTCAGTGGTCTTCCCGCGCCAGACGGGGCGCGTAGCGGCACATTGCGAGCGCGACGGCAGCCAGGGCGGCCCCGGCGAAAAAGGTGGCTGGCGCGCCATGGCGGTCCCATAGCCAGCCGGCCATCACGCTCGCCAGCAGCATGCAAAGGCCGCTGAAAAGATTGAAAAGGCCAAATGCGTTGCCGCGCAGCGCCTTGGGCGCCGTTTCGGCGACCATCGCGGCGAGTATGCCTTGCGTGAATCCCATGTGCAGTCCCCACAGGGCCACGCCGGCAAGTACCGTGCCGACCGATGTGCCGGCGCCCAGCAGCAGATCGGCCGCGATCAGCAGCACCAGTCCCAAGGCAAGGAGCATCCTGCGGTCGATGCGGTCCGACAAGGCGCCGACAGGGTATGCGGTCAGCGAGTAGGCCAGGCTCATGACCACCATCACACCGGGGATCCAGGCAATGTCCATTCCGGTTTGCTGCGCGCGCAGGACAAGGAACGCCTCGCTGAAACGGGTCAGGGTGAAGGCCGAACCCAGCACCACCACGAACCAATAGCGCGGCGAAAACGCGCGCAGCGTTCCCCAGGACAGGGGCGAGCGGAAGCGGCCCGAGGTCTGCGCGCCGGACGGCTCCTTGATGCCGAACGCAATCAGACCGACTGCGATGAACGCGGGCAGAACCGCAAACCACAAGACGGCACGGATGTGATCGTGGAACCAGAACATCAGGGCGATGGCCGCGAGCGGCCCGGCGAACGCGCCCACCGTATCCATCGACTGCCTCAGGCCAAAGCATGCGCCTCGGATCTCGGGCGGGGCGACGTCCGCCACAAGAGCGTCACGCGGTGCGCCGCGGATGCCCTTGCCCACTCGGTCGGCCAGTCTTGCGGCGATTACCATCGCCGGTGTTTGCGCCATCGGGAAAAACGGCTTGGAGAGGGCGGCCAGCCCGTAACCGGCCAGCAGCAGTGCCTTGCGCCTGCGCAGCCAGTCGCTGATGGCGCCGGAGAAAATCTTGACGATCATCCCGGTGGCTTCGGCGGCTCCCTCGAGCACGCCCAGCGCGCTCACGCTCATTCCCATGGTGGTGACGAGAAAGATGGGCAGCAGGGCATGGATCAGCTCGGACGAAAGATCCATGAAGAGGCTGACGAACCCGAGCATTAGCACCGTTCTGGGGATGCGGATCCGTTCGGCATGCGATGCATGGAATGACATTTCTTCGGTTTTCCCGGTTCGATCAGGTGGACGGCATGACGGTCTTGCTCCTGCTTTCAGCAGCCGCACGAAAAAACACGGCAAGCCTACCCGCGGGACCATTAACTGAAGATTAAGGCGGGCGTCGGATCAACGCAGCACATAATTGCTGGGACTCAAGGGCTGGGGCAGGGGGCGCACGCCCAGGCCGTCGAGCAGGTCGATCTCGATGGTGCGAACGATGGACCGCAGCAGCAGGCAGAACAGCCAGGCCGTGCGGTGCAGCAGCAGGGAATAGGCGAAGGGCGCCGGCGTATTGTGGATGCGTTCGCATGCGGCCTGCACGGCTGCGCAGGCCGCCACGCGCTGCAGCAGGCCTTGATAGACGATGTCGCTCACGGCGCCGCACCGCATGGCGCCGGCCAGATCCGCTTGCGAAAGCCCAGGAACACCGAGAGCGCCAGACCGCCCAGCCATCCGCCCCTGAGAAGGCCGATCGAGAATCCCGTCTGGCTGCTCGCCGAACCGGGCAGGAACTGGCATAGGCCGACCAGATCGGAAAACGCCGCGTCGTCGAGCCAACGCCGGCGCTCGACGAACTCGCGCCGGAAGTAGCCGAGGTGGGCAATGGGGCCGCCGAAGCAGGTCCGCCCCAGCCTTAGGAAGATGGCGAAGACTTCTGCCGCAGCGCGACCGCGGGCCGCAGGTGACGGACTCATGTCGGGTTCGGGTCGGCCCGGTCCGGTTTTCCGGTGGCCCTGGACCGTATCATGATTATGCGGGTTTGCGCGCAGTCATCCAGGCTATGCGATCGATGTTGAATCGACTGCTCTGTTCATAAATGGCGCGCAGCCGTTGCTCGAAGAAGGACCGTTCCTCGGATGTGAACTGTTCCTCGAGAACCTTGCTCAAGGTTGGCGCCAGGGGGTGGGGCGAAGCATTGATGAACGCCTCCCAGGGAGGACGCCGGTCTTCGTTCCTGACATCGACATGGAACTCGAGGTGGATATCGTTGAATCCTGCATCGATGGCGTAGCGCACCAGATCGCGTTCGCCGAAGTTTGTCGGCGCAAACTGGCGCAGTTTCTCCTCCGTATCCGGATACAGTGCCGAACGCCAGCGCAGCAGCAAGGGGAAAAAGGGATCCTCGCTCGCGCCATCCCCGCTGTCGATCAGTTTTCTCAACGCGCACACTTCCAGGGCATCGTCGCGCAGTATGGGCTCGGCCATGGACAGGTATCCACCGGGGCGCAGAACACGGTGAAATTCGCGCAAGGCCGCCGGTTTGTCGGCCACATAGGTCACCACCGCGCGCGTGGTCACCGCGTCGACCGAATTGTCCGCCATGCCTGGCATGGCATCGGCCGACCGTTGCAGGAACGTGCATTGATCCCGTACGCCGCGCGCGGTCGCGACAGTCTGGACGTAATCGAGGAGCGGTGCGGAAATATCCGTCATTACAACTTTCAGCGACGGGCCGATGCGATCAATGGCGCGCAATGCCACCAGGCCGTCGCCGGTGCCGATGTCGGCCAGAGTCATGCCCGCGCTCAATCGGGCGCCGTCCAGCACCCGGTCGGCAATCTGCGCGACATCATCGAGAAACCGTTTTTTGAGTTGCGGATCGTCGCCATGCCGGTGCTGCAAGAGCCAGTCCATCCAGACGTCTGATTTTTCTTGATCCATGCTATCTGTGGTTTTAAGCGACATAAGCCCAGCATCGCGCGAAATGATACTACGGACCCGGACTTAGCAAAGACTTAGCGCGCGCCCAGTCAGCGAGATTCAGCCCTTAATTTCCGTATATTCCATGGGGATCTGAGAAAATGACGTTAGACATGAATCTATTGAATCAGATTGGACCGGGCCTCATGAGAACGCTTTTAGTGGAAGACGACCTCATGATCGGCGAGGTCGTGACGCGCTCTTTGAAAGATTGCGCCTATGCCGTCGATTGGGTGCAGAACGGCAACGATGCGCTGGAAGCGCTGGACAGGCAGCACTACGACGTCATGCTCCTGGATCTGGTTTTGCCTGGGCAGGATGGCATGCAGGTGCTCCGGAAGATGCGTGGCGGCAATCATATGCTGCCGGTGCTCATCATTTCCGCGCGGGACGCGATCGAGGACCGCATCGCGGGGCTGGACCTGGGCGCCGACGACTACATCCTCAAGCCGTTCGATATGGCGGAACTTCTGGCCAGGATGCGGGCCGTGATCAGGCGCCGGGCGGGCAATGCGCGCTCCGTGCTGTCCAATGGCGTCATTTCGCTCGATTTGGGTACGCACGAGGCAACCGTCAGGGATGCCGTCGTACCGTTGTCTAACCGCGAATTCTCGCTGCTACAGGCGCTCATGCTGCGGCCCGGGGCGATTCTTTCGCGCGCGGAACTGGAAGACCGGCTCTACGGTTGGGGGGCAGAAGTTGCCAGCAATGCGATCGAGTTCCTGATCCACGCTCTGCGTAAGAAACTGGGCGGCGAGGCAATCAAAAACGTAAGGGGTATCGGATGGATGGTTTCCAGGGAAGGATGAATCACTCGCTGCAATTTCGCCTGTCCGCCTCGATTGCAGCGGGCATCGCGTTGGTAGCGCTGCTCGGCGCGTTTCTGTCGTTTCTTCTGATGCTGCGCGAAGCCGATAATTTTCAGGACAGCCAGTTGCGGCAGATCGCTGCCTTGATCAACAGCCGCTACCTGCCTTCTCTTCCCGACAACGGCGGCAAGGTGCAGGCGGACGATGATGTCGACGCGCGCATCTTCGTTCAGCAGATGTCCCCTGATTCAAGCGCGCCTAGCGGCCGGCGGGCACAGGCCGGACCGGACGCTCCGAATCTTCCGCCCAATCTGCATGACGGCCTTCAAACGGTCTTCGCCGATGGCGTGTCGTGGCGGGTTCTGGTCAAGCCGGTTAGCCGGCAAGTGCGCATCGCCATTGCACAGCCCACCTCGGAGCGGGAAGAAATCGCCCGGCACAGTGCCATGGTGACCCTGGCCCCTTTGCTGTTGCTGATCCCCGTCCTGATTTTTCTGTCCAATTTTCTGGTAAGAAAAATGTTCCGGTCCGTGGTCCGGTTGGCCGAAGAGGTCAACCTTCGCTCGGACCAGGATCTGCGCACGCTGGACTGCAGGCAGATTCCGTTCGAGGTCGTGCCCTTCGCCTTGGCCATCAATCGACTCTTTACGCGCGTCGCGCTCGCCATCGAACACCAGCGCAGATTCATTGCCGACGCCGCCCACGAGCTGCGTTCCCCGCTGACCGCGCTTTCTCTTCAGGTGGAACGCCTGGCCGCAGTGCCGCTGCCCGAGGCGGTGCAGGAACGCGTCGGATTGCTGCAGCAGGGCATATCCCGCGCCCGGTCGCTGATCGAACAACTGCTCACGCTTGCGCGCGTACAGCAGGTGCAGCGGCATCGATACCGGCCTGTCTCCTTGCAATCGATGATCAGGCAGGTGGTCGAAGAGCTGATGCCGCTGGTCGAGCAAAAGCAGATAGACCTGGAAATGGTGGGCGACGACGATCTGCAGGTGCCTGCGCAGGAACTCGATCTCAAAACACTGGTCAAGAACTTGCTCGACAACGCGATCCGCTATACGCCCGAGCGCGGTCATGTCACGCTGCATATTTCGGCCGAAAACGGCGGTTTGCTGGAAATCCGGGATACGGGACCGGGCATACCCGAGGCGGAAAGACGCAGGGTGTTCGATGCGTTCTATCGCATTCCGGGCAATTCCTCCATCGGATCCGGCCTTGGACTGGCGATCGTCAAGACCATTGCCGACCGCATCGGCGCCTCGGTGGGCTTGAATCCGACCCCGGCGTCGGCACCGCGCGGCCTTGCTGTCAAGGTCGCGTTCCGGCTCGGACTTTGAGCGCGCCCGGCACTTCGTCCGGCATTCTCTTGGCGTCGCCGAACTGTATGCGGTTATTGCCTGGAATTAACAGGCCTTGGTAGACAAAGTCTCCTCTTTCTTTGGTTATCGTTGGAATCTCATGATGCCGATGCCAAAATTCGGCATTACTTTGTACGCTGGTGTACTAAATTTCCGCATGCCTTGATGTAGTTTGGGTCTTTGTTTTGTCTTCTCCCGTGGCTTTGGGGGCGCTTCGTACCCGGTGTGGCGAATGCGGCAGGACCATCCGAACCGCATGGAATAACTCCCGAGCCTCTTATTCGGCGTGAGGCTGGAACATCGACTACTGCGCGATCGCAGGGAACAGGGAATGATCCATGAAGACGAAAGAAATTCGGCCGGCTCGCGATGCGAATCGGATATCGAAGGACATGGCGCAGGCTAATGCCTTGGCCCGCTGGGATGACGAAGGTGGCGCAGGTACCTGGGCGCCAGGGTATGTCCATGAGACGGACTCGAGTCGGCCCCGGTTATTTCTGGATTTTGAATTGATGCGACTGCGCACCCGGGTCATCGCGCTGGAGAACCTCGTGGTCGCATTGCTGGCAGGCGTGTCCGACAGGCAGCGGCGCAAAGCGCTGGACATGGCTGCCTTCATCTCTCCCAAGCAGGGAGCCTGGCCGCATTATCTGACTATCCAGGCGGCAGTTCGGATGCGTCACCTGGTTGATCGCGGGGATTATTTTTCCGCTCCGTCGGCTATCTAGCGTGTCTATTAATCCGGCACCACATAGGGTTCCATTTTTACCGATCGTCAAGGAGTGTCCGGTGTCCAATACACATGAAGATCGGGGCAATCACTTGCTCGCGGTTTTGCCCGAAGCAGAATGGGCGCGCATCGGTCCGCATCTCTTACAAGTGGACCTGCCGCTGGGTCAGGTCATCTACGAGTCCGGCGACCGGCTCGACCACGTCTATTTCCCTTCCACGGCCATCGTTTCCCTGCTCTACGTGATGGAAGACGGCGCGTCCGCCGAGATAGCCGTCGTGGGCAATGAAGGGTTGGTCGGCATTGCCCTGTTCATGGGAGGTGAAACCACTCCGAGCCGCGCGGTCGTGCAAAGCGCGGGGACCGCCTATCGTTTGAGCGCGCACATACTGAAAGAGGAATTCCATCGCGCCGGCCCGATGCAGCGGCTGCTGCTGCGCTACACCCAGTCGCTCATCACTCAGATGGCCCAGACTGCCGTATGCAATCGCCATCATTCGATCGATCAGCAATTATGCCGCTGGCTGCTGCTGAGCATGGACCGCCTGCCCTCGAACAAGCTGAGGATGACCCAGGAGTTGATTGCCAACATGCTTGGCGTTCGCCGGCCCGGGGTTACCGAGTCGGCGATGAAGCTGCAGGACGCAGGGCTGATCCGTTACAGCTACGGCAATATCGAAGTGTTGGACCGGTCTGGACTCGAAAAGCGCGTGTGCGAGTGCTATGCCGTGGTCAAGCGCGAATCCGATCGCCTGTTGCCCAATATCGGCGCTTTGTAGAAGGCATGGCTTCGATCCCGCCATGGATCGGCACCGTACCGACCTCGACCCAAATGACGCGCAGCCTGTTTTTCACAGGGTGTCTTCGCGTTGACCGCAACGCGACGTATCGCCCGAATGTGTTTAATGAGGTGCGATATGAAAAGGCATGGAATTTCGTTTTTGCCGTGGGTCGTGGTCTTGCTCGCCACAGTGACGGGGGGAGCCGCCTTTGCCGCGGGTCCAATGCTTCCTGCAACGCAGCATGCGGGCCAGGTAAGTTATTTGTCGGGAGGAATAGGCCTGGATCAGTCGACAGCCATGAAAAGCGTCATGCACGATTACCCGCTGACCCTCACGTTCGTCGGCTCGACGGGAAATGCCAGGGAATATCTGGCCAACGTGCCGGTAATCATCAAGGATGGACAGGGCAATATTGTTTTGCAGGCCTTGTCGGAAGGTCCGTTCATGTTGGTTTCCTTGCCCAATGGGCGCTATACGGTCAGCGCCAGTTACCAGGGAAAATCGCAACAGCATGCGATGACCGTTTCCCGGTCGCGACACGTCCACCAGACATTTAGCTGGCCCATGTAGATGTCGGACTGCGCGCACCGCCTTTATCTGTTGCCTTTCGACCATCGCAACTCCTATGTGAGCGACCTGTTCCATTTCGGATTTCCGCTGGATGTCCGGCAGCAGGCGCGGATCGTAGATAGCAAGCAGGTTATTTACGAAGGCTTCCTGCAGGCCGCCGAGCATGCCGTGTGCGGGCGCTTCGCTGGCGTACTGGTCGATGAAGCCTTCGGCGCCGGGATCCTGCGCGATGCGCGCGCTCGTGGCTATACAACGGCCGTATCGGTCGAGCGCAGCGGTTCCGACGAGTTTCAGTTCGAATACGGCGATGATTTCGCGGCGCATATCGAAGCGGTCGACCCGACGTTCGCCAAAGTGCTGGTCCGTTACAACCCGCAAGACGATGCGGCGATGAACCTGCGTCAGCTTGCCCGGCTCAGGATGCTTTCGCAATATTGCCGCAGAACGAACCGAATGCTGATGTTCGAATTGCTGGTGCCCGCCACGGCGGGGCAGTTGCAGGACGCGCATGACGATCCTTCGGTCTACGACCTGACTATGCGGCCCCCCCTGATGTTGGCCGCGATAACCGCCTTGCAGGATGCCGGCGTGGAGCCGGTCGTCTGGAAAATCGAAGGACTGGCTTGCCGCGAAGACTGCCGCAGTATGGTCGTGGCGGCGCGCCGAGGCGGGCGTGGCCATGTCGGCTGCATCGTGCTGGGGCGTGGGGCCGATGAGAAGAAGGTGATCGCTTGGATCGAGACCGCGGCGCAAGTCGACGGTTTCATCGGATTCGCCGTGGGGCGAACCAGTTTTCATGATGCCATTGCCGATTACGTGGCCGGCAAGGCCACGCGCAAGCAGGCGGCGGACCGCATCGCCGGGCAGTATGCGAAGTGGGCTAAGGCCTTCGAGGATGCGCGCAAACTCGGGACCTGATCGGCCGGCTCATGGCTTGGGCGATATGCGCAGGAACGAGACTGAACCCCATCCATTCGCGTAAGACACGGGGGTGTGTACGCTGGCAGACAGATGACATGGTGCTTCGCGTTCAGACTGCATGCAGTTCCGATGGTCGCGGCGACTTCGTGCAAGAGGAAAAATGCCAGATTCCGATGACCTAATCCTTCTCTTCGATTGCGACAACACGCTTTTGGACAACGATGCGCTACTGGAAGACTTGCGCGCTCGCATGGTCGATGAATTTGGGCAAATCGACAGCGACAGGTATTGGGTGATTTCCGAAGCCTTGCGTGTCGAACTGGGCTACGTGGATTACCTGGGGGCATTGCAGCGCTTGCGACGCAAAGACCGCAGTGATGCGCCCGTGATGCGGATGTCTTCATTCCTGATCGACTACCCGTTTTCCAGTCGTCTGTATCCCGGGGCGCTGGAGGCCTTGCGACGTCTGCGTGCCATGGGCAAGACCGTTATTGTCTCCGATGGCGATGCCGTGTTCCAACCGCACAAGATAAAACGCGCCGGGTTGTGGGCGGAGGTGCGCGGCCGCGTGCTGATCTATATCCACAAAGAGACGATGCTCGATGAGATTGCAAAGTGCTATCCCGCCCGACGCTATGTGATGGTCGACGACAAATTGCGCATTCTGTCGACGATGAAGCAAAGATGGGAGAGCCGCCTGACAACGGTATTTCCACGCCAGGGGCACTACGCGCGGGACCCGGCGGCCATCGCCTATCCGCCGGCCGATGTCGTCATCGAGCATATCGGTGATCTGAACGAAGCCGTTCTGGCTGCTCGATCGCGCAGCGCTAGGTAGTCAATATTTGACAAGGAATTTTCATGAAATCGATATTGCAGCGACCGCGACCGGTCGGCATGCCGATGGCGCCGCTTACCGAAAGTCCAGCCTGGCAAGCGCTGGTGGCGCATCATCGGCAGATCCGCGACTTGCACCTGCGGGACTTTTTTGTGAATGACCCCTTTCGTCGCGAACGCATGGTGCTTTATGCGGCCGGTCTCTATTTCGATTATTCCAAGCATCGGGTAACCGGCGAGACGATCGCGCTCTTGTTGCGACTGGTCCGCGAGTGCGATATGGCGCAGCGCATCGAAGCGATGTTCACCGGCGTCGCGATCAACGTAACCGAGCAGAGAACTACGCTGCGCGCGGCCTTGTGCGCGTCGTTCAGCGAGCGCACATTTGTCGACGACAACGATGTCCTGCCTGGCGCCAATGTGGTACTGGAGCGCATGACCGCTTTTTGCGAAGACGTCCGCGCCGGCCTCTGGCGCGGCCACACGGGCCGCCCGATTCGTAACATCGTCAATATTGGTGTCGGGGGTTACGGTCTGGGCCCGGACATGGCCTACGAAGCATTGCGCCACTATAGCCAGGGCAATATGAAATTCCGCTTCGTCTCCAGTGCGGATGAGGCCGATTTTTTCGAAAAAACCCGCGATCTCGACCCCGAGGAGACAATGTTCATCATTTGCTCTCAGTCCTTCTCTGCGGCCGAAACCTTGGGCAACGTCCGTCTTGCCCGCGAGTGGAGTCTGCGCGCGCTGGGCGATCAGGGCGCAATACGCCACCATTTTGTCGCCGTGTCGACCAACGCGCAAGGCGTGGCGGATTTCGGCATCGACACGGAATATATGTTTCGCCTCAGAGACCAGGTCGCGGGCCGGTATTCGATGAATTCCGCAGGAGGTCTGTCGATCATGATGGCCATAGGACCCGAGAATTTTTGTGGGCTGCTGGCCGGAATTCATGCAATGGACCGACATTTCCGCACCGCGCCATTCGAACGCAATCTGCCGGTGCTGATGGCGCTGCTTTCGATCTGGTATAGCAATTTCTTTGGTGCGCAGACGGTCGCAGTACTGCCTTATGATCATTATATGAAGCGCTTTCCCGTGTACCTCCAGCAGTTGGCAGTTCAGAGTAATGGCAAGCATGTCTCGTGTGATGAAACACGGTTCGCCTATCCGACCGGCCAGATCTATTGGGGCGAACCGGGCGCCAACGAACAGCACGCGGTTTATCCACTGGGGCACCAGGATACCCATGTCATTCCGTGCGATTTCATCGGATTCGGCCGGAGCCTGGATCCGCATGACCCTACGCATGACTTGATGACGGCGAATCTATTCGCGCAGACCGAGGCGCTCGCCTTCGGTACGACAGTGACTCAGGCAGAGACCGATGGCACGCCGCCCTGGCTGGCGTCGTATCTCGTCTGCGAGGGCAATCGTCCCTCAAGCACAATTCTTGCCGAATGCCTGACTCCTGAAACGCTGGGCAAACTCGTCGCCCTTTACGAGCACAGCATTTTCACGCAAGGCACGATCCGGAACATCGATTCGTTCGATCAACGGGGCTTCGAACCGGGAAAGCGGATCGCAGTGAAGATTCAGCCTGAAGCCCGGGAAGAGGCTCCGGATTGGCTGGACCACGATAGCTCGACCAACGCCCTGATACGACAGTATCGCTATCAGCGGGCGTCGTAGCTATAAACCTAGTCTGGGCAGGGAGAGCAGGTATGTATGTCAGTCCGCAGGCCGGAAAGCCGGCACCCCGTTCGATACGGGTCAATGTGCCCCGGCTGATCACGGCCTATTACAGTGATCGGCCGGATCCTTCGATAACGGAACAGCGGGTCGCGTTCGGAACGTCCGGGCATCGAGGATCTTCGCTGACATGCAGTTTCAACGAGTGGCATGTCCTGGCGATTACGCAGGCTATTTGCCTGTATCGCGCGCGGCAGGGGACAGACGGCCCACTGTTCATCGGCATTGACACGCACGCGCTTTCCGAGCCGGCCTACGCGAGTGCGCTTGAAGTCCTGGCGGCCAACGGCGTGGAGGTCATGATCGCGCAAAACGGAGAATATACGCCTACTCCGGCAATATCCCATGCCATTGTCGCCTATAACCGCAACCGTGCCGCTGGCCTGGCCGACGGCATCGTCGTGACGCCTTCGCACAATCCGCCGGAAAGCGGCGGCTTCAAATACAACCCGTCCAACGGTGGGCCGGCCGGCGAGGCCGCGACGGGCTGGATCGAAGCGGCGGCGAACCGCCTGCTCGAAAGTCGGCTCCAGGGAGTGCGCCGCATGCCGCTGTCCAGGGCGATACGTGCCGCGACGATGCATCGGCATGATTTTCTCAATGTCTATGTGGGTGATCTGGCCGGTGTCATCGATATGGACATCGTGCGCGGTTCGCCGATCCGCCTGGGCGTCGATCCGCTGGGCGGCGCGGGCGTACATTACTGGAAACCGATCGCCGCGCGCTACGGCCTGAATCTCACCGTGATCGACGATATCGTCGATCCGACTTTCGGCTTCATGAGCGTCGATTGGGATGGGCGCATCCGCATGGACCCCTCGTCGCCCTATGCGATGCAGGCGCTGATCGGTCAGCGGGATGGCTTCGATGTGGCTTTCGCATGCGATACCGACCACGACCGGCACGGCATCGTCACCCGGCACGCCGGTTTGCTGGCGCCGAATCACTATCTGGCTGTTCTCGTCGATTATCTCTACACGCACCGGCCTGGGTGGCGTACGGATGCGGCAGTGGGCAAGACTGTTGTCAGCAGCCAGATGATCGATCGTGTGGCGAGCAAGCACGGCCGGGCGCTCTACGAAGTGCCGGCGGGATTCAAATGGTTTTCGGACGGCCTGCTCGAGGGCTCGCTGGGTTATGCGGGTGAAGAGAGCGCCGGAGCGAGCTGCCTGAGGCGCGATGGCACGGCCTGGACGACCGACAAGGACGGCATGGTGCCTGCCTTGCTGGCCGCGGAAATGACGATACGGATGGGTCGCGACCCCGCGGAGCGCTACCAGGAGCTAGCCGGACAGTTGGGCGCCCCAGTCGAGCGTCGCATCCAGGCGGCGGCGACGGCGCCGCAGCGCGCACGGCTGGCCCGGCTTGCGCCGGCGCAGGTTACCCACGCCGAATTGGCGGGCGAGAAGATCGAGCAGGTGCTCGATCGTGCGCCGGGCAACGGCGCGGCCATCGGCGGCATCAAGGTAGTGGCCAAGAATGGATGGTTCGCCGCGCGGCCATCGGGCACCGAAGATATCTACAAGATCTATGCGGAGAGTTTCCTCGGCGACGAACACCTCACGCGCATCGTCGATCAGGCCCAGGCGATGGTCGACGATGCGTTGCGCGTGGCGTTGTTACCCTAGCAGCGCCAGGGCGCGCGCGCAGACGTTGTCGACGGTGAACCCATATTCGCGCAGCAATACGTCGGCCGGCGCCGAGGCGCCATAGCCGTCTATGCCGAGCACGCCGCCGCGATCGCCGATGTAGCGATGCCAGCCTTGCGCTACGCCTGCCTCGATCGCGAGTCGCGCGCCCACCGACGCAGGCAGCACGGCATCCCGGTATGCCTGCTCCTGGGCGTCGAACAAGGTCCAGCAAGGCAGTGAAACCACGCGCACCGCGATATGCCGCGCCAGCAATTGTTCGCGCGCGGCCATCGCCAGTGCGACCTCGGAGCCGGTGGCGATCAGGATCAGCGCCGGCTCCCCACCGGGAGCGTCGGCAAGTACGTAGCCGCCGCGCCGCAGTCCGTCGGCGGCGGCGAATCGGGTGCGGTCGAAAGTCGGCACGTCCTGCCGCGTCAGGACGAGCGCGGTGGGCCGGTCTTTCGTTTCCAGCGCCAGGCGCCAGGCTTGGGCTGTCTCGTTGGCGTCGGCGGGACGCATGACATGCAGTCCTGGCACGGACCGCAGGCTCGCGAGCTGCTCGACGGGCTGGTGCGTTGAACCGTCTTCGCCCAGCGCCAGGCTGTCGTGCGTAAAAACAAGGATCACATGAAGATGCATGAGCGCGGCAAGCCGGATCGGCGGGCGCATATAGTCCGAGAAGATCAGGAAAGTCGCACCGAACGGAATGATGCCGCCATGCGCGGCCAGTCCGTTCAGGATCGCGCCCATGGCATGCTCGCGCACGCCGAAGTGCAGATTGCGACCTGCGTGGTTCCAGCCGCCCCCGTTGGAACCCTGCCTATCGTGGGCGTCGGCGCCGGGCGCGGCGAAGTCCCCAAGGCCCGACAGCGCGGTAAAGGTCGAGGGATCGAGGTCCG
The DNA here is from genome assembly GCF_000382185.1 of Bordetella sp. FB-8. NCBI lineage: Bacteria > Pseudomonadati > Pseudomonadota > Betaproteobacteria > Burkholderiales > Alcaligenaceae > Bordetella > Bordetella sp. FB-8. Next base: position 609,287 of record NZ_KB907784.1, on the reverse strand, counting down.
CCGAGCCGCCGAACAGCGCGGGAAGGTGCGGCGCTATCGCATTCATGACCCGGCCCGATGCGAACCGTGTGGCCATGCCTGTGGCATCGGCGGGGAAATGCGGAATGTCGCGGTCCCAGCCATCGGGCAATTCCCCTTGCATTGTCTGTTGCAGTTCTTCGGCAAGCACGGGAAATGCCTGGGTATAAGAGGCGATCAGGGCGTTCCATTCGGCCTCTTGCTGCGAGCCTTCCACTCGAGCGCGATGAAAACGCGTCTGAGCTGCGGCGGGAATATAGAAGGCCGGCTCGATCGGCCAGCCCAGGTTCTGCTTGGTCAGGCGCACTTCTTCCTCACCGAGCGGCGAACCGTGTGCCTTGTATGTGTCCTGCTTGTTGGGCGATCCGTAACCCAGGTGCGTATGCACCAGGATCAGGGATGGGCGTTGCGTTTCGGCGCGGGCATGAGCCAGAGCTTGGCCGATGGTAGCAAGATCGTTGCCGTCTTCAACGCATTGGGTGTGCCAGCCGTAGGCCCTGAAACGCTGGGCACGGTCCTCGGTAAACGCGATGCTGGTGCCCGCGGAAAGCGTGACCTGGTTGTCGTCGTACAGGTAGACCAGTTTGCCAAGCCGCAAATGGCCGGCCAGGGAAGCCGCTTCCGACGCAACGCCTTCCATCAGATCCCCATCGCTGACGATGCCGTAGGTGTAGTGATCGACGATGTCGTAGCCAGGGCGGTTGTAGCGTGCGGCGAGATGGGCCTGGGCAATGGCCATGCCCACGCCGTTGGCGAATCCCTGGCCTAACGGTCCGGTCGTGGTTTCCACACCGGGGGTCAGGCCGCGCTCGGGGTGGCCCGGCGTGCGACTACCCCACTGCCGAAAACGCTTTATCTCCTCGAGCGGTAGGTCATAGCCGGTCAGATGCAGCAGGCTGTACAGCAGCATGGAGCCGTGCCCCGCCGACAGCACGAAGCGGTCACGGTCGAACCATGCCGGATTGGCCGGGTTGTGCCTGAGAAAGCGGGACCACAGCGCGTAAGCCATGGGCGCGGCGCCGAGCGGTAGCCCGGGATGCCCGCTATGGGCTAGCTGTACCGCGTCGATGGAAAGAAAACGCAGTGTGTCGACGCACAGCGCGTCCAGGGTCTGGTTGTCCATCGGGCCGGCTATAGCGATTTGAGCCGGGTGACCTTGGTGCCTTGAAGCGAAACTCCCGCCATCAGGCCGCCATTGGACAGCACGAACGCATCGACATCTCCGGTTGCGGTGCTGGTGTCGACAGCGCCGTTTGCGCCGATTTTCAGCACAGCTACCGATGCGTCGCCGCCGGCAGACCAGCCCTTGGCATTGTGGAACTTGTTGAGCGATTCCTCCGTCATGAAAAGAAAGATGATCGCACGCGACTGCGCCCCGGCCTGCCATCCCACTGATCCGGTAACCGTACTGTAGTACCCGCTCGTGCGGCCATGGATGCGCAACGCGCCTTCGCCGTATTGTCCGCCGACGACAAAGCCCGCATCGATGACCGACGGAAATACCAGAACACCGTGGGCTTTCTCGACGAGTTGGCGCGAACCGTTCGCAGCCGCATAAAGGCGTGTCAAGGTCGAGTCCACTCCGGAGTCAATTGTGTGGCGCTTGTCGGTCTGTTCTCTTTGAGTCTTGACGTCGGACATGCCGGTCATGGTGCAGCCCGAGACGGCGAAGCCGATTGCAAGAATCGACCCGGGCGTGCCCAGTATGAATTTTCTTCTTAGCACGATGTTCTCCTGATGGGATGTGAGTTACCCGAACTTACGCCGATGCACGCGCCGGTGCGGTACGACAGCGTACAAAGCCAAAGCGGCAGGAAGAGATTGATGCCGGGGCACGACCGATGGTCCGTAGACCAGAGGGGGCGCACCATAGACATAGCCCGGATAGCTTATGTAGTGGCCGGCGCCATCACCGCGATCATTGCCATGCCGATCGGCATGCCGGGGTTCATGTCCATGGGTGTGCTGTTGTCTTGCGCGGTTAGCCTCTTGCGCTCGCAGCGTCGGAGTCGCGAGCAGGCAGGCAGGCCGGCGCGACGGCGAGTCCAGACGCGGCTACCCTTTTGTTGCGCATGAAATGCCTCGCCGGCATACGTGTGATTGAAGTCGCCATAATCAACCCTTCTTTTGTACAGGGTGTCTTTCGTTGCGGAAAATCAGGTCGGCATTGTGCTTCTGCGTACGCGACAGGGTCTTGTAAAGCGCCTCGAATGGCGGTTCGAGTTTTTTGACGCCGTCGGCATGGGCGTCGATCAATTGGCCGTAAGACCGTAGATCGTCAACGGCGGTCATAGTGTTCTTGCCCTCGGCGCGGACTTTCTCGAGCGCTTCGATGGCTAAGTCGTTGTCGCGCATGACCTGCGCAACAGTCTGCCAGAGAGGCTCCTGCGCGGCAGTGATTTGCAGGCGCAAATGAAGGCTGTTTATGCGCGTATCGGCTCGGCTCGCCGGCTGGGTGCCGGCCGCGGCGGCTGGTCTGGCCAACACGGCCGCACCCAGAAGCAGAACTGCCGCGAGCGCGGTTAGGGCGAACGGCCGAGCCAAGGAATGAGTGCATTTCATCGTGAATCTCCAAGGATATATACGAGGAACCTAGGCTTTCACAAAAGGTGAAGGCCACGAGTGTTCGATCACGAGACCACGTATGTTCCTATTTTTGAGCGGTATCTGTCCGATGGCGAACGCTAGGGCAGTGCCGACCGGTCACGCTATCCACGTGGCGATCATGGCAAATACTGTCGCGGCCATCACGAAAGTCGCGATCCAACCGAGGATGCGCAGCACAGGCGGCAGCGTGAAGGTGCCCATGATGGCTTGACGCATCGAAAGATGCATCATGACGGCCATCACCGGAGCCGCCACCACGCCATTGAGGACAGCGCTCCAGTACAGGGCTTTCACGGGATCGATGGACGTGAAGTTCAAGCCGACGCCGATCGCGGTGGCCGCGATGATGACGGCATAAAAAGCCTTGGCCTGCCTGGGTAGGCGCGCAAGACCGACGCGCCACGAGAACAGTTCTCCCACGGCGTAGGCGGCCGAGCCGGCGAGTACGGGCAGCGTAAGCATGCCGGTGCCGAGGATGCCCGCCGAGAAAACAATGAACGTGAAGCGGCCGGCCACGGCCCGCAGGGCTTCGGCGGCCTGCGCAGAGGTCTGGATGTCGGTCTGGCCGTGCGCGTGCAGCGTCGTTGCGGTGGTGATGATGATGAAGAAGGCGATAACGTTGGAAAGCGCCATGCCGAGATACGTATCGATGCGGATGCGGGCGAATTCGGCGTGCGCCCGCAACGGTGCGCGAACGAGATCGCCCGCCCCGTCGGGCCGCTCCTGTTCGTCCTCGACCTCTTGCTCGGCCTGCCAGAAAAAGAGATAGGGACTGATGGTCGTCCCCATGACCGCGACAATGGCCACGATATAGCCGGGCGTGAAGGAGAGCGGGGGCCAGACTACGGCCCGGGCGACCTGGCCCCACGGGACCTGCACGACGAAGGCGCAAATCACGTAGCTGAACAACGACAGGCACAACCACTTCAGGGCCGACACGTATCGTGCATAGCGGGTGAAGATCTCCAGCGCGGCCGATAGCAGTCCGAACAGACAGACATAGAGCAGGGCGGGGCCGTTGATAAGCAGCGTGAGCGCGGCACCCATCGCACCCAAGTCCGCTCCCAGATTGACGATATTGGCAATCAGCAACAGGCCGACGATGCCGCGGGAAAGCCATGACGGGTAGTGGCGGCGCAGATTGCCCGCGATGCCGTAGCCGGTCACCCGACCTATACGCGCGCTGATTTCCTGGATCGCCGCCATCAAGGGATAGCTCAGCAGCAGGGTCCAGGCCAGTTCGTAGCCGAACTTGGCGCCGATTTGCGAATAGGTGGCGATGCCGCTCGGATCGTCGTCGGAGGCACCGGTGATCAGGCCTGGCCCCATTACCTGGAGCAGCTTGGGGCGGTCCGGCTGTTTGACCGGATCGGATACCGGTGCGTGCATGGGGCGGCAGGCCCGGCGTCAGTTTCAGTGAGCCGGGACGAGCAGCACGGCGCCGTCGGGGGTAGTGGCAGGGCCTCTGGCCCCGTTGCTGCCTCTTGCCCCCGTGGTGCCGGTGGCGCCCGTGTCACCGGTCGCCCCGGGAGCGCCGGTCGCTCCGGTCGCGCCGCTATACCCCGAGTCCCCTTGCCGCCCGGTGTTTCCGGTATTGCCCATCTCGCCCTGCGGGCCTTGGGGTCCGGTGCAGGCACCCAGCGCGAGCATGGTCACGGCGGCAAATATCAGCTTCGAATGTTTCATGATGATTCCTTTGTTGGTCTGCATGAATAATGAGACGCTACGGGAATATCACGGCGTAGTCGGTACGCTAGCGTGCACGCATCGGAAAATAATCAAGAATAAAAACCACTGGAATAGGCCTTTCTTTTGCACACAATCCGGCTCAAGTGGGTTTGCCTTTCGCAGCGATGAGGTTCATCAGCTTGTTCCAGGATCGAATGAAAGAAAGCCGGCCTTCGTCCTGGAGTTGCGCGGCAAGCGCTGGAATGCCCACGCCAGCCTGCGCGAATTCGGCAAGCAAGGATTCGGAGTCGCCGCCATCGTCGCGCATCGCCCCGCGCACCTCGCCCCGCTCGGCGAATTCGAGCATGGTTTTTCCCGGCAGGGTGTTGATGGTGTGCGGTGCGGCAAGCGCCTCGACGTAGTATCCGCTGCGCAGCGTCGGGTCTCTCGTTCCTGTGCTGGCCCACACCAGCCGTTGGGGCAGAGCGCCGTTCCTGGCCAGCTCGCGCCATTGCGGCGCAATCAGCCGTTCTCGATAGGTTTTGTATATTTGCCTGGCGACGGCAATGCCCAATCGGTTGCGCAGTGCGGGCGGGATCATGTCCTTGACGGCCTGATCCCATCGGCTGACGAAAATCGATGCCACGCAATGGACTTTCGGGTCGAGGCCTGCGTAAACCCTGCGTCGGATGCCGCGTGCGTAGGCGCCGGCCGCGGCGATATAGTGTCCGCGCGAAAATAGCAGCGTGATGTTGATCGGAACGCCGGCGAAGATCAGTTCTTCGGCGGCCTGAATTCCCGCCGCCGTGCCCGGGATTTTGATGAAAAGGTTGTTGCATTGCGCGCTGGTATGAAGCCATCTGGCTGTATCGATTGTTCCAGCCACGTCATCGGCCAGCAGCGGAGAAACCTCCAGCGAGACCCAGCCTTCCATGCCATGGCTTGCTTCATGAACAAGGCGAAACAGCGTGGCGGCCCGTGTCAGGTCTTCCATTGCCAGCTCGAAGAATAGTGTTTCGCATGGCATGCCTTGCCGGATCTTCCAGCCAATGGCGTCGTCGTAGACGGCCGTGTCGCGGATGGCCTGATCGAAGGCGGCCAGATTGGACGTCAACCCCGTTATGCACAGTTCGGTGCGGTAGCGCTCGAGCGTGCCGCTGGTCAGAAGATCGCGCGTGATGTTGTCAAGCCATAGGCTTTGACCTAGGGCATGAAGCCGGGTTGTCGCATTCATGAGAGACCTCGCTGACGCACCGACGAGAAAGGTGCGTAGATCGATTCACCTTGCGCGCAATTACACCGAAAAGCAAGCCTGCGGTTGGGTACGGCAACGTACAGACTGGACTCGGGGAAATGAACACCGTGTGCAGTATGTATCGCTCTTTCGAGCGGGCATCAAACGAGGTTGATTGCCATGAACCAGATTCCCTTATTTTTATCTCTTGTGGTTGTCCTGGCCGGTATTGCCGCTGGCCAATGGATCAATTTTTATCTGGGGGGCGTGCTGATTGTCGTCGGGATTCTCGTCGGCCTGTCCGCCAAGGTGGCCAATGTATGGGAAAAGTTCGTGATCCTGCGGCTGGGCAAGCTGCAAAGCGTCAAGGGGGCCGGATTTTTCATGATCGTGCCCTTGCTGGATCGCATTGTGGCAATCATTGATGAACGGATCCAGACCACGGCTTTCAACGCTGAGCAGGCTTTAACCAAGGATACGGTGCCGGTCAATGTCGATGCGATTATCTTCTGGCATGTGAACGACGCGCAAAAGGCGGCTTTATCGATTACCGATTATCGCCAGGCCATCGACCGAGTGGCTCAGACGACTTTACGGGAATTGATCGGCGCTTCGATGCTCTCGACGCTGCTCTCGGATCGCGTCCAAGCGGACTCGCATCTGCGGATCGAAATAGAAGGCAAGACTGCCGCATGGGGTATTGCGGTCAGTTCGGTGGAGATCCGGGATGTCGCGATTCCGGTTGCGCTGCAGGATGCGATGTCCCGCCAGGCGCAGGCCGAACGCGAAAAGCAGGCACGCGTGATTCTGGGTTCGTCGGAAGCCGCGATCGCCTCGAATTTCGTCGAGGCAGCGCGGATCTATGAAAGTCAACCCGGCGCACTGCAGCTGCGGGCGATGAATATTATTTACGAAACAACCAAGGAGCGGGGCGCCACCATTCTCATGCCGACTTCAATGGTCGATAGTCTGAATCCTGTGCTTGCGCTGGCTGTCGCAGGTCGGGAAATCGCCACAGACCGGAACGCCGTCGCCAGCCCGCTCAAGACGGCAGCCTAATGATGTTTCAATTTGCACGTGCCGCATGGAGCCGCAGGAACCCATCGCCATGGAACAGCATCGCGCCGGTGCGCGACGAGTTGTTTGGCGAAGAGCGGCTGATGCAGCACGCGCGCAGCCTCGCTGGTGCTCAGTCCATCCTGAAGCAGACTCGCGCCTGCCCCTCCCTGACGGCGCGGCTCAAGGATAATGCGCGCCAGCTCTTGCGGGCCTACGAAACGACGGTGACGGCGGCGGGAAACGGTGAGCCGATCACTCCGGCCGCAGAATGGTTGCTCGACAACTACCACCTGGTCGAAGACCAGGTGCGCCAGATCCGCGATGACCTGCCAGCCAGCTACTACCGGCAATTGCCCAAGCTTAGCGCCGGCTCGTTCTCCTGCTATCCACGCGTTTTCGGCCTTGCGTGGGCATTCGTCGCGCATACCGATAGTCACTTTGACCCCAACCTGCTTTGCAGGTTCGTAGAGGCATACCAGACCGTGCAGCCGCTGACCATCGGCGAACTCTGGGCCGTGGCCATTACGCTGCGCATTGTGCTGATCGAAAACCTGCGGCGACTGGCCGACGAAATTACCGACGGCCGCATCGCGCGAGTCGATGCCGATGCAATGGCCGATCGTCTGCTCGGCGTGGCCGGCCATGCGCCTCAGGCCATCGAAACACTACTCGTGCGCTATGGCAGATCGGCTTTGCGCGATACCTTCGCGGTGCAATTGATACAGCGGCTGCACGATCAGGACCCGGAGGCGATGCCGGCCATTGCATGGCTGCACGCGCGCTTGATCGCTCAGAACACGACGGTGGAGCAAATTGTTGCCGCGGTGCATCAGAATCAGGGTGCGGCAAGCCTGACCGTGCGCAATGTGATTACGAGCATGCGCCTGATTTCCGACGTGGACTGGAGCGACCTGTTTGAGCGCATGAGTCCCGTTGACGAGCGATTGCGCGTATACCCACAGTTCGTAGACATGGATTTCGCCACGCGCAATTTGTATCGCGGCGCGATCGAGGTGTTGGCGCGCGGATCGTCGCTGAGCGAGATCGATATCGCGGATCGTGCCGTCGCCGCCGCACAGACGGCGACGCAGGATACGGCCGCGAAAGAGTCTGCCGCGCAAGCGATGCGGCAGCACACCGTCGATCCCGGCTATTACTTGCTGGGGGCCGGCCGGCACGCTTTCGAGACGGCAATCGGCTATCGCCCGCCGGCGAGGCTGTGGCTGCACCGTTTCACGCGCCGCGTCGGTCTGGGTGGCTACATCGCTCGCATTTTGCTGCTTGCGGCCCTGCTGTTGGGCGGCATTCTGGCGCTGCTGGCCGGCTTTGTGCCCCATGCCGGCTGGCTTGTATGGTTGGGTCTGGCAGGCATATTGCCCACGCTGGATGCGGCCGTGGCAATTGCCAATCGAGGGGTGATGCGTGACGTCAATGCGGTCGTTCTGCCAGGTCTGGCGCTGCGCGACGGCGTTCCGGCCGAGATGCGCACGGTGGTGGCCGTTCCAACGCTGCTGACCACACGGGCCGCGCTGACCGAACAGATCGAGCGGCTGGAGATTCATCATCTTGCGAGCGGAGCGGGCGAAATTTACTACGCGCTGCTATCGGACTGGACGGACTCACCGACCGAGCTGACCGATGATGACCAAGGCCTTCTGGCTGCCGCGGCCGCAGGAATCGCGGAACTGAACCGGCGCTATCCGGCCACGCCGCATGGCGCCCGCTTCCTGCTATTGCATCGGCGGCGCATCTGGAATCAAGAGCAAAGGCATTGGATGGGCTGGGAGCGCAAGCGCGGCAAACTGCACGAACTCAACCGTCTGTTGCGCGGCGCGACGGACACTTCTTTCGTCGCCATCGATGGGCATACGCCGATCACGCCGCCGCAAGTTCGCTATGTGATCACCCTCGATGCGGACACCCGCCTGCCGCGTGATACGGTGCGCCGCCTGATCGGCAAGATGGCGCATCCGCTGAATCGTCCGGTGTTCGACCCGCAGAGCCAGCGCGTTGTAGAAGGATATGGCGTTTTACAGCCCCGTGTGACGCCGTCATTGCCACTCGGCGCCGAGGGTTCGCTGTTTCAGCGCATTTTATCGAGCCCTAGCGGAATTGATCCTTATGCCGCGGCCGTGTCCGACGTGTACCAGGATCTGTTCGACGAAGGCTCCTACGTAGGCAAGGGAATTTACGATATCGATGCCTTCGAGCTGGCGCTCGCCGGGAGGGTGCCGAACAACACGATGCTCAGCCACGACCTGTTCGAGGGGATATTCGCGCGCGCGGGCCTGGCGTCCGATATCGAAGTGGTCGAGGCATTTCCGGACCGGTACGACGTCGCCATGGCGCGCCAGCATCGATGGGCGCGCGGTGACTGGCAACTGCTGCCTTGGCTGTTTCCGGTGCGGCAGCGGGCCGCCCTGACATTGCAGGCCACGGGACGCTGGAAGATCCTGGACAACTTGCGTCGCACCTTGGCGGCACCCGCGACCTTCCTCGCGTTATTGGTCGGCTGGGCTTTTCCGTTGCCTTGCGCATTGCTCTGGAGCATCTATGTCGTGGCGACAATCGGAGTGCCTGCAATGCTGCCCGTGCTGGGGGCGTTCATGCCGCACTGGAGGCGAGCGCACGTGAAAATGACGTTCGGCAGTCTGTTGCGTACTTGGCTGACCGATTTTTACCTGGCCCTGGTTCGGACCGG